>NZ_JAJSOU010000007.1:0-290519 GCF_021282405.1 Buttiauxella cochleicola
AAGCTGGGGCTAAAATGTTGGTGGAAGCGTAGAGATTCGAACTCTAGAACCCTTTCGGATCGCCGGTTTTCAAGACCGGTGCCTTCAACCACTCGGCCACGCTTCCAACGAGGCGAACTATAAACATACCCAAACTGCATGTAAAGAGTGATTTTGTTCGTTCGCCTGAAAAATCATCAAATCTGGTTTATTTGTTTGAAACACCAACAAACAGAAACGAAAAAGCCCCAGCTTATTTCTAAGCTGGGGCTAAAATGTTGGTGGAAGCGTAGAGATTCGAACTCTAGAACCCTTTCGGATCGCCGGTTTTCAAGACCGGTGCCTTCAACCACTCGGCCACGCTTCCAACGAGGCGAACTATAAACATCCCCATACTTCATGTAAAGCACGATTTTGTTCGTTCGCCTGATTAATCACCAATTCGGTATTGTTTGGGCAAAACTTCAACAATTTGATTGGGTTAATAGCAGAAATCATTGTGGGTTTAGCCTCCCAAAATGAAATGCGCCCTAGTGTTTTTTGATAAACATATCTTTGGTGTAGTAGAAACCAAGATTATTTGGCGCGTATCCACCGACATAAGGTTTCACTAACTGGACTAAAACATAGTGATAAACGGGAATCGCTGGCACATCTTCCGCCAGTTTATCCTCGGCCTGTTGGTAGAACTTGCCGCGCTGCGCAACGTTGTCTGCCTTCGCTGCATTTTTCAGTGCGTCATCAAAAGCAGCATTGCTGTACTTCGAGGTGTTTTCACTATCGCCTGTACGGAAGTTATTCAGGAACGTCGCCGCATCGTCGTAATCAGCAATCCACGCATAGCGCACGACGTCAAAAGTCCCGTTGTGCATGGTATCAAGCATCGTTTTCCATTCCTGATTTTGCAGCTTCGCTTCAACACCCAGATTTTTCTTCCACATTGAACTGGCCGCAATCGCAATGCGCTGATGTGACTCAGAGGTGTTGTACAACAGATTGAAACTCAATGGGTGAGACGTATTAAATCCCGCTTCTTCCAGTAGTTTTTTGGCTTCAGTTACACGCTTCTCATGGCTCCAGGACGCATAGTCAGGAGATTTTAGTTCGACACCGCCGATGTTTTTCTGACTGATAACCCAGGCAGGGATCTGCCCCTGTCCTAATACTTTCTCAGCGATGATGTCTTTATCCAACGCCATATTGAGCGCCCGGCGAACGCGCGGATCATTAAATGGAGCTTTGGTTGTATTGAACTGGTAGTAGTAGGTTGCAAGCTTAGGTGTCACATGAACCTGATCCGGAATGGATTTTTTTAATGAAGCAAACTGTGTCTGTGGGACAGTTAAAACAATATCTATTTCACCTGCTTTATAGCGATTGATATCGGCAGTTTCGGAAGCGATGGGTAAGTAAGTCACTTTATTAATAACGGTGTGGCTATCGTCCCAATAGTTTTTATTACGCACCCCGATGACTTTTTCGTTTACCACCCAATCAGAAAGTGTGTATGGCCCACTACTCACAAAATTCGCAGGCTGCGTCCATTTGTCGCCGAACTTCTCTACGACGGCTTTATCAACAACCACCAGCGAGGTGTGTGCAAGCATTGCGAGAAATGCGGCGGTAGGTTGAGTCAGCGTAACTTGTAGCGTTGCATCATCTAACGCTTTAACACCTAACGTATCAGGGGATTTTTTACCTTCTGCAATATCTGCAGCGTTTTCCACATGCATATTGCCGAGATAGCTCGCATAAGGTGATCCTATTTTGGGGTCAACCAGGCGCTGCCAACTCCAGACCACATCTTCAGCGGTGATCGGCTCACCATTAGACCATTTAATGCCAGGGCGAAGATGGAAAACCCAAACCGTACTGCTTTTCTGTTCCCATTTTTCAGCAAGCCTTGGTTCAATCGAACCATCGTTGCGTACTTCTACCAAACCTTCAAAAAAGTCACTAATAATACTCGACTCAACACTGCTTTCGACTTTATGAGGATCAAGCGAGGCTGGCTCGCTGCCGTTGTTACGAACTAATTCCTGTTTTGCGGCCAACTCTGTTCCTGCTGGCACATTGGCAGCCCAGGCTCCAGAAATTGCACAAGCAACGCCAAGAGCGACAAACGATCTGATAATTGTGATGTGGTTATTTGCTTTCATTAAACACGCCTTATTTGAGTTATTAACGACGGTACGGTTAACACTCTTAGCATCGGAAATGATTAAAGCAATAATTTTCAGCCACATATAAGTGAGTTTTATGACAGATATCGAATCTGTGAATTAAATCAGAGCAAGGTAAAGATGGGTAAAAGGGCTTCCTTGCAATAAAGGAGGCTATTATTCTCAGTCACCATATACACCTGTTATAAGAGAGAGTTTCTGAATGGATCGCATAATTACTTCCTCGCGTGACCGTTCGTCACTGCTAAGTACCCACAAGGTACTGCGTAACACCTATTTCTTGCTCAGCCTGACGCTGGCGTTCTCTGCGATTACCGCAACCGCAAGCACCGTGTTGATGCTGCCATCTCCAGGTCTGATTCTGACGCTGGTTGGTATGTATGGTCTGATGTTTTTAACTTACCGCCTGGCTGATAAACCGACGGGTATCCTTGCTGCCTTCGCATTCACCGGGTTCCTGGGGTATATCCTCGGCCCAATGCTTAACTCCTACATCTCTGCCGGTATGGGTGATGTGATTGGTATGGCATTAGGTGGCACGGCGCTGGTGTTCTTTAGCTGCTCCGCTTATGTGCTGACCACCAAAAAAGACATGTCCTTCCTCGGCGGTATGCTGATGGCAGGCGTAGTCGTGGTGTTGGTGGGTATGGTTGCGAACATCTTCCTGCAGCTGCCTGCTCTGCACCTGGCAATCAGCGCGGTATTTATTCTGATCTCTTCTGGCGCGATTTTGTTTGAGACCAGCAATATCATCCGCGGCGGTGAAACTAACTACATCCGCGCAACGGTGAGCTTGTACGTTTCTCTGTACAACATCTTTATCAGCCTGTTGAGCATCCTGGGCTTCGCAAGCCGCGACTAATCGCTGCTTGTTCCCCATCCAAAGCCTCGCTATCGCGGGGCTTTGTTTTTTCTGACACGCTAAAATTTGCTACACTGCCGCCAGTTTGTCTGGAGCAAAGAATAATTATGTTGATGTTTGAAGGCCGAGAAATAGAAACAGATGCCGATGGTTATCTGAAAAATAGCCAGGAGTGGAGTGAACCGCTTGCCGAAGCTATTGCCGCCAATGAAGGTATTACCCTTGCAGTTGAACACTGGGAAGTAGTGAGATTCGTGCGCGAGTTTTACCTCGAATTTAATACCTCCCCGGCGATTCGCATGTTGGTTAAAGCGATGGCTAACAAATTTGGCGAAGAGAAAGGCAATAGCCGCTATCTATACCGTTTGTTCCCAAAAGGGCCGGCTAAGCAGGCAACCAAAATTGCAGGCCTGCCAAAGCCGGTGAAGTGCATTTAGTAGCGAATACTGAAATCGGTCCATTGGCGATCGGGTTGATGCGGCTCAGTCAGCACTTTATCGACCCGAGCGCTGCGTGGCCCTCCCGCTTTTAGCCACGCGATAAGTTTATCAACCTGCTGCTCTTCGCCGCAGGCTAATACCTCAACGCTACCATCATCCATATTACGGGCATAACCGGTTAACCCCAGTTTTAACCCTTCACGCTGGGTGCTGTAGCGGAACCCAACCCCCTGAACCAGGCCGTGGACCCAGGCAAGTGTGCATACTGTGGCCATAACTTCCTCCGTTTCGGGTTCTTGCGTTGCATTTAGCCGGTCTAACCCGGAAAATGGCGCCAAATTATTAGCAAGAAAGCATAGCAAATTATGAGTGTACGTTTAGTGTTAACCAAAGGGCGCGAAAAATCGTTATTGCGCCGTCATCCGTGGGTGTTTTCTGGTGCTGTTGCACGCATGGAAGGCAAAGCCAATCTCGGTGAAACAATTGATGTTGTGGATAGCAATGGCAAATGGCTGGCACGCGCCGCTTATTCGCCATCTTCGCAAATCCGTGCGCGCGTCTGGACTTTCGATGCGAATGAAAGCATCGACATCGATTTCTTCACTCGTCGTTTGCAGCAGGCACAGGTCTGGCGTGAATGGCTCGCGGCTCGCGACGGGCTGGATAGTTATCGTCTGATTGCTGGCGAGTCTGATGGTTTGCCAGGTGTGACGATTGACCGCTTCGGCAACTTCCTTGTGCTGCAATTACTTTCCGCTGGCGCTGAATATCAACGCCCTGCGCTGGTTGCTGCTTTGCAAAATCTCTATCCAGAATGCGCTATTTACGACCGTTCCGATGTTGCGGTTCGTAAGAAAGAAGGAATGGAACTGACGCAAGGCCCGATCAGCGGTGAACTGCCACCTGATTTGTTGCCAATCGAAGAACACGGCATGAAGTTGCTGGTCGATATTAAAGGCGGCCATAAAACGGGTTACTACCTTGACCAGCGCGACAGCCGCTTTTCAACTCGCCAGTATGTGAAAGATAAGCGCGTGCTGAACTGCTTCTCTTACACCGGCGGTTTTGCGGTTTCCGCATTAATGGGTGGCTGCCGCCAGGTTGTCAGTGTTGATACATCTCAGGATGCATTAGATGTTGCGAAGCAAAACGTTGAGCTGAACAAACTCGACCTGAGCAAAGCTGAATTCGTGCGTGATGATGTATTCAAACTGCTGCGCAAATACCGCGATCAGGGTGAGAAGTTCGACGTTATCATTATGGACCCACCAAAATTCGTCGAGAATAAGAACCAACTGATGGGTGCCTGCCGTGGATACAAAGATATCAATATGCTGGCAATTCAGCTGTTGAATCCGGGTGGCATTCTGATGACGTTCTCATGTTCTGGTTTAATGACGACAGATTTATTCCAGAAAATCATCGCTGATGCCGCCGTAGATGCCGGGCGTGATGTACAATTTATAGAGCAGTTCCGCCAGGCCGCAGATCACCCTGTGATCGCCACCTACCCGGAAGGGCTGTATCTGAAAGGGTTTGCCTGTCGCATCATGTAACTTGAATTACAAAAACTTGCCCGCACATTAATGGCAGGTAATGTTTCTCAGGAGGTGACTATGATTGCCAGCAAATTCGGCATAGGCCAGCAAGTACGACACTCTTTGTTGGGTTATCTGGGGGTAGTGGTCGATATCGACCCGGAATACTCTCTGGATGAGCCGGCAGAAGATGAACTGGCCGACAACGATGCCCTCCGTAGTGCACCCTGGTATCATGTAGTGATGGAAGATGATGATGGCCAGGCTGTGCACACCTATCTTGCTGAAGCCCAGTTAAGTGGGGAGTCACAAGACGAGCATCCCGAACAACCGTCGATGGATGAATTGGCGGCTTCGATACGGCAACAGCTTCAGGCACCTCGCCTGCGTAATTAGCAAAAACCCCGCAATTGCGGTAACACCGTTAGTTTAAGAATGAGATATCCGGGGGCGACCACCGGGTTTGGTGTCCCTCCGGGAACCAAATCCCGGCGTTTCCCCTAATTCATTAGCTTAAATGAATGGTGTTACGCAATCGCGGGGTTTTTTATTATTTAGCCAGACCTAGTCTTGGTATTTCAATTGCCGGACATTTATCCATCACCACGTTTAAACCGGCATCTTGCGCAAGGACAGCAGCTTGCTCATTAATCACGCCTAACTGCATCCATAACGTTTTGGCGCCAATGGCTATCGCTTCGCGTGCCACTTCCCATGCTGCTTCCGAATTTCTGAACACGTCGACCATATCAACTTTCTTAGGTATTTCTGCAAGTGAGCCATAACCCTGCTGCCCTAACAGGGTTTTACCCGCCACTTTTGGGGACACCGGGATCACTTCATATCCTTGATCGAGCAAATACGCCATCACCCGATAGCTTGGGCGATCTGGCTTATCACTGGCACCGACCAGCGCAATGGTTCGGGTATCTTTTAGAATAGTTTCGATATCAGCCTGTTTCATCACTCTCTCCGCTGGGACTCTGTAATCAAAAGTGTATGTCATCCGTTACTGACTCACCATCTTTCCCATACGCTGGTAGTAGAGCAATTATTGAGAATATGTCTATATGTTAATGAACCGTCCATATGAAAAACTTTGAAACATTCAGTAAGGGATGGTCCTATTTACCCTCAGGCAGGAGAAATTGATGAGAACCGTGTTCTTAATCGCACTATGCTGGATCCTTCTTTTGCCTGGTGAATCGAGGGCGACAACCCTGCGTCTGTCCACAGAGATCGACTTGCTGGTACTGGATGGGAAAAAAGTTTCCAGTTCTTTGCTAAGAGGTGCTGATAGCATTGAGTTGGACAACGGTCCGCATCAGCTAGTATTTCGTGTAGAAAAAAATATCAGAACCAACACGCGAGAACAGCGCCTTTATATTTCCCCACCTTTAGTGGTGAGTTTCGATACCAAAGAAGTCAGCCAGGTAAATTTCAATATCCCACGGATTGAAAATGATAAAGACAGCGATGAATTTGACCTGGCACCTCATCTTCAGTTGCTCGATGGTGACGCTGGAGTCATCCCATCGAAAGTAGATATTTTGCCGGTTAAAAACGCATCACAGGGAATCGACTACGAGCGGGATACTCAGGTCTACAACAAATCGGGGAAAACGGCGGCGGTAAAAGGATTCGCCACTATGATGGCAGACGACAGCGAACTACTCTCGAAAACATCTGAACTCGACGCTCCGCCTCGTCAATCCGATACGTTAATCGAGCAGCGCCTCAGATATTGGTTTCTACAAGCAGATAAACCTACCCGCGACCGTTTCTTGCAATGGGCAAAAGATAATCCAACGCAATAATTGACTTCCAAATCACGCATTTTTGACACCCTTCTCTTGCAGCATCAGTGGCTTCCAGTAAGCTGTAGCCAATATAAATCAATCAGGATTAACCAATGGAATTAACGACCCGCACCCTGGGGGAAAAAAAACATATTGCGCTGGTTGCGCATGACCACTGTAAAGATGCCTTATTGAAATGGGTTGAGCGCCATAAAGTTAATCTTTCACATCACGTATTGTACGCGACCGGCACCACCGGAAATCTCATCCAGCGTGGCAGCGGTCTTGATGTCAACGCTATGCTTAGCGGCCCGATGGGTGGCGATCAGCAAGTCGGTGCTTTGATTTCCGAAGGGAAAATTGATGTGCTGATTTTCTTCTGGGACCCGCTTAATGCAGTTCCACACGATCCTGACGTTAAAGCATTGCTACGTCTGGCAACTGTGTGGAACATACCTGTTGCAACTAACTTATCAACCGCCGATTTTATTATTCAGTCACCGGGTTTTAATCAGGCAGTTGAAATTTTAATCCCCGATTACGCACGTTATCTGGCAGAACGACTGAAGTAATTACGGTCGGTTTGCTGCGGGCACGCCAAGATGTTTCAGGATATCGACAAAACTGGACGGTTCCTGTTTGTTGAATAAAAGCCAGACTCGATGACGGGCCCGCGTCATCGCCACATACAATAATCGCCTTTCTTCAGCATCAGGATAATCTTCCGGCTGCGGCAATAATGCCTTTTCCATTACCGATTCTCGTGCTACAGCCGGGAAACCATCTTTACCCTGCTGTAAGCCCAACACCACAACGTAGTCAGCCTGCTGCCCTTTACTGGCATGAATAGTCATAAAATCAATGGCGAGCTTTGGCCAGCGTGTTACTGCCTTTTCCAGAATCGCCGGACGTAAATGATGGTAACGGGCCAGAACCAGAATGCGCTGCTGCGGGTTCACATATCCGCTCATCTTATCCAGCAGTGCTTCGAGCTGGTCATCAGCCAATAACGTGACGGATTTTTTATCGCCTTTAGATAGACTGTTTAATGGCTTAGCCAACTGATGCGGATTTTGCTGTACGAACAGATTCGCTATTTCACCTATGCGATCGTTGAAGCGATAAGTGGTATCTAACGCACACTGGTCTGCATCGCCAAAATGGTGAGCAAAAGCGGTGGTCAGCGACATTTCTGCACCACTGAATCGATAAATTGCCTGCCAGTCATCACCCACCGCATATAACGAAGTATGCGAGTTTTGTTTTCTGAGTGCCGCCAGCAGTGCTGCACGCTGCGGCGAGATGTCCTGAAATTCATCCACTAAAATATGCTTCCACGGGCTAATAAACCGCCCCTTTTCCAGCACATTAATAGCCTGATGAATCAAGCCCGAAAAATCGACTGCTTCTTCAGCTTTCAGCGCAGTTTTCCAACTTTTCAGTAACGGGGCCATTAGCTTGACGCGTTTGGCAAAGAGATCGCGGACCTCTTCAGGCGCTGCGGCAATCATTTCTGCCTGCGAACCACCATGCATACGCAATAACCCCAACCAGCGATCTAACCGGCTTGCCAGACGTTTAGCTAAACGTTCATCTTTCCAGTATTCACCTTCAGGCACTTCCCATTGCAGCTCGTCTCGTAACCACTCACGCCAGCCTTTTGCCTGCGCTTTTTTCTCACGACACTGCTGTTGCCAGCTTTCAATTAGCAATTGGTGGCGTGCCGTGGTATCGGATTCCAGCTCGCTAACACGCGGCACTTTTTTGCTTCCTTGCTGAATGATATGCAATGCAATAGCATGAAACGTACGCGCGGAGATAGCATCGGTATTCAAGCGTTCGGCAATTCGCTGATCCATCTCCTGCGCAGCTTTGCGCCCAAATGCCAGCAGCAGGATTTGTTCTTCACTGGCTTCGCCACGTTGTAATAGCCAACCAGCTCGAGCAACAAGAACGGAGGTTTTGCCACTCCCCGCCCCCGCGAGCACTAATAGCGAATCTTCGCCATTGACGACGGCACGAGCCTGAGAAGGATTCAGAGGAGAACTTTCTATGTGCTGGAAAAAGTCAGCATACTTTTCCAGCATGTGATTGGTAAAAGCGGTATTGCGTTGATGGCGGCGCGTATCACCTTGTTCAAGCCAGGCTTTACAATGAAACCAAAGTTCGCGGCAATTTTCGAATTCATCAAGCCGTGCTAATGGCAGCGGTAGTGCTGAAAACGCAGCGCGAACATTTTGCTGTAACGCCTGCATATCACTGCGTTTGAACCATTTCTCTTGCTGAATCCTGCGCGTTATTTCGGCATATTGCTGTTGTAGCACCTGAGCTGCCACTTCGCTCATTTCAGTGCTCCAGTTCTGCCAGAGTTCGTTCAGGTGATGATAAAAGTGCTGCGTTTCACTCCATTCCGTACCATGCAAACGCACGACTTTATCATCGGGCAAGACAAATTCCAGCTCGCCCCAAACCAGACCACGCTTGCAATTAATTGCGATTAACTGATTGAATGGAATAAGGTATTCATGACGATCGCCCTTTACCTCTACACCCGCAGTCAGTAATCTCACCCGATTGTAGGGATGTTGTGCTAAATGTTTGCCAAGGGAAGTCGCTTTCAATTCCATTACGCTTTGCCTGATCCAAAAAATGGTTGTGGTTAAGTTTACCCGCCGAAGGAATGACGCTCCAGAGTAAAAACGCGTTACAATTGCTGTGGTTATTCATTTATCTACATTCATACCAACAAAGAGTGATTATGCGTACAGTCCTTAATGTATTGAACTTTGTACTGGGTGGTTTCCTCACCACTCTCTCTTGGTTGCTGGCCACTCTCGTCAGTATCATTTTTATTTTCACTCTCCCGCTGACTCGTTCCTGCTGGGAGATAACTAAACTCTCGTTCGTTCCGTATGGCAATGAAGCGGTTCATGTTGATGAGCTCAACCCGCAGGGTAAAAGCGCCATCCTGAACACCGGCGGCACGCTGCTAAACATTCTCTGGCTAGTATTTTTCGGCTGGTGGCTATGTGTGTTGCACATTTGTACCGGGATTGCACAGTGCATCACTATTATCGGTATTCCTGTAGGAATCGCTAACTTCAAGATAGCAGCGATTGCACTTTGGCCAGTGGGTCGCCGTGTCGTTTCTGTAGAAACTGCACAGGCTGCACGTGAAGCTAATGCACGACGTCGTTTCCAGTAAATTTGACAAGAATAGTGAGTATTAATGCTTAGCCCAATTCTGCGCCGCTATACCTGGAACAGCACCTGGCTCTATAACTTACGTATTTTCATTGCGCTTACGGGCACCGCTGCCTTCCCATGGTGGTTGGGCGAGGTCAAGCTCACTATTCCGTTAACGCTTGGCGTTGTTGCCGCAGCTCTTGCAGATTTAGATGACCGTCTCACCGGGCGTATACGTAATCTTCTGATTACTTTGGTTAGTTTCTTCATCGCTTCCGCATCGGTGGAGTTGTTATATCCATGGCCTGTACTGTTTGGTATTGGGCTAATGGTTTCCACCAGCGGGTTTATTCTTCTGGGAGGATTAGGTCAGCGTTACGCCACTATCGCTTTTGGGGCGCTGCTTATCGCCATCTATACCATGCTCGGCATTTCTTTGTACGATCACTGGTATCAACAACCTATTTTGCTGTTGGCAGGTGCCATCTGGTACAACTTACTGACACTTGCTGGGCATCTTATATTCCCGATTCGACCGCTTCAGGATAACCTGGCACGCTGTTATGAAAGCCTCGCGCGTTATCTCGAAGTCAAAGCAACCCTATTTGACCCCGATATCGAAGAAGAAAGCCAGGCACCAATGCTTGAACTTGCGATGGCGAATAGCCAGCTTGTGACAATGTTGAATCAAACCAAAGGCTCGTTGCTGACGCGCTTACGAGGAGATCGTGGGCAGCGAGGCACTCGGCGGACTCTGCACTACTATTTTGTCGCTCAGGATATTCATGAGCGCGCCAGCTCTTCCCACATCCAGTACCAGGCACTGCGCGATAAGTTTCGCTACAGCGACATCATGTTTCGCTTTCAACGCCTGTTAACCATGCAATCTCAGGCCTGCTTGCAGCTTTCACGCTCCGTTTTATTACGCGTGAAATATCAACATGACCCACGGTTCGAGCGAGCGTTTACCCATCTTGACGCCGCCATTGAGAGATTAAAAACGGATCAGTCTCTGGCCAGTGAATTAAAAGCACTTGGCTTCCTGGTGAGTAATTTGCGCGCCATTGATGCTCAGTTAGCAACTATTGAATCTGAACAAGCCCTCGCCGCGCCGCACAGCGATATTGAAAACCGACTGTTGGATGATCGCTTAACTGGCTTTGGTGATATCTGGCAGCGATTAAAACGGAATTTAACTCCAGAATCAGCGTTATTCCGCCATGCGGTGCGCATGTCCGTTGTACTATGCGTCGGCTATGCGTTTATTCAATTCACCGGGTTAAAACATGGCTACTGGATACTGTTGACCAGCCTTTTTGTTTGCCAGCCTAACTACAGCGCCACTCGCCGACGCCTGGCTTTACGTATTATTGGCACTTTGGTAGGCGTGGCTGTCGGGCTTCCGGTATTGTTCTTTGTGCCATCAATTGAAGGACAGCTTGTTTTAATTGTGATTACCGGCGTGCTGTTCTTTGCTTTTCGCAACGTACAATATGCGCACGCCACCATGTTTATCACCTTGCTAGTGTTGCTCTGTTTCAACCTGTTGGGCGAAGGGTTTGAAGTCGCAATGCCACGTATCTTCGATACCTTATTAGGATGTGCCATAGCCTGGGCCGCAGTCAGTTTCATCTGGCCTGACTGGCGTTTTCGCAGATTGCCATTAGTGGTGGAGCGTGCATTTAACGCTAACTGCCGTTATCTGGATGCGATTCTTGAGCAATATCACCAGGGTCGTGACAATAGGCTTGAGTACCGTATTGCACGCCGGGATGCACATAACAAAGATGCTGAACTGGCTTCTGTTGTGTCGAATATGTCGTCTGAACCGCGTGTTTCACCGGAGATGCGGGAAACAGCATTTCGACTATTGTGCCTGAATCATACCTTCAACAGCTATATTTCAGCGTTGGGTGCACATCGTGAAAGACTGACCAACGAGGATATTTTGCTCCTGCTTGATGATGCTGTGTGCTACGTCGACGATGCACTTCATCACCTGCCAGCAGATGAAGAACGAGTACAAAAAGCACTTCAGGGACTATCTGAACGTATAACCACACTTGAACCGCAACCAGACTCCAAAGAGCCACTGGTGCTTCAGCAGGTTGGTCTGCTGGTTGCGCTATTACCTGAGATATCGCGCCTTCAACAACTTGTGTCGCAACAACACGATTAACGCCTTTGGCGTTTCTCGTAATGATGCCCCCACTCGACCAACTCCTGGCGCGTTGCCGCCGGGAGTGCAGCCTCATGAATTCCGCAAATAGCACCAGCTAATGCCAGCAATACCTGTACGCCAAGCCCTTTCTTAATGCCTCTAAGCTTTATCCAGGAGCGCTTTGCGCCGTAGGCATGAAGGGTACGTACATCGGCAATACCGACTTCCCACAACATCATTTCCAGACTGTGCGTTAAATTGGGTAAATCTTTAAGCCTTTGCTGAGCACGCTGCCGGGATTTTTGGCGCCGGGCACTGAATAGAGCATCCATTGACAGTTGCACTAGCTTTTCCCGATCGCTCCACAACCCCTCATCAACGCGGTAATAATTTAGTTCGATAGTACGTCCGCGTTTATTGTAGAGCAGAGGCTGCGAGGCTCGTTTAACAAAATAGACTTCCGTTTGTTCACATGCTCGCAGGTAGAGCTCCCCTTCTGAAACCATGGCAAACACAACATTTTCTACCGTCAGGCTATATCCACCAAATAGCGATCGACAGCCTATTTCCCCTAGTGGTGATAAGTATTCTTTGGACTGATGAATCCTTGCATATGATTTATTTTTCATGAATATATCCCTAAATATCATGTATTAACGCATCATCACAGTTTATTACCGCTTCCTGTAGTACGAAAATAAGTAACCTAATCACTCACCGCAATCACATTCTCACTTTCCGTCGAATTACATGATGAAATTGCGAGACACTTTCCGAAATTTAGATTGATCTTTATCCAAACAGGTATTACTGTATATCCATACAGTAACCCATCAGGCGGGATTAACTATGCATTCACATAACGTTCGAACTCAGGTTGCCACTGTTACAAATACTGTGCCTTCTGTGGCCCAGTCATCAGCAGGTAACAAAATTAAAGGGTTGATCAGTGAAGTGATCTACAGCGAAGATCAGCCATGGGTTACACAGCTGGTTTTATTGCCACTGCTTCAACAACTGGGGCAACAGTCACGCTGGCAGCTGTGGCTAACACCACAGCAGAAATTAAGTCGTCAGTGGGTACAATCAGCAGGTCTTCCGCTGGCAAAAGTTATGCAAGTGAGCCAGTTAGATCCACTTTTCACAGTAGATGCTATGGTAAAAGCATTGCAGACAGGAAATTACAGTGTTGTTATCGGTTGGTTACCTGAAGAATTGACGAATGAAGAGCATTCGCAACTGTCATCTGCCGCCGAAATAGGGAATGCGATCGGCTTCATTATGCGTCCAACCCGTATCTCGGAAACAGGGTGTCGACCACGAAGTGAGCTAAAAATTCATTCTAGTTTGTATCATTAAGTAAATTTAAGAGAATTCCTGGAACTTTTTATGAACTCTTGACAATCCATTGTGAATTATCAAGAATCCGCGTCCCAAGCCGCTCCAGGCGGCCTTCCAGCAAATCTTTAGAGTGTGAATTACGCGCAAAAATGTTAGAAAATGTTTATACAAGTCGTTTTTTTTCATATGCCTGACGGACTTCACACTTGTAAGTTTTAAACTACGTTGTAGACTTTAGCTCGCCAGGGTTGCTCTTCATAACACCGATTGATCGGTAGAGTAACAAGTGAGCATAAACTCGGGCGAAGGATTTAACCCTGGGCTTTAGAGCGATTTTAAAGCTCATGGCCTTTTTGGATGATAATGAGGCGCAAAAAATGAAAAAGACAGCTATCGCGATTGCAGTGGCACTGGCTGGCTTCGCTACCGTAGCGCAGGCCGCACCGAAAGATAACACCTGGTATGCAGGTGGTAAGTTGGGTTGGTCCCAATTCCACGACACCGGTTTCTCTAACCAGAACGGCTATGATAGCGGCATCGGTAATGGCCCTACTCATGAAAGCCAACTGGGTGCTGGTGCGTTCGGTGGTTACCAGGTTAACCCGTACGTTGGTTTTGAAATGGGTTATGACTGGTTAGGTCGTATGCCATATAAAGGCAGCGTAGAAAACGGTGCTTTCAAAGCGCAAGGCGTTCAACTGACCGCTAAACTGGGCTACCCAATCACTGACGATCTGGACATCTACACTCGTCTGGGTGGTATGGTATGGCGTGCAGATTCTACAGCTATGAATGCTGCTGGTAACCGTGTAAGCGATCACGACACTGGCGTATCTCCGCTGGCTGCTGGTGGTATCGAGTGGGCTGTTACCCGCGATATCGCTACCCGTCTGGAATACCAGTGGACTAACAACATTGGTGACGCTGCTACCGTTGGTACTCGTCCAGACAACGGCTTGTTGAGCCTGGGTGTTTCTTACCGTTTCGGTCAGGGCGAAGTTGCAGCTCCAGTAGTAGCTCCAGCTCCAGCACCAGCTCCAGAAGTACAGACCAAGCACTTCACTCTGAAGTCTGATGTTCTGTTTAACTTCAACAAAGCAACTCTGAAACCAGAAGGTCAGCAGGCACTGGATCAGCTGTATACTCAGCTGAGCAACCTCGACCCGAAAGATGGTTCTGTTGTAGTTCTGGGCTTCACCGACCGTATCGGTTCCGATCAATACAACAACAAACTGTCTGAAAAACGTGCACAGTCAGTTGTTGATTACCTGATCTCTAAAGGTATCCCAGCTAACAAGATCTCCCCACGCGGTATGGGCGAATCTAACCCAGTTACTGGCAACACCTGTGATAACGTAGCTCCTAAAGCTAAACTGATTGATTGCCTGGCTCCAGATCGTCGCGTAGAGATCGAAGTTAAAGGTATCAAAGACGTTGTAACTCAGCCTGCGGCATAAGTTACCGTTATAAAAAAACCCCGCTAAGGCGGGGTTTTTTGTTTTTATTCTTTGGTGGATACCCAGAACCCAAAAATAGAACTCTGGGTCAATACAACCGCCCCTCTACTCTTTGCCTAGCAAAGCCTGGAGATCCTGTTTGAGCGATGACATCTGATTGGCGTATTGCTCTTTACGCTCAGCATCTTCAATCAATTGCACAATAGTTTCTGAGAGAGTGCATCCTCGTCGATGAGCAAGCCCTGCTAACCGCTGCCAAACCAAATATTCAAGGTCGATGGACTTCTTACGGGTATGTTGATGCTCGGCATTAAAGTGCCTTTTACGCCGCGCACGGATAGTTTGCTTCATACGATTATGAAGCTCTGGATTCATATGTTTCTCAATCCAACTCAACACAAGCACAGGTTCATTTTCGAAGCGTAACAGTTCATCAACGGCTTCTTTCGCCGCACTAGCTTCGATGTAACGTGTAATTAATTCGCCTTCGCGGTGTTTTTTGACCAGATACTTCCACTTCCAGCCGCTCTCGAGATTTTCCAACTGTTGATATTTCATTGCGATCTCAGTGTGACCGTGTAACTCATTTCAGAATAACAGTTTTTTTTATTTTCGCTTACCTGAAAAATGAAAGCTGTGAGCTAAGTAAACTTGCCGCTCCGCATAAACCGTGTGCTGCCTTCCCTATTCTTGTATAATCGCGCCTTTGACATCTAATTAATAAATAGCGACTTTGACGACTAATCGACTTGAATGGCGTGCTCTTGTACCTGATACCGAAAGCTATCAGGAAATTTTCGCACAGCCTTATGATTCCGAAACTGCCCCTTTCTCCGCTGTGCAACCCCGTCTGTCTTACGGACTGGTGCAGCTCAGCCAACCGGTAGCCTCGGCCGATCTGATGCTGGTAAAAGCCGCTGAAGAAGCCGAATACCTTAATCTTATTACCGAAGCAGCACGCGAGTGCTGGTCGCATGACAACGCTCTGACGGGCGGTCATTATCTGGTAGAAGGCAGTCACGTAACGTTACGCCCGGCCGAGTCCGCAGAAGACAATTTTGCAGGGCTGTCTGAGGTTGTCGCTGCCGACTGGATTGAAGCGGACCAGCTGTTTGGCTGCGTGCGCCAGTTTGCAGGCGAAATTACTCTGACTCCAGGCCTGGTTCACCGTGCAAACGGTGGCATTCTGGTGCTGTCATTGCGCAGTGTGCTCGCACAACCGCTATTGTGGTTACGCCTAAAGCAAATGGTCATTCAGGGTCGCTTCGACTGGATTTCACCTGACGAAACGCGTCCTCTGCCAATTAATATTCCTTCATTACCATTGAGCCTGAAACTGATTCTGGTAGGCGAGCGCGAATCGCTGGCAGACTTCCAGGATATGGAACCTGAACTGGCTACTTCGGCGATTTATAGTGAATTTGAAGAAAATCTGCAGATCGCCTCTGCTGATGATATGGCGTTATGGTGCCAGTGGATTTACGCGGTAGCCAAATCAAAATCTCTGCCTGCCCCTGCAACTGATGCATGGCAAGTGTTAATCCGTGAAGCCGTGCGTTATACCGGCGACCAGGAAACACTGCCGCTATGCCCATCGTGGATTAGCCGTCAGTTGCGCGAAGTTGCCGCCTTTACTGAAGAAAAAAGTTTCGGTGCTGACGAACTAACGCAAATGCTGGCACAACGTGAGTGGCGTGAAGGTTATCTTGCTGAACGTATGCAAGATGAAATTCTGCTTGAGCAGATCCTCATCGAAACTGAAGGTGAAATGGTCGGCCAGATCAATGCCCTGTCGGTGATTGAGTTCCCAGGGCATCCACGTGCATTTGGTGAACCTTCTCGTATCAGCTGTGTGGTGCATGTCGGTGATGGTGAGTTTACTGACGTTGAACGCAAAGCGGAGCTGGGCGGCAATATTCATGCGAAAGGCATGATGATCATGCAGGCATTTTTAATGTCTGAGTTGCAACTTGACCAGCAAATCCCCTTCTCTGCATCTCTGACTTTTGAACAGTCTTATAGTGAAGTGGATGGCGACAGTGCCTCAATGGCCGAACTTTGCGCATTAATCAGTGCACTGGCAAATGTACCTATTTATCAGCATATTGCGGTGACAGGTTCCGTAGACCAGTTTGGTCGAGTGCAACCCGTTGGCGGTCTGAATGAGAAGATCGAAGGTTTCTTCCGAATTTGCCAACAACGCGAGTTTACCGGCAAGCAAGGCGTGATTATCCCGGTTGCCAACGTGCGTCACCTTTGCCTGCATCAGGACGTTCTGGATGCTGTAGAACAAGGGCAATTCACCATTTGGGCCATCGATGATGTCACTGATGCACTACCCTTATTAACAAATCTGCCCTGGGATGGCGAAGGGCAAAATACGCTCATGCGTGCGGTACAAGAGCGAATCGCTCAGGCATCCGCGCAAGATATTCGGCACCGCTATCCATGGCCACTGCGTTGGCTCAATTGGTTCAATCAAAACTGATCGGACTTGTTGAGCGTACACGTGTTAGCTAACATGCGTGCTTCATTACAATAAGGCTTACTGTAAACATGGTAGATAAACGCGAATCCTATACAAAAGAAGATCTTCTTGCCTCTGGTCGTGGCGAACTGTTTGGTGCTGAAGGCCCACGTTTGCCTGCGCCATCCATGCTGATGATGGACCGCGTCGTCAAGATGACCGAAGACGGTGGTAACTTCGATAAAGGTTACGTTGAAGCAGAATTAGATATTAATCCTGACCTGTGGTTCTTCGGTTGCCACTTTATCGGCGATCCAGTAATGCCTGGTTGCCTGGGTCTGGATGCGATGTGGCAGCTGGTAGGTTTTTACCTCGGCTGGTTAGGCGGTGAAGGTAAAGGCCGTGCACTGGGCGTGGGTGAAGTTAAACTCGCGGGTCAGATCCTGCCGACAGCGAAAAAAGTCAGCTACCGTATTCACTTCAAACGCGTTATCAATCGCCGCCTGATTATGGGCCTGGCAGATGGTGAAGTGTTGGTTGATGGCCGTGTAATTTACACCGCCACCGATCTGAAAGTGGGTCTTTTCAAAGACACCACCGCTTTCTAAGCCTGATTTTATACCCAAAATAATTCGAGTGGCATCGAGGCGGCAAGAGAGCAAGTCCCGATGAGCTTACATAAGTAAGTGATTATTCGGCCCATCCATGCGCCTCACCCCTTCGGGGCGCTGGTAACAGCGTTCAAATCTGCTCCAGGCAGATTTGTCGGGCGCGTGAACGAGCCAACAAAGATGCAGCTCGAAGTATGAAGGGTATAAACGCGAAACCTCCGCTATGCGGAGGTTTCTTTTTCTAAAGAGACAGTGATTACGCGGTAACCGCCCTGTCTTCCATGGCTTCTCGCCAGCCTCCCATCCAGTACGACCTTTGATTCAGTGTCTGATAGGGACACATCTCTTTGGAGCGTCCGACGATACCTGCTTGATAACCACGTTGATGAGCCCGTTCCAGGCGATCTCGTTTTTGTCTCTTCATGCCTCGTTTCCCTCATTTCTATATAATCTGGTGGAAAGAAAACAGTGGCCACAAAACGTGCAACCACATATAAGCAATAACTCCTAAAGCCTCTATCGTCAATGCGCAAAATTCACGCCAATGTCATAAATGTGAGCTACAAGAGTTTTGTTTTGCACAAAAAGTGTGAGAACGCATGGGTAACAAATTAATGCCAAAAGAAAAGCTGCGTTCCGCTTTGTAGGCGAATGACGCAGCTTTTTTGTGCTACTGAGATGATTAGTTAAAGCGAGTCAGCTCACCAGCGATACTTTTCGCTTCTTGCTGCCAGGCCTGAGCTAAGGTTTTCACCATGGCATCATAACCATCAGCTTCTTGCTTCAGCTCAACGTGGAACGGACGTTTAATCAATTGCCCCTGATGTTTGAGCAACCACTCGCCACTTACAATCACTTTCCCGTCATAACGTCCGTGAAAACCGGTCACGTTAACATTCAGAGTATCCTGATCGTTGCCTAGTGGTTGTGATGCCACAACCCAACCAGGTAACGCGCTACTCAGATTGCTGACAAGAGTATTTCGCAATTGCTGATCCAACGGACTTGCCCACAAATTGCTGGAGGCAATGACGTACTGCACCTCACTGGTCTGATAAACCACGCCATTGCCAGCGAGGTAATCAGGAACCGCAACCTGCTCTACCCACAATAAATGGGTTCCAGGCTGGCTCACGGCCTGCATAGCAGGTGCGGAGCTTTGAGGTAGCTGGTAATAGGTCTTTCCATTATCGCTGCTGCTACAGGCCGTTAGAGCCAATGCAGCAAAGAGTGGGAGCCATTTTTTCATTCTTTCGCCCTCTTCGGCTGGGGATCTTTTTTATCCTTCGCTTCAAAGACCAGCGAATTGCTCTTATCGTTCAACGTGCGCAGTACAGGCTGCAATTCACGCAGAACCTGATCAAGACGCTGCATATCGGCCACCATCTTGTTGTAGGCCGCAGAACCCGGCTGGAAGCCCTGCATACTGCGATTAAGTTCACGCAGTGTCGACTGCATATCTTCAGGCAAAGATTGCATCGACTTATTCGCGGTAATCTTATTCAGATTATCGAGCGTCTGCTGCAAGCGCTTCATGGTTCGCTGACTTTCCGCAAGCGAATTGGTGGTTTGTTCAATCATCGGATTGAGCGGCAAGTTGTTAATCTTATCCAGTGTCTCCAGCAAGCGTTGTTGGATTTGCGCCAGTCCACCACTCATCGTTGGGATTATCGGGTAACCCGCAAATGTCGGTAACTCGGTTACCGGCGGCGCTTTAGGATTGAAATCCAGGTCGATAAACAGTGCCCCGGTAACAATGCTGCCCGTTTTCATAGACGCTCGTAAACCACGTTTAATCAACGCTGTCATGTTGTCCTGGATATGGACATCATCACCGACAAGATTTTGCAAACGCTCAGGTTCAAGACGGATCAGAACCGGAATACGGAAGTCATCATTGATCTTCTGGCGCATCCCATCGGTAAAGAATGGCACCTTAGCCACGGTTCCCAATCGAATGCCGCGGAACTCAACTGGTGCTCCTGGCTGCAGGCCACGCACTGAATCTTTAAAGAACATCAGGTAGTCAATGTGATCGGTATACAGAGAATCCTGAATGCTTTTCTGATCGTCGAAGAGATTGAACTCGCTACCCGGTTTCGCAGGTTTACCAAGCTCCCAGCCTTCTGGTACGTCAAAACTAACACCGCCGCTAAACAGCGTGGTAAGAGACCCCATCTCTACGCGCATACCTTGTGAAGACATATCAACGGCAATGCCGCTGTCTTTCCAGAAGCGTACGTTACTGGTCACGAGGCGATCGTTTGGCGCACTGATGAATAGCTGATAACTGATGCTACGTTTCGCCGCATCAAAGGTACTCGTTTCTACTGAACCAACTCTATAGCCACGGAACAGCACCGGGTCACCTGGAGAAAGCTGCCCTGCTTTATTACTGTCGAGGGTAATGCGGATACCTTTAGCATCAGGTGGTGCCAGTGGAGGAGCATCCAGCAAATCATATTTAGCGGATTGCGACCCCTTATTGCCCGGTTGCAGTTCGATATATGCACCAGAGAGCAGAGTACCAAGCCCGGAAATACCTTCACGCCCGACTTGCGGCTTAACGACCCAAAATACTGTGTCATTATGCAGAAGTTTTTCCATGCCCGAATTCAGCCGGGCTGTAATTTCGACATGAAGCAAATCGTCTGACAGCACCGCGCTTTCAACCACGCCCACATTCACACTGCGGCTTTTAATCATGGTTTTCCCACCTTCGATGCCTTCGGCATTAGTGGTAATCAGCGTGACTTCAGGCCCTTGATGGCTGTAGTGATAAAATAAGATCCACGCGCCGATTAGCACGGTTACGATAGGGAAAATCCATACCGGGGACCAATTTTTCACCTTTGCTACTTTTGCTTCCCCGCTTTTATTTTCCATGCTCAGACGACTCCTCATGAGTTGAATCCGGTGCGCGATCCCAGGACAAGCGAGGGTCAAAGGTCATCGCTGCAAACATTGTCAAAATCACTACTAATGCAAACATCACGGCTCCGATCGCCGGGTAGATACTCATCAATCCTCCCATACGCACCAGGGCCGATAATACCGCTATAACGAACACATCGATCATTGACCAACGCCCGACAAATTCGACCACCTCGTAGATCAAATGCATTCTTTCACTATCACGCTGACCGTGGCCTTTAGCATCCCAGCACAACCAGGCAATCGCTAACATTTTCAGTGTCGGAACCAAAATACTGGCGATGAAAATAACTCCAGCAACCGGATAAGAGCCTTCGCTCCACAACAAAATAACCCCGGCAATAATCGTCGACGGGATTTTGCTGCCCAATACTTCGGTTATCATGATGGGCAATATATTTGCGGGTAGGTAAAGCATAATTGAAGTCAGCAACAGAGCGAGTGTCCATTGCAAGCTATGACGGCGACGAACGTACCCTTTGGTTTCGCAGCGGGGACAAATTTCCTGATCCTCTGGCACGATTGCTGTGCAGCATGAACAAGAACGCAGCCCCTGGCGAAGGCCTGATACACCGACTTTAAGCGGTACCGAAATCGCCGGCTCAGGCGCAATATCATCCCAAAGCCAGCGCCGGTCCACACACTGGAAAGCCCGCAGTTGCAACACACAGAACAGGCACCACGGAATAAAACTGCTCCCGACACCAATATCGCCGTAAGCCATTAATTTGACGAAACTCACCAAGACGCCAGCAAGAAAAATTTCAGCCATACCCCAGGACTTTAGCTGGAATAGGATTCGTGCCAGGCGCTTTTTAAGAGTTAGTGGTAATGCCACCTGGTTAACTAATAACAAAATCGTGATTAAACAGAACGTAGGCACCGCCTGCACAAAGACCATAAAGAAAGTGCCGAGGCTTGCGTAGTCTTCGTTGAACATGACGCCAGGAATTTCAAGCAGCGAAACTTCACTGCTGAGTCCTGCTACTTTCATGTTGATGAAGGGAAATAGGTTGGCGAGCAGCAACATAAACAGAGCTGCCAGCGCATAAGCTGTAGGACGTTGACGTGGTGAGGACCACTGAGTGAGAAGTGTTGTACCGCAACGTGGACAGACGGCCTTATGGCCGTCCTCCAATACCGGTAGCGCAACCAGTAAGTCACATTGTGAGCATAATATGTGTGAACGATGATGATGCGTGGCACACATATCGTGTCTCCTTGTGTTACGCGCCGTTTTTCAGAGCTTCAAGATATTCCCAGCGTTCAAAAGCCTCTTCCAGTGCTTTTTCTGCCGTGGTCAGGTCGCTCAATGTTTTTTGTGTGACGTCGTGTGGCTGGTTGAAAAACTCAGCATCTCCGACCTTAGCCTGGATAGCTTCCAGTTCCGCTTCAAGTTGTTCAAGACGTTGTGGTAATTGCTCTAATTCACGTTGCAGGTTATAGCTTAGCTTGCTACTTGCACGTTTAACAACTTCCGCCTTTGCTGGCTGGTTGTTTTGCGCCTTATCTGCCACAGAGTGGCGCAAAGTTTGCGCAGATGCCTGTTGACCTTTGGCGTCATGATAACCACCGACGTAACGACCAATCTTACCTTCGCCTTCAAAAATCCAGCATTCAGTAACAGTGTTGTCCACAAATTGACGATCGTGGCTCACCAACATGACCGTGCCCTGGTAACCATCAATCAGCTCTTCAAGTAATTCAAGCGTTTCGACATCCAGGTCATTCGTCGGTTCATCGAGAATCATCAAGTTGCTTGGTTTTAGGAATAACTTCGCCAGTAAAAGGCGGTTACGCTCACCACCAGACAACGCACGAACCGGAGTCATGGCGCGTTTCGGGTGGAACAAGAAGTCCTGCAAGTAACCCAGTACATGGCGTGGCTTGCCATTCACCATCACTTCTTGCTTACCTTCTGCCAGGTTGTCCATTACCGTACGATCAGGATCAAGCTCCGCACGGTGTTGGTCAAAGTACGCTACTTCAAGCTTGGTACCGCAATGCACACGCCCGCTATCCGCTTTCAACTGATCTAACATCAGTTTCAACAATGTGGTTTTGCCACAGCCGTTTGGCCCCACCAGCGCAATTTTGTCGCTGCGCTGCACCTGGGCTGAGAAATCGGATACCAGATTTTTGTTAGCGATCTGGTAAAACACGTTTTCCATTTCAAAGACGATCTTGCCGGAACGCGCCGCTTCACCAACTTGCATTTTAGCGCTGCCCAACACTTCACGACGAGCACTACGTTCGTTACGCATCGCTTTCAAGGCACGCACACGGCCTTCGTTACGCGTACGGCGTGCTTTAATGCCCTGACGGATCCACACTTCTTCCTGCGCAAGTTTGCGATCAAACTCGGCATTTTGCAGATCTTCAACACGCAAAGCTTCTTCTTTTGCCAGCAGATACTGATCGTAATCGCCAGGGTAAGAAACCAGTTTGCCGCGATCAAGATCGACGATACGCGTCGCCATATTGCGAATAAATGAACGGTCGTGCGAGATGAAAATAATGCTGCCCTGGAACTCTTTCAGGAAACCTTCCAGCCAGTCGATAGCTTCGATATCCAGGTGGTTGGTTGGCTCATCAAGCAACAAAACGCGTGGAGAACTCACCAGCGCACGGCCCAGTGCCGCTTTACGCAACCAGCCGCCAGAAAGTGCCGACAGTTCAGTATCAGCTTCCAGGCCTAATTGTTCGAGCACTTCGTTGATGCGGCTATCCAGTTGCCAGAGGTTCTGATGATCCAAAATCTCCTGGATACGCGCCATTTCATTGAGGTTTTTATCGCTCGGGTCGGTCATCACTTTATGGGAAATATCGTGATACGCCTTGAGGTACTCTGCCTGCTCTTCCACGCCTTCCGCAACGAAGTCGTAAACCGTGCCCGCGACATTACGCGGAGGATCTTGTTGCAAACGCGCGACAATCAAATCCTGTTCGTAAACCATGCGCCCATCATCAAGCGGCACTTCACGGTTGAGGATTTTCATCAGTGTGGATTTACCTGCACCGTTACGGCCAACCAGACAGACGCGTTCGTTTTCTTCAATATGAAGTTCGGTGTTATCTAACAACGGTGCGTCACTAAACGACAACCAGGCACCGTGCATACTAATCAATGACATGACAATTAATCCTTGGCTACGTGAGTAACGAGCCAGCAGTTATGAATTTGGCGATTACGGGCAAAATCTTGTGACAAGGTTTTCTGCGTGATTTCCTGAGCACTCAAGCCCAGATTAGCCAGCCCGTCAAAGTCCATTTTGAAGCCACGTTTATTGTTGGAGAACATAATGGTGCCACCCTGGCGCAACAGACGCTTAAGGTCTTTCATCAGCACGATATGGTCGCGCTGGACATCAAAAGATTCTTCCATACGTTTTGAGTTTGAGAACGTCGGTGGATCGATAAAAATCAGATCAAACTGTTCATCGGTTTCACGCAACCAGCCCAGGCAATCAGCCTGAACCAAGCGGTGTGCACGGCCACTCAAGCCGTTAAGACGCAAGTTACGCTCAGCCCACTCAAGGTAAGTACGAGACATATCAACGGTGGTCGTCGTTTTAGCGCCACCTAACCCTGCGTGAACTGTCGCGCTGCCGGTATAAGCAAACAGATTAAGGAAATCTTTCCCTTTGCTCATTTTGCCCAGCATTTGGCGCGCGATACGGTGGTCGAGGAACAAACCGGTATCAAGATAGTCAGTCAGGTTGACCCACAGACGAGCGTTATATTCGCTCACTTCCATGAAGTCGCCCTTCTCATCCATTTTCTGATACTGGCTTTTCCCTTTCTGACGCTCACGGGTTTTCAGAATCAGACGGTTGGATGGTAATTCCAGTACAGACATTGTTGCAGCGATCACATCAAACAGACGCTGACGTGCTTTATTAGCATCAACCGTTTTCGGCGGCGCATATTCCTGGACCACAACCCACTCGCCGTAGCGGTCAACAGCAACGTTATAGTCTGGCAAATCGGCATCGTAAATTCGGTAGCATTCGATGCCTTCCTGCCGCGCCCATTTATCGAGTTTTTTGATATTTTTGCGCAGGCGGTTCGCGTAATCGTCAGCGATCTGACCTGATTGCGCACCCGTGCTGGTGGCAGATAATTGATAGTTTTTCTGCACACAATCCAGCGGGCCGTTCTTCGCTTTAAACTGGCGTTCGGCGCGCAGTTGCAGGCAGCTTAGCAAATCCGGAGATGCACTAAACAGCGACAAATTCCAGCCGCCAAAATGGTTTTTCATATTGCGGCCAAGCAGGCTGTGCAACGCAATCAACGCAGGTTCGCTATCCAGACGCTCGCCGTATGGCGGGTTACTGACCACCGTACCAACCGGGCCTTCCGGCAGCGGATTGGTCAATTTAGCCACGTCTTTGACTTCGTAGCTGATGATATCGCCCAGACCCGCACGACGGGTGTTGGCGCGGGCGCGTTCAATCACGCGTGAGTCGTTATCCGAACCATAGAAACGCGAAGTGTATTCGCCGAGACCTTTACGTGCACGAACCTGCGCTTCGGTGGTGATCTCTTTCCACAGATCGAAATCATGGTTCGCCCAACCAAGGAAGCCCCAATGTTTGCGATGTAAACCAGGCGCACGATCGGTGGCGATCATCGCAGCTTCAATCAACAGCGTGCCGGAACCGCACATTGGATCGAGCAGCGGAGTACCCGGCTGCCAGCCAGAACGCATCACAATGGCCGAGGCCAGCGTTTCTTTAATAGGAGCAGCACCAGTGCTATCGCGGTAACCGCGCTGATGTAGACCTTCGCCGCTTAAATCCAGCGCGATGCTGGCGGTATCTTTGTTCAGCCTAACGTTAATGCGCAGATCTGGCTGTTCACGTTCAACGTTCGGACGCGGCAAGTTTTTACGCGTGAAGGAGTCAACAATCGCATCCTTCACTTTTAACGCGCCATATTGACTGTTACGGATGACGTCATTCAGGCCACTGAAATGCACTGCAAATGTGGCATCCGAGCCAAACAATGCAGGCCAGTCGATGGTCTGTACGCCCAGATATAAATCCAGGTCGCTATAAACACTGCATTCATTTAATGGCAGCAAAATGCGGGACGCAAGGCGGCTCCACATCAAGCTTTGATAGAGCAGACGTGAGTCCCCCTGGTAATGTACGCCGCCCTGAACCACCTGGCATGCTTGCGCACCAAGGCCCTCCAGTTCAGTTTTTAATAGCTCTTCAAGCCCACGCGCCGTACTGGCAAACAGAGAATTCATATCGTCACTTAATCAGGTATAAAAAGAAAATTGTGGCGCATTATAGCCAATCCGCCACGCATGTCATAAAGTTGGCCTCTTATATTCTCTTTTTCTTCATTTATGCAAGGAGCGCGTGCGTATCATGATCACCCTATCCCAGCTTTATATTCACCCGGTGAAATCGATGCGCGGCCTTGCGCTCTCCCATGCACAGGCAACAACCAGCGGCTTAGCTTTTGACCGCATCTTTATGGTGACAGAACCTGACGGCACTTTTATTACCGCACGTCAGTTCCCGCAGATGGTGCTATTTACTCCGGCCATTATTCACGATGGTCTATTTTTGAGTGCGCCAGACGGCAGTTCCGCCACAATACGCTTTAGCGATTTCCGGCCTGAGGCTGCGCCAACGGAAGTCTGGGGAAACCATTTCACCGCCCAAATTGCGCCAGATGACATTAACCAATGGCTAAGCGGTTTTTTCTCACGCCCGGTACAGTTGCGCTGGCTGGGTGAAAATTTAACGCGTCGCGTTAAACGCCATGAAGAGGTACCACTCTCTTTTGCCGACGGTTTCCCATTCTTGCTGGCTAATGAAGCATCGCTGCGCGATTTGCAAAATCGCTGCCCAGCGAGTGTAAAAATGACGCAATTTCGCCCGAATATTGTGGTCACCGGCGCACAAGCCTGGGACGAAGATAGCTGGCAAGTAGTACGGATTGGCGGCGTCACCTTTGATGTAGCAAAACCATGTAGCCGCTGTATTTTCACCACCGTCAGCCCGGAGCGTGGCCGCAAACATCCGAGTGGCGAGCCGCTGGCAACGTTACAAAAATTCCGTACCGCACTGGACAATGGTGATGTCGATTTTGGCCAAAATCTGATTGCCCGCAATAGCGGTGTGATTCGTGTGGGTGATGAACTCGAAGTACTGGCGACTAAACCTGCGAAAGTTTATGGCGCAGGAGCGACCGAAGAAACTCTTGAGCCTTTCGAGCAGCAAGAAAGTTTGGTGGCGATTGACTGGCAGGGTCAACAATTTCGCGGTAACAACCAACAAATTTTACTGGAACAACTCGAACAACAAGGAATTCGCGTGCCCTATTCTTGTCGGGCCGGGATTTGTGGCAGCTGCCGGATAAAGTTAGTCAGTGGGGAAGTCAAAGCGTTGAAGAAAAATGCTATCAATGATGATGGCACAATCCTTTGCTGTAGTTGTATTCCTGCAGGAGATGTAGAGTTAGCGGGAAATTAAACTGCCTGATCAAGGTTAAGGGCGTGACTTGTTGGTTGCGGCCTTAATCTGTCATTCATCACTTTAATCGCATCACCGAGCTGCATGGTACGGCCAGCAAGTTGCAAGCCTGGTTGCGCTAATAAACACAGTGCGGCGTTGTCACCCGTTTCTACCACCAGCAGATTCACCTGCTGCATATCGTCGCTTAACCACACACAGGCTGCATCGCCCGGTATTGGCTGCCAGCATTCCCCATGAGAGAGAAAGTGCCAGCTTTTTGGCATCTGCGGCTTGAGATAACGAATCGCTACGAGTGCATTTAATACCAGTTCAGCGCGCTGCTCTTTGCTTAATACGAGATCACGACATTTTTCTTCAAAAGAGAAAAATAGAGCTGCATCATCAACACAAAAACCTGTGTTTTCAAAGGCATCAGGAGTAAGCATTTTACGAGGAAAACGGGAACGGAAAAGCATACCATTGGCTAAATCGAGCATCATACGATCATGCTCCTCATCATAATACCAACGCCAATTATCGTCCGGTTTAATCCGCATAATTATTTGCCCTTATCCCCATATACCTGCGATTAGAAATATCCTTATCACCGCTTCGTAAATGAACACATTAATAAAAGACCAATATGTTCAAATTAGCAACAGTGATGGAATATAAAACAACCGGGACTCAAAATAAAGCCCCGGTTGTCCGAAAGTAAAACATTCAGAGATTACAAACCTGAAATGATTTCTTTAATCAGAGGTGGGCCTTTAAATATGAAGCCGGAATATATTTGTACTAAAGAAGCACCCGCTGCCATTTTCTCACGAGCAGCAATCACCGAATCAATACCGCCTACGCCAATAATCGGCAGACGACCATTTAATTCTTGCGACAAGCGGCGAATAATTTCTGTGCTTTTTAACTGAACCGGACGACCACTTAAGCCACCCATTTCATCGCAATATTTCATACCCTGCACCAGGCTGCGATCCAATGTCGTATTGGTCGCAATTACCCCATCAATATTATGGCGTACCAAACTATCAGCTACCTGGATCAATTCTTCTTCAGAAAGATCTGGTGCGATTTTCACCGCCACAGGTACATATTTATGATGCAATTCCTGAAGCGCTTGCTGCTTATTTTTGATTGCAGATAACAGATCATCCAGCGCATCGCCGTATTGCAACGTGCGTAATCCAGGGGTATTTGGTGATGAAATATTAATCGCTATATAACCCGCGTAAGGATAAATTTTATCCATGCAGATCAAATAGTCATCTTTCCCTTGTTCAACTGGAGTGTCTTTATTCTTACCAATATTGATGCCAAGTACCCCGTCAAAATGGGATTTTTTGACATTCTCAACCAAGTTATCAACACCGTGGTTATTGAAACCCATACGGTTAATTAATCCTTCAGCCTCTACCAGACGAAAGATCCTTGGCTTGTCATTACCAGGCTGTGGGCGAGGCGTTACCGTGCCAATTTCAATGGAGCCAAAGCCCATTGCACCCAACGCATCAATGCACTCACCATTTTTGTCCAGACCTGCAGCCAGGCCTAATGGGTTCTTAAAGGTCAATCCCATACAAGTGACAGGTTTCGACGGCACGTTTTGCCGTACCAGCCATTCGAGAGGTGTACCTGATACACGACGCAATTGCTGGAATGTCACTTCATGAGCGCGCTCTGGATCGAGCTTGAATAGGGCTTTACGAACGAAGGGGTAGTACATGAACTCTCCTGGATTCCCGGTATGCAAACCGGGGCGGTATTATCGTCGATAACGTCATTGAATGGAATTGACCTGTGACAAAAAAGGCTGAATCAGCGCAATCGTTTCCCTCCCTCCTTGTTGTTATGCGTTTTTTAGCAATTGTTTTCCAGATAAATCATTTAGTGGAATAAGAGTTCTGCGCGAATATCACACTCAATTGTTATCAATGTTATCTAAAAGCAAACAATTAGTTATAAGGAAACAATATGCGTGTGATTACCCTTGCTGGAAGCCCGCGCTTCCCATCCCGTTCTAGTGCACTGCTGGAATATGCCCGCGAAAAACTGAGCGCTCTGGATATCGAGGTGTGTCACTGGCATCTACAGAATTTCGCGCCTGAAGATTTGCTGTACGCACGTTTCGATAGCCCCGCTCTTTTAGCGCTCATTGAGCAATTGCAGCAGGCCGATGGCGTGATCATCGCAACACCTGTTTATAAAGCTTCATTTTCTGGCGCGCTGAAAACGCTGCTCGACCTGCTTCCTGAGCGCGCACTGGATAAGAAAGTCGTTCTGCCTTTAGCCACTGGCGGTACGGTCGCGCACATGCTGGCAGTCGATTACGCACTAAAGCCTGTCCTTAATGCGCTAAAAGCACAGGAAATCCTACATGGCGTGTTTGCTGATGACAGCCAGATAGCGGATTACCAGCACAAACCAGTGTTCAGCAACAACTTACAACAACGCCTCGATAACTCGCTGGAAACCTTCTGGCAGGCTCTGCACCGCCGGGATTTCATTGTCTCCTCCCCTTTTAAAACGCAAGGAGTTGCTCATGTTTAACTTTCTGAAACGAACCGCGCCCTGGCTTGCACTCGCAGGAACATTAAGCCTGAGCGCTACACTTCACGCGGCTGAAACTGGTCCTGAGCAGCTACGCATTGGTTATCAAAAAGGCTCGGTCAGCATGGTGCTGGCGAAAAGCCACCAGCTGCTGGAAAAAGAGTATCCAAACACAAAATTCCAGTGGATTGAATTCCCGGCGGGCCCGCAAATGCTCGAAGCGCTGAACATCGGCAGTATCGATCTTGGCAGCACCGGTGATATTCCGCCAATATTCGCGCAGGCCGCGGGCGCTGATCTTGTGTATGTCGGGTCTGAGCCTGCAAAACCAAAAGCCGAAGTGATTCTGGTACCGGAAAACAGCCCAATAAAAACCGTGGCGGATCTTAAAGGGCATAAAATTGCTTTCCAGAAAGGTTCCAGTTCCCACAACCTGGTACTACGAGCGCTGCAAAAAGCTGGGCTGAAATTTACCGATGTCCAGCCTGCTTATTTAACGCCAGCAGATGCGCGTGCTGCATTCCAACAGGGCAACGTTGATGCCTGGGCGATTTGGGACCCGTACTATTCTGCGGCCTTGTTAAACGGCGGTGTGCGCGTGTTAACCGACGGCAGCGAGCTGAATCAGACGGGTTCTTTCTATCTTGCTTCACGCCCTTATGCCGAACAAAACGGTCCGTTCCTGCAACAGGTTCTGAAAACATTTAGCGACGCCGATGCGTTAACCCGTAGCCAACGTGATGCAAGCGTCGCGCTGCTGGCAAAAACCATGGGGCTACCGGAAAAAGTGATTGCCACCTATTTCGATCATCGCCCACCAACGGTGATTACACCAGTCAGCGCCGAGACTGCGAAAAAACAACAGCAAACCGCAGATCTGTTTTATGACAACCACTTAGTGCCTAAGAAAGTCGATATTCGTACACGAATCTGGCAGCCCTCAACACAAGGAAACAAGTCATGAGTTTAAATATGTTCTGGTTCTTACCTACCCATGGCGATGGCCACTACTTAGGCAGCAACGATGCAGCACGCCCGGTTGATCACGGTTATCTGCAACAGATTGCTCAGGCTGCTGACAGACTCGGTTTTACTGGCGTACTGATCCCAACGGGCCGTTCTTGCGAAGATGCCTGGCTGGTTGCCGCATCTATGATACCGGTGACGCAGCGTTTGAAATTCCTGGTGGCGCTGCGCCCGAGCGTGACTTCCCCTACCGTAGCGGCTCGTCAGGCGGCTACGCTCGACCGACTTTCAAACGGGCGTGCTTTGTTTAACCTGGTAACCGGCAGCGATCCTGAAGAGTTAGCGGCTGACGGCGTGTTCCTGAATCATGCAGAACGTTATGAAGCGTCATCGGAATTTACCCACGTCTGGCGTCGCGTGCTGGAAGGTGAAACCGTCGATTTCGATGGCAAACACATTAAGGTTAAGGGCGCAAAACTGCTGTTCGCGCCAGTTCAACAACCGCGTCCACCGCTCTACTTTGGTGGCTCCTCGGATGTAGCGCAGGATCTGGCCGCTGAACAGGTTGATCTTTATCTCACCTGGGGCGAACCGCCGCATTTAGTCAAAGAGAAGATCGAGCAAGTTCGCGCCAAAGCCGCAGCTCATGGCCGCACGGTACGTTTCGGCATTCGCTTGCATGTGATAGTGCGCGAAACCAACGAAGAAGCATGGGATGCCGCTAATCGCCTGATTTCTCAGCTTGATGATGAAACCATCGCCAAAGCGCAGGCCGCATTTGCGCGCACCGATTCCGTCGGGCAGCACCGCATGGCGGCGTTGCACGGCGGCAAACGTGACAACCTGGAAATTAGCCCGAACCTGTGGGCGGGCGTTGGCCTGGTGCGTGGCGGTGCGGGTACTGCGTTGGTAGGTGATGGCCCAACTGTTGCGGAGCGCATCAACGAATACGCAGCGCTTGGTATCGACAGTTTTATTCTTTCGGGATACCCGCATCTGGAAGAGGCTTATCGAGTTGGGGAGTTGCTGTTCCCGCATCTTGATGTCGCGATTCCACAAATTCCACAGCCGCGCCTGGTTCATGAAAGGGGCGAAGTGGTAGCCAATGACTTTATCCCGCGCAAAGTGGCGCAAAGCTAAGGAGCCGCCAATGACCCCTTCAACGCACAAACTGTTACTGAGGCTGGCACCGTGGTTTTTGCCGGTTGCGGTTATCGCAATCTGGCAACTCTCTTCGAGCGCAGGCTGGCTCTCGTCGCGAATCCTCCCTTCTCCTGAAGGGGTGGTGATTGCATTCTGGAATCTCTCAGCCAGCGGTGAATTATGGCAGCACCTGGCTATCAGCTCATGGCGTGCGGTGATTGGTTTTAGCATTGGCGGTTCTCTGGGGTTAGTGCTCGGATTGATAAGCGGCCTGTCTCGCTGGGGAGAGCGCCTGCTGGACAGTTCGATTCAGATGCTGCGTAACGTTCCGCACCTGGCGCTGATTCCGTTGGTGATTTTGTGGTTCGGTATCGATGAATCCGCGAAGATTTTCCTCGTCGCACTCGGTACGCTGTTCCCTATTTATATCAATACCTGGCATGGCATCCGTAATATCGACCAGGGTTTGTTGGAGATGGCCCGCAGCTATGGGTTGTCAGGCTTTAGCCTGTTCGCGCAGGTGATTCTGCCCGGTGCACTTCCTTCGATTATGGTCGGAATTCGCTTCGCCTTAGGCCTGATGTGGTTGACCTTAATCGTGGCAGAAACCATTTCTGCTAACTCAGGAATTGGCTATCTGGCAATGAACGCCCGCGAATTCCTGCAAACCGATGTGGTGGTGGTCGCCATCATTCTTTACGCCCTGCTCGGCAAACTCGCTGACATCAGCGCGCAATTACTCGAACGTGTCTGGCTGCGCTGGCATCCGGCTTATCAGTTGCAGGAGGAGAATGCATGAATACCGCTCGCTTAAACCAGGGGACTCCCCTGCTCCTTAACAGCGTAACCAAACGCTACGGTAATAAAACGATTCTTGATGAGCTGGAATTGCATATTCCTGCCGGACAATTTGTTGCGGTAGTCGGGCGCAGCGGCGGCGGTAAAAGTACCTTGCTACGTTTGTTGGCGGGGTTGGAAAATGCCAACGGTGGCTCGCTGATTGCCGGAAACGCACCACTGCGCGAGAGCCAGGATGAAACACGCTTAATGTTCCAGGATGCTCGCCTGCTGCCGTGGAAATCGGTGATTAACAATGTTGGCCTGGGGCTGAAAGGGAACTGGAAAGAATCGGCGATGAAAGCGCTGGAAGCGGTTGGGCTTGCCAATCGCGCTACCGAGTGGCCGGCTGCCCTGTCCGGCGGCCAGAAACAACGCGTGGCGTTGGCTCGAGCGCTGATTCATCGCCCACGCTTGTTATTGCTGGATGAACCGTTGGGTGCACTGGATGCCCTGACGCGTATCGAAATGCAGGAGTTGATTGTCTCTTTGTGGCAGGAACATGGGTTTACGGTATTGCTGGTGACGCACGATGTTAGCGAAGCCGTTGCGATGGCAGATCGAGTGTTACTGATTGAAGAAGGAAAGATCGGTTTGGATCTGACGGTTGATTTGCCACGTCCCCGTAAGCTCGGCTCTGTCCGGCTGGCTGAACTGGAATCTCAGGTGTTAGAGCGAGTGATGAAACGGCAGGTTATAGAAGAACCGGCACGCGTGGTGCGCACCGGTTAAATTATGTCGGATGTCGCTTACGCTAATCCGACCTGGTCAAACTTTTGTAGGGTGGATTAGCGGTAAGCGACATCCACCTTATAAAAGCGATATTAAGCTAGCGCTTTAGAAATCTTCTCGAACAAATCGCCCGACAAATTCTCCAGCCCTTTCAGCTGTTCCAGCGCTGCACGCATCATGCCCTGACGTTTCTCGTCATAGCGTTTGAGGCGAATCAACGGCTCAATCAGACGCGACGCCACCTGCGGGTTGCGGTGGTTCAGCTCGCTGAGCATTTCCACCATAAACTGATAACCGCTACCATCAAGCGCGTGGAATGCAGACGGGTTAGCCGAGGCAAAAGCACCAATCAGCGAGCGCACGCGGTTCGGGTTACCCATGCTGAATGAACGGTGGTTTAGCAATTCACGCACTTTGCTCAGCGTGTCAGCCGCAGGACTTGTCGCTTGCAACACAAACCATTTATCCATAACCAGACCGTCCTGATGCCATTTCTCATCAAACGCGGCCAGCAGTTCTGCACGGCACGGCAATTGCGCAGCAACTGACGCAGATAAAGCGGCAATAGAGTCCGTCATGTTATCAGCGCTTTCGAACTGGTTACGCACCAGTTGCTCAGCAAGCTGCTTCTCGCCAAAGGCCAGATAACGCAGGCAAGTATTACGCAGCGCGCGTTTGCCGATATCCGCATGCTCGACGCGATAAGCATCGAGTTTGTTGGCGTTGTAAACCGCCAGGAACTCATCAGCCAGCTCGTTTGCCAAAGTACGAGTCAGTGCTTCATGCACTGCAGCAATTGCCTGTGGATCGATTTTCTGGAACAGCTCGGCGATTTCGTTCTGCGATGGCAGCGTCAGAATTTCTGCCGCCAGTGCCGGGTCAATTTTCTCATCCAACAAAATTGCACGGAACGCATCAGCAACATGCAGCGGCAGCGACAACGGCTGGCCCTGTTGGCTGCGGTTGACGTTCAGCTTGATGTAAGTTGCCAGCAGACTTTGTGCCGCATCCCAACGCGAGAAATCGTTACGCGCGTGACGCATCAGGAACGTCAGCTGCTGGTCGCTCCATTTGTATTCCAGTTTCACTGGCGCTGAAAACTCACGCAGCAAAGACGGAACAGGCTGGAAATAGACGTTATCGAAAACAAATGTCTGCTCTGCCTGGGTCACATTCAACACGTGATGAATCGGATGACCATTTTTCTGCAACGGAATCACTTTGCCTTCGTTGTCATACAGTTCGATGTCGAACGGAATATGTAACGGGTGCTTTTCCTGCTGCTCGGAGGTTGGCGGCGTGTGCTGGCTGATAGTCAGCGTGTACAGCTCTTTTTCCGGGTCGTAGTCATCACGCACGGTGACTACAGGCGTACCTGCCTGGCTGTACCAGCGACGGAAATGGGACAGGTCAACGTTCGACGCATCTTCCATCGCCTGCACGAAATCATCACACGTTGCCGCGCTGCCGTCATGGCGCTCAAAGTAAAGTAGCATCCCTTTCTGGAAGTTCTCTTCACCCAGCAAAGTGTGCAGCATACGGATAACTTCTGAACCCTTCTCATACACCGTCAGGGTGTAGAAGTTGTTCATTTCAATGACTTTGTCCGGGCGAATCGGATGCGCCATCGGGCTTGCGTCTTCAGCGAACTGCGCAGCACGCATGGTCCGCACATTCTGAATGCGGTTAACTGCACGTGAACCGAGGTCAGAGCTGAATTCCTGATCGCGGAAAACAGTCAGCCCTTCTTTGAGGCTTAACTGGAACCAATCACGACAAGTCACGCGGTTGCCGGTCCAGTTGTGGAAATATTCGTGGCCGATGACGGCTTCGATATCGAGGTAGTCTTTGTCTGTCGCGGTTTCCGCACGGGCCAGCACATATTTGGAGTTAAAGACGTTAAGCCCTTTGTTCTCCATCGCCCCCATATTGAAGAAGTCGACGGCGACAATCATATAGATGTCGAGGTCGTATTCCAGGCCGAAGCGGGTTTCATCCCATTTCATCGACGCTTTCAAAGAGGTCATCGCCCAGCCTGCGCGGTCGAGATTGCCGCGGTCGACGAACAGCTCCAGCGCCACATCACGGCCAGAACGCGTTTTAAACGTATCGCGCAGGACGTCGAAATCACCCGCCACCAGCGCAAACAGGTAGCACGGTTTCGGGAACGGGTCTTGCCACTGAACCCAATGACGGCCGTTATCCAGTTCTCCTTCGGCAATGCGGTTGCCGTTAGATAACAGGAAAGGATATTTGGATTTATCGGCAATGATTTTGGTGGTGAAGCGCGCCAGAACGTCTGGTCGGTCGAGATACCAGGTAATGTGGCGGAAACCTTCAGCTTCACACTGAGTGCAAAGCGCATCGCCTGAAAGATAAAGCCCTTCGAGCGCGGTATTAGTTGCCGGGCTGATTTCATTAGCGATGGTCAGCGTGAAGGCTTCTGGCAGCGATTCAATAATCAATGCGCCATCTTCCTGGCGATAATCTTCCCAGGCAGCACCGTTGACCGAAATTGAAACCAGCGTCAGGTCTTCGCCATCAAGACGCAGTGGCGCATTCGCCGAGCCCTGGCGGGTAATCTGGCTAATAGCAGTGACCAGGGTTTTTGTGGCATCAAGGTCAAAGGTCAAATCGATATCGGTAATCGTGTAATCCGGCGCACGGTAGTCGTGGCGATATTTGGCTTGTGGCTGTTGTGTCATAAAAAACCTTATATATCTTCCGTAAGTTTTCGGGGTTCAGTCTATTCCTGTTGCTCTAATGTTGCCACGCAGAATCATCAACTTTTCTGGGCATCTGGCGCATATTGCTACATTTATATAACAAGCGGCACGAATTGCCATCGACCCGGATCGGTTCGTGTGTTGTGATCCAGGTTTAATAAACAGATAATCAGGGTATACTCCTGCGTCTTTTATCTGCTTAGCCCTTATGGAAACGCTCCTGTGAGAGGATGCTGCAACGCGCCATGACACGATACGCTTCCCCGATTTTGCAAACGCTTCTGGATACTGACGCCTATAAGCTTCATATGCAGCAGGCGGTTTTCCACCGTTATCACGACGTGAGCGTCGCGGCCGAGTTCCGTTGCCGCGGTGACGATCTGCTGGGCATTTATGCAGATGACATCCGTGAACAGGTTGATTTAATGCAGCACCTCGCGCTGAGCGACGAGGAATTTACCTTCCTGGAAAGTCTGCCGTTCTTTAAAGCAGATTATCTCGCGTGGCTGCGTACTTTTCGCTACGACCCCTCGACAGTCCATATCCGCAATAACAATGGTCATTTAGACATTCGTCTGACCGGCACCTGGCTGGAAGTGATTATGTGGGAAGTGCCGCTGCTGGCCGTGATCAGTGAAGTGGTGCATCAGCATCGTTCACCCGGCGTCACGCCGCAAATGGCGCTGGAGAGTCTGGAAAGTAAGCTGGTTCAATTCAAAGAACTGACAGCAGACACCGACCTTTCCAAATTCCGTCTGATGGATTTTGGTACCCGCCGCCGTTTCTCCCGTGAAGTTCAGGAGGCGATTGTCAGCCGCCTGCAACAAGAAACGTGGTTTGTCGGTACCAGTAATTACGACCTGGCGCATCGACTGAATTTAACCCCAATGGGCACTCAGGCCCACGAATGGTTCCAGGCACATCAGCAAATCAGCCCTACACTGGCGAACAGCCAACGTGCAGCACTCCAGGCATGGCTTGACGAGTATCCTGACAAACTCGGTATCGCATTAACGGATTGCATCACTATGGATGCCTTCTTGCGCGATTTTGACCTCTCGTTTGCCAGCCAATACCAGGGATTGCGCCATGATTCAGGGGATCCAGTCGAATGGGGCGAAAAAGCTATCGCTCATTATCAGAAGCTTGGCATTGATCCAAAAACCAAAGTATTGGTGTTCTCTGATAATTTGGATTTGCCAAAAGCTATTGAGTTGTATCGCCACTTCGCAGCGCGCATCAATTTAAGTTTTGGTATCGGTACTCGCCTGACCTGCGATATTCCACATGTGAAACCGCTGAATATTGTTATCAAGCTGGTAGAGTGTAACGGCAAGCCGGTGGCGAAACTTTCTGACAGCCCGGGCAAAACGATTTGCCACGATAAAGCGTTCGTCCGCGCATTGCGTAAAGCCTTCGATTTGCCACAGGTTAAGAAAGCCAGCTGATTCAGATAAACTCATGGGTGATATTCATTGAGCCCATGAGTTTTCCTATTTATCCCCCCACGCCCCCTTCTTTATTGTATTTCTTGCTCCCTGATGATTTTTCTACTTGTCTGATTGCTCGCGACAGGTAACATAGATAACCCCCCATTGTGGGTAATTTATTTTTGTCATTGACCAATTAATAGAGAGAAAAATATGAGCGTTGTGCCTGTAGCCGACGTACTCCAGGGCCGTGTAGCCGTTGACCAAGAAGTCACCGTGCGCGGATGGGTGCGTACTCGTAGAGATTCAAAAGCTGGTATCTCCTTCCTCGCCGTCTATGACGGTTCCTGCTTCTCTCCTGTACAGGCCGTCATTAATAATACTCTGCCTAATTACAATGAAGACGTACTGCGCCTGACCACTGGCTGTTCAGTCGTTGTCACAGGTAAAGTTGTAGAGTCTCTCGGTCAGGGCCAGAGCTTTGAAATCCAGGCCACTGAAGTTGAAGTGACTGGTTGGGTTGATGATCCTGATACTTACCCGATGGCGGCTAAACGCCACAGCATTGAGTATCTGCGTGAAGTTGCTCACTTGCGTCCGCGTACCAACATGATCGGCGCTGTTGCACGCGTTCGTCATACACTGGCCCAGGCGCTGCATCGCTTCTTCCATGAGCAAGGTTATTTTTGGGTTTCTACACCACTGATTACTGCCTCAGACACCGAAGGCGCAGGCGAGATGTTCCGCGTGTCTACGCTGGATATGGAAAATCTGCCACGTAACGACGCTGGCAAAGTCGATTTCGATAAAGACTTCTTTGGCAAAGAAGCGTTCCTGACCGTATCGGGTCAGTTGAACGGTGAAACCTATGCGTGCGCGTTGTCCAAGGTTTATACCTTCGGCCCAACCTTCCGTGCTGAAAACTCTAACACCAGCCGTCACCTGGCTGAGTTCTGGATGTTAGAACCGGAAGTCGCTTTCGCAAATCTGGACGACGTAGCAGGTCTGGCAGAAGCGATGCTGAAATATGTCTTCAAAGCGGTGCTTGATGAGCGCATGGATGACATGGAGTTCTTCGCAGAGCGCGTTGACAAAGATGCAGTCGCACGTTTACAGCGTTTCATTGATGCTGATTTCGCTCAGGTTGACTACACCGACGCTGTTACAATTCTCGAGAATTGTGGCCAGAAATTCGAAAACCCAGTTTACTGGGGCGTTGACCTTTCTTCTGAGCATGAACGTTACCTTGCTGAGCAACACTTCAAAGCACCGGTAGTTGTGAAGAATTACCCGAAAGATATTAAAGCGTTCTATATGCGCCTTAACGAAGACGGTAAAACCGTTGCCGCAATGGACGTGTTAGCGCCGGGCATCGGTGAGATCATCGGTGGTTCTCAGCGTGAAGAGCGCCTGGATGTGCTGGATGCGCGCATGGCTGAGATGGGTCTGAATAAAGAAGACTACTGGTGGTACCGCGACCTGCGTCGTTACGGCACCGTTCCACATTCGGGCTTCGGTCTTGGTTTTGAGCGTCTGATTGCCTATGTAACCGGTGTTCAGAACGTTCGTGACGTGATTCCATTCCCACGTACACCGCGTAACGCAAGCTTCTAAGTCGTCGTTTTTCAAAGGCCAGCATTGCTGGCCTTTTTTCTGCCTGTCGTACAAACGTCTTTTTTCTTCAACGAAAGTTAAACAAACGTCAATTTCAACCCCTTCCTGCAACTTGCCGGTTACCAATTGTGTCCATGAAACAGACAAACACAAAATAACCTTACTTTCCGCTTGCATCCTCATTCTGGTGTTTGACTTAGCACATTCGGCCAAAATTCACACAGATGTCTGGACATCCAAAAAACACTCAAGAAATGTGCAAATGTAAGCGAAGAATTCACTAAGCCTCTTCTTATACGGATTAAACATAAGTAATTCATATATATAGGAATGGAAAGGTCGAATTTTATACGAAGCGGCTAAGAAGTTTGAGTTAGTTCACAAAGTTCCATAAAATACACATTTAGTTACACATAGTTTCTTCTTGTAACTCACTCTCGATGTTTGTAGCACTTTCAGGCTAGCGAAACGGTTTCATGGATGGAAAGATGCCTGACAGATACAGAAAGACACCAAACTCTCATCAATAGTTCCGTATAGAATTATTGACGGCAGTGGCAGGTGTTACAAAAAAACCTAATGAGGGTAATAAATAATGATGAAGCGCAATATTCTGGCAGTGTTAATCCCTGCTCTGCTGGTAGCCGGTGCAGCTAACGCTGCAGAAATCTACAACAAAAACGGCAACAAACTGGACTTCTATGGTAAGGCTGTTGGTGAGCATGGCTGGACGACTAACGGTCACAGCACAAACGCTGACTCTACCTATGCTCGTATTGGCTTCAAGGGTGAAACCCAGATCAATGACCAGATGATTGGTTACGGTCAGTGGGAATACAACATGACCGCTTCCAACCCGGAAGGCGCTCAGAGCCAAAATACTCGTCTGGCATTTGCTGGTCTGAAATTTGGTGATGCAGGTTCCCTGGATTACGGCCGTAACTATGGCGCAATCTACGACGTAGCGGCTTACACCGATATGTTCGTTGTTTGGGGTGGCGATTCATGGGCTGCTACCGACAACTTCATGACTGGCCGTACTAATGGTGTTCTGACTTACCGTAACAGCAACTTCTTCGGTCTGGTTGACGGTCTGAACTTTGCTCTGCAATACCAGGGTAAAAACGATCGTAACAGTCCAGTTACCGTTAACTATGACGACACTACTGGTACCCCAATCTCAGCTAGCCTGAGTGGTAACGGCGCTAAAGCTAACGGCGAAGGCTACAGCACTGCTGTAACTTATGACTTTGCAGAAGGCTTCAGCGTAGCTGCGGGTTATGCAAACTCTGACCGTACCGATGCACAGAAGAATGCAGAAACAGCATCAACTCCAGCGGGTGTTCGCTATAACGGCGGCGCAAGTGGTGATCAAGCTGAAGCATGGTCTACTTCTGCTAAATACGATGCAAACAACGTGTACGCAGCAGTTATGTATGCAGAAACGCAGAACATGACTCGTGAACCAGATGCAAACTTCGCTAACAAAACTCAGAACTTCGAAGCGGTTGTTCAGTACCAATTCGATTTCGGTCTGCGTCCATCCGTGGGTTACGTGCAGTCTAAAGGTAAGGACCTTGTTGGTCGTAAAGGCTTTGCAGGCGGCGATGCTGACCTGGTTAAATATGTCGAAGTCGGTACCTGGTACTACTTCAACAAAAACATGAACGTTTACGCGGCATACAAATTTAACCTGCTGGACGACAACAGCTACGCACAAGCGACTGGTCAAGAAACTGATGACCAGACCACTGTTGGTATCGTTTACCAGTTCTAATTATCCAGCAACTTTGTTGCAAGGATGATTTAAAAACAGGGCTTCGGTCCTGTTTTTTTATGCCTGAAAAGTAGAAAAACTTATCTTGTGACGGGGGCTGTTTCTTTTTGTTGCAAACGGTTGGCATTTGCTAAAACAGCAGTTAACCTGAGAGCGTTACTCCCTCGATATCACAATGGAAACCCGTCATGTTTGAGAACATTACCGCTGCTCCAGCTGATCCAATTCTTGGTTTAGCCGATCTGTTTCGCGCCGATGACCGTCCGACTAAAATTAATCTCGGCATTGGTGTTTATAAGGATGAAACGGGTAAAACTCCGGTTTTGACCTGTGTTAAGAAGGCGGAGCAGTATCTGCTGGAAAATGAGAACACCAAGAACTACCTCGGCATCGACGGTATTCCAGAGTTTGGTAGCTGCACCCAGGAATTGCTGTTCGGGAAAAACAATGCTCTGAGTGCTAACAAACGCGCTCGCACAGCACAAACCCCGGGTGGTACTGGCGCGCTGCGTGTTGCCGCTGACTTCCTCGCTAAAAACACCACAACCAAACGTGTGTGGGTGAGCAATCCAAGCTGGCCGAACCATAAAAGCGTCTTTAACTCCGCTGGCCTGGAAGTGTGCGAGTATGATTATTACGATGCACAGAACCACTCTCTGAATTTCGATGGCCTGGTCAACAGCCTGCAATCTGCACAAGCTGGCGACGTGGTGTTGTTCCACGGTTGCTGCCATAACCCGACCGGTATCGACCCAACAGCTGAGCAATGGAAAGTCCTGGCAGAGATGTCTCTGGCCAAAGGCTGGTTGCCACTATTCGATTTCGCCTACCAGGGCTTTGCCCGTGGTCTGGAAGAAGACGCAGAAGGCTTGCGTATCTTCGCAGCAAGCCATCAAGAGCTGATTGTGGCGAGTTCCTACTCCAAGAACTTCGGCCTCTACAATGAGCGTGTAGGTGCGTGTACGCTGGTTGCTGCTGATGCAGATACCGTTGACCGTGCATTCAGTCAGATGAAATCTGTGATTCGTGCGAACTACTCTAACCCACCAGCTCACGGTGCATCGGTAGTAGCAACGATTCTTAGCAACGATGCCCTGCGTACTCTTTGGGAACAAGAGCTGTCCGACATGCGCCAGCGTATTCAGCGTATGCGTCACCTGTTTGTAAATACCCTGCAAGAGAAAGGCGCTAATCGCGACTTCAGCTTCATCATCAACCAGAACGGCATGTTCTCGTTCAGCGGCCTGACCAAAGAGCAGGTACTGCGTTTACGTGAAGAGTTTGGTGTGTATGCAGTAGCATCCGGCCGAGTAAACGTAGCTGGTATGACTCCAGACAACATGGCGCCACTATGCGAAGCGATTGTCGCTGTGCTGTAAGCCATAATATATAAAAAAAGAGCCGCGCAATGCGGTAATGCCAGTCAGTTAAGCAACTGACTGGCATTTTTGTTCCAGGCTTTACCATATTTTCGTGGCCTTTCCTTTACCACTCTCGGGAAGGCTCTTTCTCTTCTTATCGGCAGCTTTACCATCTGCGCCATGCTCTCCATGTCCCGCATCAGTTCAGGGATCCGTCCCGGTGACGCACCCTGCAATGTCATCAACATCCGCATCACCATTCCGCATGATCCCGAGAATCTCAGCTGATTCGGCCAGTAACCTTTCAGACTGCCTGCCATTTTTTTCATCTGATAACGCACAAGATTATACGCCAGCAGCACGCCCCACAGTTCCTGCTCCACAAGCTCCGGCTTTTTACTCCGCAGCGTCAGCCTGCTCAGTTGCATTGTCTGTTTGATTTCCCGGTAACCCAGCTCGATTTCCCACTGATGGCTGTACAGCTCCGCCATCTCCCCACCCGGATAGCGCATCGCATCCGTCATCGAGGTCAGCAGATGGCTGACTTTTCCTTTCCGGGTGACCGTCAACAGTCGGGCCGTCATTTCCTCTCCCAGCGCCGGCCACTTTTTCCGCGCCTGCGGGCTGGTTTTCAGCCTCACCAGATGGTCGCCTTTTCCCAGCTTCTGTATTTCCTCGTACTGCGCGCCTTTCCTCAGTGGGATCATCCAGTGGCGTTGTTTCCCTGCCTGGCTCCAGGCGTTTAGCAGACCCAGAGAGTAATAGCCTTTATCCAGCAGAGTCAGAGTGTTATCACCGGTCTGGTTTATCAACTGCTCTGCCAGCGTGTATTCACTTTCCTTCATCGTGCCGAAAGCGGCGGCCGTTAACAGATGGCTGGTCAGCTCCATCTGGCAGACCATTTTAACCTGAGGGTAGAGTCCGGGCTGACCGGCATACGTCTGACGCGGGAACGCTGCGTCGTTTTCGGCTGTGTCCAGTGTTCGCCAGACCACGCCATCCACGGCCAGCAGTGTCAGGCCACACCAGTGGGGATGAGTCGTGGCACCATGCCAGAGTTGTGCAGTTTGCAGGAACACCTGGCGAACAACCTCGCTTCCCAGCCGCTGACGGGCCTGGATAACGGCGCTGGGGGCGACGAAGGGACGGTCACCCGGCAGCATGATATCCCGCCGGTTAACGATTTGATGAAGTGGCTCTTTACGCTCGAGTGCCATACCGATAACGCACCAGACCATCATTTCCAGCGGCAGACGGCGCTTACGCAGAGTGACAGTGCCGGACTCGGCAAGACAGCGGGAAATAAGCTCCGGGTCAAGAAAATCCCCGAGAGAAGTCATTGGGTTACGCATAGAGTCGTAACGTGAAACGAGATCAAGAGCCTGTGCGATATGCATAAAAAAATCCGGAAACGGGTGAGCATTTCCGGATTCTTACACAGCCACTGGATCGGTCAACCGATCCTTAACTGATCGGCATTACCGCGCAATGCGGCTCTTTCTATTTCTGCGGCCTGATTTACCAGACCGGTAATTCGTCTTGCAAGAAGGGATTGTGCAGGCGTTCGTAACCGAGCGTCGACAATGGTCCATGACCCGGAATAAACGTCACATCATCGCCCAGTGGCAATAGCTTACGTTTAATTGAGTCGATGAGTGCTGCATGATTGCCCTGAGGGAAATCGCTACGCCCCACCCCACCTTTGAAAATCACATCACCGGAAATCAGTAACTGGGATTGAGCATCAAAGAAAACAACGTGACCAGGTGTATGGCCCGGGCAATGCAGAACCTGGAAGGACACATTCCCTACCGACACCGTGTCACCTTCGTTCAGCCAGCGATCTGGTGTCAGCGGCAAACACTCTTCGAGGCCAAACATTTGGCTTTGCGCGGGTAAACCCTGCAACCAGAATTCGTCTTCTTTTTCCGGCCCAACCACAGGAACACCATAGTGCTCAGCCAGTTCAGCAGCCGCTCCAACATGATCAAGATGGCCATGAGTTAACAGGATCTGCGTAATTGTCACGCCTTTCGCAGTAACTTGCTGTTTGATCTTTTCGGCTTCACCGCCTGGGTCAACCAATGCTGCCTGCTGAGTTTCTTCGCACCAAATCAGAGAACAGTTTTGGCCGAATGCGGTGACCGGAATAATGTGATAGTTCATAACGCTCCAATACCGGCAACGCTCGCCGGATTCCGTTGTTTTACCAATGCCTTAGTGGCCCGGTATCAATATGCACAAAGTTGCTGCTTGGGTAGTATCCTACACCACCAGCGCGCATAGATAATGCTGCTTTGCGAACATTGCTTAACGAAATCCCTTCAATATGGAAATCCATTGCCTGGCCTTTGGTGTGATAGCTCTTTTTAGCTACACCTCGGCTGTGGGCACGTAACTCATTGTTCGTGTCCAGGGAGCGATAACCAGATACCAGCTGCACCGGTTTGTTGGTTCCTAACAAACCTTGCAGGCGATAAAGCTGGTCAAACAATTTAGGGTCGATGGATTTGATTTTGTTTGCGCGATAATCACGGAAGAAATGATTAAGCCTTGCTAATTCATCCTGAATATAGCCTTTACCATCGAAAAATTCAGCCTTCAATGACTCCCCGGTATGCAGGTTATTAAGAGTCAGAATGCGTGGGCGCGGTGTTGATAGCATGGCAAACGCTTGTGTTGGTAACAGCGAGGCACCTAAAGCCACACCACCCAACGCCAGCAGCTTGCGGCGGTTTGCGTCAAATTTGTCCATGATGTCCAGGTCTACAGGTAAAAAACGATCGAATAATATGCACTTTGGGCGCACTGCTGGGCACCTTAACCGCCAAAACAAAGCGAGTCAAGGCGTGCAAAACCCAGTAAAACCGGGCCCTGTAGAGGACCCGGAAGGGCTCAGCAATTATTACGACCGCTAATTCATTAGAATTACTGCATTTAGCGTATTAATAGTTCAGCTTTTGAAAGGATTTGTGCGCCTGATCGCGCGGTAAGATCATAATTGTAAATATCTGTACGGTACTGCGTGCGTCCGTCGTCACCGACAAAAGCAGTCAGGTAATAGAGACTCACCGGGATGGTCTGGCGAATGTTAACGTATTTAGTATTGCCATCTTTCAGTTGACTCGAAATCCGGGCATCGTTCCATCCTGCATCTTGCAACAACATGCTTGCCAGCTCAGAGGCTTTGTTGACTCGTACACAGCCCGAACTCAACGCTCGCGCATCTTTCTGGAACAAGGTGTGGTTAGGCGTGTCATGCAAATAGATAGCGTCAGAACTCGGCATATTAAACTTGTAACGCCCTAACGAGTTCTGCACCCCAGGTTTTTGCTGGAAGCGGAAAGGCAAGTTGCTGGCAGTAATAGTTTCCCAATCAACATGCCATGGGTCGATTGCTTCTGCATTATTACTCCAACCGCGTAGCACGCTGTAACCATGACGGTCGAGATAGCCTGGGTCCTGGCGCACTTTTGGCAAAATATCGTTGCGTGCAAGTGTTGGTGGAACATTCCACGGCGGGTTAACGACCACATTATTAAGCGCACTGCTCATCATTGGCGTTTTGCGATCTGGCCGTCCAACGATGACGCGTGAAGCCAATACTTCACTGCCGTTAAGGTAATAGCTCAGAGAATAGTTAGGGATATTTACCATAATGCCGGTATCGAGTTTTTTCGGCAGTAAACGTAAACGTTGAATGTTTAATGCAACCAGCGACGCACGTTGTTGCGGTGTGACATTCAGCCATTCGCGTGTTAATTGCCCGATGGAGCCATCGACACCCAAACCTTGCCATTTCTGGAAACGTTTTACGCCTTCAACCAGCTCTTTGCTGTAGGCACTTCGAACAGCTGGAGTTGATTTCTTTTTCTTCCCAGCCACTGCATCTGGCGTCTGTTGCACGGTTTGCTCGCCGTCTATCTGAATAGCTGACGGGCTAACGGCAACCGCAGTCTTAGAAGCATTGTCGCGCTCAGGTAACGGAATCGAAGGTTCAGCCTGCAACATGCCGGTACGCGCAAGTATTTCCCGTAGCGCTGGTACATCATTGCTCCACTGGCCGGGGCGCAAAGTTTCAGCGCTGGTCAGTTGAGGCCATGGACGAGAGTCAGTGAGTAAGTGCACCAACGACTGGTGCAGCTTGGCATATTGCGGATGCTGAGGGGCTAGCGTTTCAACAAAACTGACTAGCGTCCCTTGATCTACCGCCACTTGCCATTGGTTGATAACGGAAATTGGCGGAGTTTGCAGCTTGTAAGGTTTAGCACTGTACAACCAGCGATTGCCTTCCGTCGGGATGCCATAGACAAACTGCAAATAGCCCATCATCGCATCAGACAATACAATATCGCGCGATAACCCCGTGACAGACGGATCGGTAAGCAGCTCTACCCAGGTAGTAAACTGTGGTTGGATGCCAGAAATGGCAACTTCGGCAAGTTGCTGCTGGAAGGCCTTCACAGCATCGCGATTCTCCCACATCGGTTTCATCTCGCGGGCTGCATAAAATGCAGACAGCGCATTCAGATAAACCGGAGCGTAGCCTGCAGGCAAATGCGCCACGAGCTGAGAACGGCTTTGTGCGGCAGACATGCCGGTAGAATTTAGCGGTAACACTCCCACCATGGTAGCGGTAGCAGTAGATTGCGGTAGTGGTTGGTCTGGCGAGCTGGTTGGTTCGATACTCACAGCAGAGCTATCAGAAGGAACGACCGCTGGCTCATCGGCCTGCGCCATAAACAGTGGAGCGAAACTCAGTGCCAGCCCGTAACCGAGAGCTGACAGCTTAAAACCGTGCAATTTTGTTAGCAACATCCCTTGCCCCCTGTTTATACCTGTTTTTACATCACCCAGCTTTTGTCGCTGGGTTTTGATAATCAGTATATAAACAGCGAATATTATTTGCCCGTATAAATGTAAATAAAATTAAAGATTAAGAATTCTGAGAAAAGAAAACGCGGGCCGTAGCCCGCGATTTTTATGATGCATCTATTGTGCCGGCAACCGGCTCGGGAAGCGGTGGTGCAAAGCCCCTGAGTCCTACAACATGGACGTGTTCATGATTCTGAACAACCTTACGTACTAGCTTGTAGGTGGTGCCTTTTTCCGGACTGATGTTCTCTGGCGCTGCAATGATCAGTTGCATTTCAAGTCGCTCACACAGCTCAAACAGCGTAGCAATTGACTTAGCATCCAGTCGTGCCGCCTCATCGAGGAACAGTAAACGGCATGGGGAGATATCTTTACCACGCAGTCGGCGCGACTCTTCTTCCCAACTTTGAACGACCATCACCAGAATTGACATACCGGTACCGATAGCTTCACCGGTCGACAATGCGCCACTTTCCGCACGCAACCAGCCATCTGAACCACGGTTTACTTCAACTTCCATTTCCAGGTAGTTACGGTAATCGAGCAGCTCTTCACCAATAGTTTGTGGGGTGCGCTGGCCCATATCAATTTGCGGATTCAGGCGTTGATACAGTTTCGCTAATGCTTCCGAGAAGCTCAGGCGATTGCTATTAAACAGATCCTGATGCTGCTCATGTTGTTCCGAAAGCACATTCAGCAATGTGGCATGCGTTTCACGCACATTCACATTTAAACGCACGCTATTTACCTGGCCAAAGGAGACGCTTTGCAACCCTTGGTTAAGCATGCGGATACGGTTCTGCTCACGCTGAATCGTCTTGCGAATGATGTTCGCCGCACTGCGTGAACTGATGGCCAGTTTTTGCTCACGAGAGGTCAACTCTTCCGTCAGGCGGCTCAGCTCAATTTCCATCTGCTCGATAGCTTCGACAGGATCATCGGTACGGATAATATCCTGACGAATACGTTCGCGCAGATGCTGATAAACCGCGACAAAGAACTGAATTTTGCGTTCTGGGCGTTTCGGATCTTCGGACATGCGCAATACGTCGCGCAGGTGTTCGTTATCGGCAACGGCCAGACGCAATGCGCCCAACGCTTTATCCGAGATTGAACGCAGCTCGTCGCCGGTGACATAGGCCAACTCGCGGCGATGCAAACGACGCTCTACGCCGTTTTCTTTCACCATGCGCATCACGGCACACCAGCCTGCTTTCGCGGTGACAACATGCTCACGCATTTCGAAATAGCTGCGCTCTAGTTGCTTGAGCTTGCGGTTCAGGTTGCTCATTTCCGCTTCACACATGGTCAGCGCTTTTTCGAGCTGATTACGGCGTGAACGGTTATTGCTCAATGCCGTGTGCAGTTCATCACGACGCGCACGCGCACGCTCTTCTGCACCCAGATCCGCACGAACACCGATATCGCTTAACTCTTTGTGCAGGTCGGTTAACAACTCTTTTTTGGTATCAAACGAACTTTTCAGCGACGCCATTAACTGGCTGAACTGACTCAGTTGCTGTGCATGACTACGCAGTGCCTCACGCGAACGGGTACGTTCAGCTTCAGCATGCTCAAGACGGTTACGCAGTTTTTCATTTAAATCGCTATTGCCATCGAGCATAGCGGCTGAGTCAGAGTAACCAAAGTGCGCACGACGTTGCACCACTTCGGTCAATGCGAACGCCTGTTGGCGCGCATCGCGCTGAACTTGTTGCGCGTACTGATAATCTTCTTTCAGCTGTTCAAACTGCTCAGGGTCACTTTGTAACACCGAAGCCACAGCTTCGAGTTTCGCCAACTGATTGCCAAACTGATGCAGGAAGCGTGCGGCTTCATCTGCTTCGTCCAGACGTTCACGGATTTCATCACAACGGTCAGCCAGCGTTTCATCACTCAGCAAACTGATGCGCGGCAACAGGCGGTTGAGTTGATCAACGCCCTCTTTCGCCTGCTCATATTGCTGGCGCTGTTGCTGATTGTCATTTTCGTGGTTGCTGATAGCGCGTTCAACTTCGCCACGACGAGTGTTGAGCTGACGAATTTCCACCTCTGGATCATCATCAAACGCCACGCCCAAATGCTGGCCGATGAAACGGCTAAAGGCATGGTGTAAACGCTGAGATTTCTGAACATCAAACGACAACGTCGCGAAACGCTCAGCCAGGGTTTCACGCTCGGCATGGAGATTTTCAAGGCGATTCTCACGTGCTGCACGGCCAAACAGAGGCAACACCGGCAAACGAGAATAACGCCACTGGCGCTCGGCAGTTTTTACCAGAACGGCAGCATTAAGCTCTTCAACGGTAAACACGCTGTCATCGAAGGAAGATGGGTCACCTTCAATCAGATACAGGTCTTCTGGGCAATCTTCGAGATTATCCAGTTGATCACGAACCAGTGACAAATCTGGAACCACGATTGCATGACGCGATGGGCCGTACAACGCAGAGAAGTACGGTGCGTCATCGATGCTAATGTCGTCATAAATTTCTGACAACAACACGCCGCCAAAACGTTCAGCCAGGGCATTTAAACGTGGATCCTCAGCACCACCAGGTTGGCTAAGACGTTCAATTTCATCGTCGATAGCACGTTTACGCGCTCCCACTTCATCACGTTCAACCGTGACTTCACGCTCGCGCTCAAGCAGTTGCTGCATGTATTCAGTAACTTGCTGGCTGCTTTCAAACTGCTCATGACTCTGCTCGCACAACTGGGTAAGGCTGGTTTGTGCAGAAAGCCAGATCGGTGCGCGACTTTGGAGGCGTTTGATACGCGCTTGAATCTGCTCTTGTTCCTGGCGCAAGTTTGCACGCTGATCGCTGGCATCAGAAACGCGTTGCTGTAAAGTTTCGATGCGCTCAGAAAGCTCGTCGTGCAGCACTTCAAGATCTTCTGGATCGAAATGTTTGCCCTGACGCTTGCAGAACTCCGCAAACATTCGTTCGGCTTCTTGCTGTTCACGCAGGCGTTGTTCAAGTTCATTAAGGCGCGCTCTGAGCGGCTGAACTTGTTCCATCAGATGACGTTGGTTGTTACTGTCACGCAGTAATTCACGCGCGACATTCCAGGCTTCACTACGACTCACCGGGCCATTGATAGCAGTGACTAGCTGATAAGCATGCTCAAACTGGCTATGCGCCGTTTGTGCAACACTCATTTTCTGCTCAAGTGTCAGCAGTTTTTCGGTTGTTTCCTGCTCTTTCGCCTGGAAGGTTTCCAGCCACTCTTCCGCGCTTTCAGCAGTCAAATCTGGCAAGTGACAAAGCGCGCGCGCGCGATCAAGTGCTTGCAACGCTTGCTGGTATTGAATAGCACGCGTCTGTTGTACATCGAGTGCTTGTTGGTAGTCGGCCAGTTGGCTTTTCAGCTCATCGACTTCCAGCTCGGCCGCTTCCGCGCGGGCTTCGTTCTCTTCTTGCTGCTCTGAGGCTTCGGCAACAATTTCATTTTGTTCTTCGAGGCGCATCTGCAGTTCGTCGAGGTCAGCTTCGTAACGCTCGATTTTTTCCTGCTGGCGAATCGCCGTTTGCACCAGGTTCAGGTGGTCACTGGCCGCCTGATAATCAGTTTCCAGATCCCCTTCCGCTCCGCTGTGTTCTGCAAGCTCGCGAGCCATTTCGACATGTTTGTATTGCTCTGCGGCAAGTTGCTTGCGGCTGGTCAATAGTTCACGACGGAATTCGAGCGCTTTATCCAGGTGGATACGACGTTCATTGGCGTGGCGCATGTAATCCGCAGCTACATAGTTAGTCGCTTCAGAAATCAAATGCTTAAACAGGTCGCGGTCTGATTGGGTGACACGAATGGCTTCAAGCGTCATACGGTTTTCACGCAAAGCCGCTTCCATATCCTGGAACGCTTTACGCACACCACCATTTTCTGGCAACAGGTAGTCGCGCAGTGAACGAGTAATGGCGCTGGAAATCCCGCCGTACAGCGAGGCTTCGATGAGACGGTAGTACTTACTACGATCGGAAGCACTGCGCAGACGACGTGCAACAATGCCCAAATCGAACATCAACGAGTGGTAATCGGTAATCGAGCTGAACTGTTTAAATTGAACGCCTTCGATGGCTTCCACTTTATCTTTCAGCTCTTGCAAACTCAGTACGCGAGCCTGACGCTCATTTAGCGTTTCCGTTAACAACTGAGTTGGCTGAATAGAAGAAGGTAAACCTTGAATTGCAAACGGTTTGATGTCGACTTTACGGTCACGGCCAGCTACTTGTTGCAGGCGCACACCGACCACAACTCGCTGATTACGTGAGTTGACCACATCGAGCAAGGAGTAGCAGACACCCGCTTTTAACTTGCCGTGCAGACCTTTGTCACGTGAACCTGATGTGGCCCCCGCTTCGGTGGTGTTACGGAAGTGCAACAGTGTTAAGTCCGGGATTAGCGCGGTTACAAACGCCGCCATAGTAGTGGATTTACCGGCACCGTTACCGCCAGAAAGCGTGGTCACCAGTTCATCTAAATCAAAAGTACGCGCGAAGAAACCGTTCCAGTTAATCAGCGTTAGTGAGCGAAACTTACCGCGTTCAATCATTCCTGTTCATCCTCCGCGTTATCTGAAGCCAACTGCGACTCTTCAGTTTCATCATTGAGTTGCAAACGAGTCTCTACCGGCATCGCTTCTCCATCGCGGATCATGCGGAGTTGCGCTTCACGCGCATCGTCGCCAGCACGTACATCGGCACCAAAGCGGAATACTGATTCGGTAATGCGGAATTTGCTGCTGTCATGGCCCATAAACCAGATCATGCCAAGACGGCGTAAACGCGTTAATGAGGCACGGACTTTCTCTTGCAGTTTTTGACGGTCGAGATCTGAGCCTGTGGAACGGTTGTTCACAAGCTTAAGCAGCTTGCTTTCATCCGCAAGCGTCAACAGTTCATCGTACAACTCTGCCTGGGTGAAAATACCTTCGTTCGCCAACCGTTCTGGGCTGAGATAGAGGTAACAGAGAATTTTACCCACCATCATGTCCAGCTCAGACAGCACTGAGCGCGGGATCAGTGTGGTGGAGCGCGGACGCAAATAGAAGAAACCTTCCGGCGCGCGAATCAACTCCACGTTATAACGGGTATAGAACTCTTCCAGTTCATCCTGGAAGTCCATCAAATAAGCATGATTATCCAGTTCATCGAGCCCAACATGGCGACCGGCGCGCAGTTGGCTATCGAGTGCTGGGAATAACGGATTGGCCAACGCCTGTGCCAGTTTTACTGGCATCACTTTTTCAATATTTGTTGATGACATGCGCCTGTACCTTGGCTCCGTAATCGTTAATTGCCTGCCACTGTGGCGGCAAGCCAGTAAAGTCTGCTTCAGCCACACCCAGACGTACCGCCTGGTCGACTACGATTCTCGCCACATCAAAATGGCGTGCGCGTGGGTATTGCGCCAGATAGTCCCGCATGACAACGCCCAAATCTAGTGGCACTTGTCTGGTTTTGTAGACCTGAAGTGCAGCTTCGATCATTGCGGCGAGTTGTTCACGGATTTCATTGAACTCTTCGAATTCCAGATCGCTTGGCAGTTCACCCATCACTTCATCGTCACGCAACGTCATTTCTTCATCGCGCATATCCAGCAGACGATCGGCGTTAGCGTAGGTCAGAGCCCATGGAGCATCGAAATAGTTTTGAACCGACACACGCAAGCGTTGCGCAAAGACGCGGTTTTTATCCATATCGATGGCGGTACGAATGAATTTATGAACATGGCGGTCATAGCCAATCCACAGGTCGATAGCCTGCTGGCCCCAACTGACAATACGGTCGAGTTTGCTTTGCAGATCAAACACCAGACGGTCAACAAAGTGCAAATCGTCGCGCCCCAGAATCGAATCCTGAATACGCAATAAATTTGCCTGCAATTTATCACCCGCAGCTTCCAGAGTGTCCTGCAACTCACGTAACGTACCCGATGTTTCGGACAGCAGCATTTCACAACTGGAGATGGCTGCACGCCAGTCTTTGTTCAGCAGCTGTGCGATATCATCTTTAACCTGTTGCTGGTGTTCATCCATGATGCGCTGTGTGAGATCGATACTGTCGAAAATCTCGGCGACTGAATATTTTAATGGTGCGAACACGTTGCGATGCCAGTGGAATTCATCACCACCTTCATCTGCTGAATCGGCTGCGCGCTTCAATTCACCGGCGACTATCGATAACTGCATAGATAAACGCAGCGTTGAAAACTCACGTTGGCGAATGTAGTAATCGGTAATGCCAATACCGAGAGGCGTCAGGCGATAAATTGCATTGCCCTCATTGATTTCACTGACGAAACGGTTGATCAAACGCTGGCGCACCATGTCATTAATGGCGTTGTTGGCACGAACGTTAATTGTTTCGCTGGTTTGATCAAAGCCTTCGCTCACGTAACGGAAAGCGTCAATCAGCTCGCCTTCACTCATTTCGCCATCTAGCCGCTCACCGTTTAAGGTCGCGATCGCCAACAGAAACGTCAGACGCTCTGTAGGCAGCGAAATCGAGTAGTCATTTTTCCTGGCCCAGGCAACCAGCTCCGGCACTGTCTGGGAAACATCACTCATAATTTTTCCTTGGCTCAAGCGGCTTGATTGCTGTCACGTGGATATAGCGGCCGAGGCTAACAAAAGGTTCCTGGCGGCAATAACGCGTTTCCAGTTCAAGCAAATTCTCAAAACCATCGTGTTGTTTATGCTTATCACGCAAGTAATCGTGAAATACTCGCACACCGGTTTTACCGGTAATCTGCCAGCCAATTTGCTCCAGCCAGTGATAGACCTGTTCTGGCTGTAGCGGATTGTCAGGCGAAAGCGTTTTCCGTTTGTTCTTTTTCATACCCTGAAGAACATATTCAAAGTTGCCGACAAACATGTTCCGCATCAGCAAGCCGTTAGCATTGTAGAACATCAGGGATAATGCACCGCCGGGTGCAAGGCAATCCCATAATGTTTTAAGTACAGCTTGCGGATCTACGACCCATTCCAGCACCGCGTGAAACAATATCAGATCAACCGGTTTTTCCAAATGTTGGCCAATATCCTGAGCGGAGGAATGTACGAAATGCATGTTGCCGCTCACACCTTTCTCATCAGCCTGAGCTTGAGCACGAGAAATCATCTCAGCGGAAACATCACAAAGCAGAACTTCATGGCCCCGCTGCGCAAGACCACACGCAGTTTGCCCTTCGCCACCACCCGCATCCAGAACGCGGATTTTTTCAGGCATAGTTGCCAGCAAAGCATCAAGGTCTTGCCATAAGATGGCCTGGCGGAGCTGTCCTTTGGTTGTACCGTAAATGTTGCGTGAGAACTTCTCAGCAATATCATCAAAATTGCGGTCACGCACGGGTACGGCTCCATGGGGGAAAAGGGTTCATACGAGAAAGCGGGTATTTTGGCACAGCTGCGCCAGGAATGAACCCGTCTGGTGTAATATCACCAGCGTTTGCCTACTATATGGCTAAAAAGGACCCATAATTCATGCTTTTTATCCTGAAAAAATTTATCGGCGGGCTACTGCTGCCCCTCCCATTTTTATTATTGATGATGGGGGCGGCACTTTACTTGTTGTGGTTCACTCGTTGGCAAAAATGCGCCAAAACGCTATTAAGTGTGAGCTGGTTAGCTTTGCTGCTGATTAGCCTACAACCGGTGGCTGATAAAATGCTCAAGCCCATCGAGGATACTTACCCAACGTGGCGCGGTAGCGAAAAAGTCGATTATATCGTGGTACTCGGTGGCGGCTATACATGGAACCCAGAATGGGCACCAAGTTCCAATCTTATCAGCAATAGTTTGCCTCGCCTGGCGGAAGGGGTGCGCTTATGGCAGGCAAATCCTGGTGCAAAAATGATCTTCACGGGCGCCAGAGCAATGACCAACCCGGTGAGTACCGCTGAAGCGGGCGCGCGAGTTGCCGAAAGTTTAGGTGTACCGCGCTCGCAAATAATTACCCTTGATGAACCAAAAGATACTGAAGAAGAAGCCGCTGCGGTGGCAAAAACGATTGGCCAGCAGCCATTCTTATTGGTGACCTCAGCTTCCCATCTACCGCGGGCAATGATTTTCTTCCGCAATGCCGGCTTGCACCCTATTCCGGCTCCAGCCAACCAACTGGCAATCGAATCACCGCTGAATCCTTGGGAGCGTATAATTCCATCACCAATTTGGTTAATGCATAGCGACCGTGTTGGCTACGAAACCCTTGGCCGCATCTGGCAGTGGTTGAAAGGGGCGTCAGGCGATCCAGGGAAGTAAGTTTTTCGCAGCCATGTCAAAGGCGGGTCGATTAAGTCGGCCCGTCTGTAGTAATTGCGCTACACCATCCCACAGAATATACAACCAACGTCGCCACAGAAATGACTCCGCAACCGGCGCTCGTTGTAAATAATGCCACAGCAGGTTTTCTGATTGGCCAGGCTCAAACAAACGGAATATTTCATATTCACGCGGCGCCCAAAGCGTGATTCCAGGATTGACCATCGCCAGAAGCTGATCGCTGCGCCCATCTTTTAACATACTGCTAAGCGTAAAGTTGCCATGCACCAGTACACAGTTGTCGTTAAAGTCTTCGAATAAACGCGGCAAACATTCACGGGTGCGGAACAAAATGCGCCTGTCTTGCATCGTCAGGCCATTATTTGGGTATTGATTGATGGTTGCCCACAGTGTTTCAACATGCTGCCGATACCATGAAGGCCAGATATTTTCTTGTGTGCTGTCGACGTTGCCGACACATCCACGGCTATCGACGCGATGCCAGGCGAGAAGCCCTTCAACAATTTGATCTTTTAGATGCTCCCAACGATCGGGTGTGCGAGTTGGCGCTTCAACAGGAACACCCCGTAGACGCTCCATTAACAACACATCTGGCCCCGGCGTCTCGTCATGAGTCACCACGCCATAAACCACAGGCATGCGAACCGTTCCGGAACGCGCTAGCATGGACATTTTCCATGCTAGCTGAGCTGCAAGACCCGGAGTACTAAAACTTTTAGCCAGCAATGACATCGCGTTGCCGTCACTGTCATACAGCGACCACAAGGTGCTATTTGGCTGTTCATTGATACATTCAATCCGGCTTAGTTTTTCACCCAGCAGATGACTCAATTCCTTGCGTAGCAACTCCATGACTCATTACCCCTTACAACACTGGTGTTTTTATAATGAGCTTGCTGACGCAGGATGTCATCACTCTCAGATCAATATGCCTTCAGATAATAAAAAACCGGCGCTCAGCACCGGTTTTTTTCTAAGGATTGATACCTGCAGATTAAATCATCGCTTGTCGTACACGTTCTAAATCTTCTGGCGTATCAACACCAATACTCGGGACTTCTTTCGCAACGGCAACATGGATTTTTTCACCATTCCACAGTACGCGCAGCTGTTCGAGCATTTCGATTTGCTCAAGCTGGCTTGGCTCCCAAGTCACGTACCGACGGATGAAACCTGCGCGGTAGCCGTAGATACCGATGTGGCGTAAAAGGGAATCACCGATCTGTTCACGCGATTGTGCAAAGCGGTCTCTGTCCCATGGAATGGTCGCACGAGAGAAATAGAGCGCGTAGCCCTGCGCGTCCATCACCACTTTTACTGCATTCGGGTTAAACGCTTCTTCAGCGGAGTCGATTGGCACAGCAAGTGTTGCCATACCGGCCTGACTGTTCGCAAGATTACTGGCAACCTGGCTAATGATCGCCGGTGGGATCATTGGCTCATCGCCCTGCACATTCACAATCACGGTGTCATCGCTAAAACCACATTTTTCAATAACTTCAGCAAGACGCTCGGTGCCAGACTGATGATCAGCGCGAGTCATACAAACTTCGCCGCCCGCGGCTTCCACTGCACGAGCCACGTCCTCATGATCGGTTGCCACAATGATACGTTCAGCACCCGATTCGCGAGCACGTTCCATAACGTGAACGACCATCGGTTTACCATTGATATCTTTAAGCGGTTTACCCGGTAAGCGTGTAGAGGCATAGCGGGCAGGAATTATTGCCACAAAACTCATGGATTTTTCTCGTCAGAAGTCAGAACTCGAGCTTCAGTCTCCAGCAGCACCGGAATACCATCGCGCAGAGGAAACGCCAGATGATCAGGTTTGCAGATAAGCTCCTGCTTTTCCTGATTAAAGTAGAGCTTGCCGTTACAAACCGGACAAGCAATGATTTCAAGTAATCGATGATCCATGGTTACTCCAGAATGGCTGCCATCAAAGGGAGCAGAATAACATAACTTACTCGATCTCCGGGCTAATTTCCCAGCCTTCACCCCATGATGCCGCTAACGTGGCGGGAATATTCCCGAGCCGAATCAAGGTTGCACCCTGCCAGTGAGCAAAATCGGTTATGGCCGTATGCAGGCCATTAATCAACGAGATACCAGACTTAACACCTTCTTCAAGATACAAGCTGATAATTTCCAGCTCGTCACTCTTGCGATGCATTTTGGCGTCCATTCTTCCCACCAGAACTCCTTGATGCAGCAATGGCAGGACGAAATAACCGTATTTACGTTTCTGAGCAGGGGTATAACACTCCAGGCGATAAGAGAAGTTAAAAAGCTCTTCAGCACGTTTACGATCCCAGACTACAGGGTCAAACGGTGATAGCACCGCACTGTGGGTCGCTCGCAAGGTGTTTTTCTCAGCCTTTTCCAGCAATGGCCATTGGTCGCGATGCAACCACATCTCGCCAATACTTTCGACATTAACAGAAATGACGATGCCTTTTTCCTGCCATTGGGCTAGCAGTGGCTTAATTGAGACATTCTTCAGACGATAATAATCGGCTAGCCATTCAGTACGAAAAATACCAAGGCTACGTGCGCTGTTTTCTAGCATTTGCTGTTCAGCATCTGCCTGATGAATCAAATGTAACTCGTCGTTCCAGTGCGGTAGTACGCGTGTAGTCAGGTCATAGACTCGTTGGAATTTGCGCCGCTCAATCACCATTACTTTCCCGGCAGTGAATAAACCTTCCAGGTGTTTCTTGTGCGGTTTCCATTCCCACCAGCCACTGGAACCTTTGTGGGGGTGTTCAAAATCAGCGGAGCGCACCGGACCGTTGCTCTCGATGTGCGTTAAGAGTTTTTCAATCTCATCGGCGTGCTCCACCATCCATTCCGCGCGGTATTTCCAGCCCATTTTTTCGGGATTGAGCATGCGGTGACGTATCAGCGAAAAATCTGTTCTCGGTAAAAAACAGGCTTCATGCGCCCAATACTCCATCAAATAACCATTCACCAGCGCATCATCAAGCCAGGTTTGTGGGTAACTGCCTAATCGGCTGAACAGCACCAGGTAAGGGCTGCGCGCAACAATATTGATGGTATCAATTTGCAGAAGGGACATACGGGAGATGGTGGCAACAACATCGGCGGCTCTAGCACGGCGACGAGGCTTTACCAATAAGCCCTGCGCCGCAAGATGAAGGTTACGGGCTGCACGTAAAGTTAGTTGCGGTACGGACATGAAGGAATCCTGTCGTCAGCAAACTCGAATTCTGGTGCGGAAATGAGCTCTTATCGCACCAGCGCCAATAGTGATTGCAATAATTCGTCGGCCTGAGGCTGGGCAAGGTGCGCATCGACCGGCAAATACCACCAGTTATCGTGCCCTGTAACGAAAACACGGCATTTAACGGCATCTTTTTCAGTCATCAGTAGGGTTTGCCCCGGCTGGACTAATTTAACCACATCACTTTCACTCAGAGCCTGATGGTCTGCGAGACTAACCGTATTAACTGGAGTTACGCCACATTGCTGCAAAGTAGCAAAAAAACGGGGGGGGTGGCCAATTCCGGCCATAGCAACCACATTTTGCAACGTGTGCGCAGGCTGGTGCTCTCCGGTAAGCAAATTAACCGCATCGCCCGGGCGCAGCGTCATGGCTATCTCACCAGTCTGAGCATTGCCACCATTGGTGATAATTGCATCGACAGAAGTCAGGCGCCCTGTTCTCTCACGCATTGGGCCAGCGGGAAGCCACCATCCGTTACCAAATCGCCTGACACCATCAACGACCACAATTTCTTTATCACGCCCAAGGGCGTAATGCTGCAAACCGTCATCTGTAATGATCAGCTGTGGCTGTACTTTTTCAACGAGCATTTGCACAGCATCACTTCGACGAGGCGCAACCGCTACAGCAGCACCAGTGCGTTGATAAATAAGGACGGGTTCATCGCCTGCCTGCAACGTCGTCGTGAACTGATCAAGCAGCAGCGGATAATGCTCAGATTTACCGCCGTAACCGCGAGAAACAACACCAACGCGAACTCCGCGTTGGTGTAGCTGTTCGACAAGCCAGATAACAACCGGCGTTTTACCGTTACCTCCGGCAGTCAGGTTACCCACGACCACCACAGGTACCGGCGCATGCCAGGTTTTTTTAAAACCTAATCGATAACTCAGACGAATAGCACCGCTCACCAGGCCATAAAGCCAGGAAAGCGGTAAGAGCAAAAGGTAGAGAGGAGATTTACCCGACCAAATGCGTTCTATCATTGCCCGAATTGCATCCTGTGCAGTTGCGCGTACACACCGCGATGCTCAATCAGTTCTGCGTGTGGGCCACGTTCCACGATACGGCCATCTTCAACAACCACGATTTCATCCGCCTGTTCAATGGTTGATAAGCGGTGAGCAATTACCAGGGAAGTACGGTTTTTCTGCAGTTCATCAAGCGCCGCCTGAATGGCACGTTCTGATTCCGTATCCAACGCAGATGTCGCTTCATCAAGAATCAGGATTGGGCTGTCACGCAATAATGCGCGAGCAATGGCGATACGCTGCCGCTGACCACCTGAAAGAAGCACGCCATTTTCACCGATGATTGTATCGAGACCATTTTCCATCTTATTGATGAAGTCCATGGCGTAGGCCATGCGCGCGGCATTCTCGATATCGCTACGGCTATACTGTTCAGTACGCGCGTAAGCAATGTTGTTAGCAATCGTGTCATTGAACAAGTGGACGTTTTGCGAAACGAGAGCAACCTGATTACGCAAAGAAGATAAGGTGTATTCACGAATATCTACGCCATCGATAGTAATACTACCTTCCTGGATATCGTAAAAACGCGTCATCAAACTGGCGATCGTTGATTTACCCGAGCCGGAACGCCCTACCAATGCCACTGTTTTGCCAGCAGGAATCTTCAGGTCGATTTTACGCAAAGCAGGTATCTCGCGACCTGGATAGGTAAAGGTCACGTCACGGAATTCAACATCCCCTTTCGCACGCTCAATTACGCGAGTTCCTTCGTCTTTCTCTTGCTCTGAATCGAGGATAGAGAACAGAGTCTGACATGCTGCCATACCGCGCTGGAACTGGGCATTGACGTTAGTCAGCGATTTCAGTGGGCGCATCAGTGCAATCATGGAAGAGAACACAACGGTGATTGTACCAGCGGTCAGCGTTTCCATGACACTCGGGAAGCTTGCCGCGTAAATTACGAAGGCCAACGCAAGAGAGGCAATGAGCTGGATAATCGGGTCAGAAATAGACGAAGCTGATACTAGTTTCATACCCTGGCGACGCATACGATTACTGACTTTGTTGAAGCGCTCGGTTTCCACTTCCTGGCCGCCAAAGATCAACACTTCTTTGTGACCTTTCAGCATCTGCTCAGCACTGGTCGTAACCTGCCCCATGGTGTTTTGCATGTTTTTGCTGATATTACGGAAACGTTTAGAAACCATGCGAATCGCAAAGGAAACGATAGGTGCCAGAACTATCAGAATCAGCGAAAGCTGCCAGCTATACCAGAACATCAGCACAAATAGGCCAATGATGGAGGCGCCTTCACGTACTACCGTTATCAGAGCACTAGATGAGGATGAAGCAACTTGTTCAGAGTCATAGGTAATGCGCGAAAGTAGTGTCCCCGTAGACTGTTGGTCAAAGAACGAAACCGGCATTCCCATCATATGGCTGAACAAGCGACGACGCATGTTCATTACTACCTGTCCTGAAACCCAGGAAATGCAGTAGCTTGAGACATAGCTTGTGATACCGCGCATCACCATAAGCCCGATGACAACCAGTGGCATCCATAACAAAACGGATTTATCCGTTTTACCAAAACCATCATCCAGTAACGGTTTGAGCAGCGATAGCATAAATGTATCGCTGGCTGCGTTGAGGATTAACGCAATCCCAGCCACGATCAGACCAGCTTTAAAAGGCGCAATCATCGGCCATAGACGGCGGAAGGTCTGCAATGTGGAGAGATCTTTATCGTTCTGCATTAAGTCGAACCAGCATTTGATGAAATAGCCGCATATTCTACCCATTATCCCGGGATACACCAAACCACTGATGATACCAACGGGGTGAAATTTGTGCTCTGAAGCTATTGATTTGCCATTTATCACTATTTATGTCGATAGTGAGTTGGCCCGATTGCGCGGTGTCATACCATTTGTACCCCTGCGACTGGTAGCGTTGAACTACTTTTTCGGAGGGCAAATGCCAGGCGTTATAGCGCGATGAAGAAGATAACGCAGCACTTCCAGCGACGGCACGTAACAAAGGTGCACTCGAAGATGTACGGCTACCATGATGAGGGACCTGAATGATATCAGCATGTAAGGTACCCCATCGCCTCTTCAGCATAGCTAATTCCGCTTCAGCTTCCACATCTCCGGTTAATAAAATACGAACGTTACCGTCACTGACCATCACAACACATGAGCCGTTATTACCTTTCATCAGCGGCTGTGCGGGAGGCCACAGTACGGTAAATTGCAAACCCTGCCATTGCCACTGGTCCCCTTGAAAACAAGAGTGATGTCCTTCCCTGCGCAATGGGCTGCGAATTTTTAGTGCTGGCCATTCACGTTGCAAACTAAGCAAACCGCCACGGTGATCCAGATGCTCATGGCTGATGATCGCTTGTTCGGGAGATAAATGGTGCCAACGCAGCCACGGGATAATCACTTGTTGAGCAGCATCGCCGCCAGGCCAGGCATTCCCTGCATCATAAAGAAAGACTTTCCCATGGCGGACAATGGCTATCGCCAATCCGTGCCCAATATCCAGCATGTTCACTTGCCATGAATTGTCTCTCTTCTCAGCCCGTATTGCCGAGGTGAATAAAGACAACGCCAGAACAATCACTGATAGACATGAACTACGCCACAGCGATAAACGATGGATAATAACTACGAGCCAACCACTTAAGCTCAGAGCCTGAAAACGCTTATCGACCTCTAGCCAACCATCGGGCAATAAAGATAGTGCGGTAAAAAGAAGAGCCAGCGAACGGTCGACACTCCACCAGAGATATTCTCCAAGCCACGGAACCAACGTAAATACCAATCCCGCCAAAAGTAGAGGAACCACAACAAATGAAATGAGCGGCACTGCCACCAGGTTCGCAAACAAGGCACTGACACTGATGCCATGAAAGATAAAAATTTGTAGTGGCAACAACAAAATCATAATGCCAATTTGCAAATGTATTAGCGCTAACGGGTAACGATAGATCCACTTCGCAGTTGCGATATATCCAGGGATCGGCATCCACTGATACCAGAAAATAAGTGCCGCAACAGCCAGTGCGGATAACCAGAAACTGTCTGATAAAACGGTTAAAGGATCATAAATCAGGATACAGGTAATGCAACAAAGCCAGACCTCCCAACCCGACCAATTTCGGCCTTGTAACCGCAAAAACAGCCAGATAATAACGCCAATCAATGCTCTCACTGCCGGGGGATTTCCTCCCGCGAGCCAGGTATAAATCCCAGCGGCAAGTACACTTGCGAGTAACGGCATTCGGAAATAAATTCTGTGGGCGGGAAAAGCCAGTTGCAGTAAACGAGCGATTAACCAGCCAATCATCGCTGCCAATGAAATATGCATCCCGGAAATAGCCATCAGATGTGCAGTTCCACTTTGGCGCAGCATATTTTTTTGCTCGTCACTCATCCCATAACGTTCACCAAATGCCAGTGCAAGAATAACGCCTTGATAGGGTAACGCCTGGGTTGCAGTTTCAACGGCAGACAACCACCGGGCACGTAAGCCACACTGCTGCGTAATACGCTGAGCTGAAATAATCCGCGCCCTTAAAGGTTGGTGCTGCGCAAGAGCATAACGCTGGCTATCGAAGCCTCCTTCGTTGAGTTGCCCATGCACAGGGCGAAGATATACTTTCATGTGCCAGCGTTGCCCTGCACAGACACTTTCTGGCAAATAACTACTCTGGCTCCTGATACCTAAAGCTGGAAAAACCATTCTCCCCGCAACTGAAATTATCTGCATTTCATGATCTTGCTTGCCATCACTGCGATTAATGACGGCTTCAACAACAACAGGTTTACCCGTCCACTCCTCAACGGGGATCAAGATTTCTCTAGCAGAAAATAAGGCCCAGCAGCAACAAAGTATGCTCAACGCAAAATAACGTGCCAATGGATGACGAATGAGTGCGACACCCAGGGCAGCCATGAACAATATTGCAATGACTGGCCACCCTGGAATAGTGGGCAACCACAGCAGAGGTAGGGTACCAATAATTGCACTACAACATAGTCCGATAAGATTCCTCACAGTGCCTCCTTGTTGCAGGCAAGTTTGAGGTATCCTGGCATTTGCGTCAGCCTGGGTTTATTGATTACACGAGAAGGGTTCCACAGATTTTATGCTATTTGAAAATGAGCTGAATATTTTTGCGAGGGGACTCGGAATTAGAAATTTCAGACATAAAAAAACGGCACCCGAAGGTGCCGTTCTTAAGAATCAAATCCGAAGATTTAATTGCCGTAAATATTGGCGCGGTCACGTAATTCTTTACCTGGTTTAAAGTGCGGAACATATTTGCCTTCCAGATCCACTTTGTCGCCAGTTTTAGGGTTACGTCCGGTGCGAGGTGCGCGATAGTGTAAGGAAAAACTGCCGAAACCCCGGATTTCAATACGCTCACCTTGGGCGAGAGTAGAGGCCATATGCTCCAGCATCTCTTTCACTGCATCTTCTACAGCTTTCGCCGGGATGTGAGATTGCGAAGTTGCCAGTCTTTCTATCAATTCTGACTTGGTCATGATTCCTCCGGTTTCCTTTCAGGAAAATTAACTTACAGCTATCAATCGAACAAGGGCGGCCGTAGCCGCCCTGATTTAGTGCTCAGACGATTACTCGCCTTTAGCTGCTTTAAATGCTTCAGCCATAGCGTTAGAGAAGTTCGGTGCATCTTCCTGTTTGTTGTTAACAGTAGCGATTGCATCTTTCTCGTCAGCTTCGTCTTTAGCACGAACAGACAGGCTCACAACACGGTTTTTACGGTCAACGCCGGTGAATTTAGCTTCAACGTCGTCGCCTACGCTCAGAACCAGAGTTGCATCTTCAACGCGGTCACGGGAAGCTTCAGAAGCACGCAGGTAGCCTTCTACGCCATCTGCTAATTCAACTGTAGCACCTTTCGCGTCTACTGCTGTTACTTTACCAGTAACGATAGTACCTTTCTTGTTCAGTGCAACGTAGTTGTTGAACGGATCTTCTGCGAGTTGTTTAACACCCAGGGAGATACGCTCACGTTCTGCGTCAACTTGCAGAACCACAGCCGCGATTTCGTCGCCTTTCTTGTATTCACGAACTGCTTCTTCGCCTGCAACGTTCCAGGAGATATCAGACAGGTGAACCAGGCCGTCGATGCCACCGTCCAGGCCGATGAAGATACCGAAGTCAGTGATAGACTTGATTTTACCTTCAACGCGGTCGCCCTTGTTGTGGGTTTCAGCGAACAGCTGCCATGGGTTAGATTTGCACTGCTTCAGACCCAGGGAGATACGACGACGTTCTTCGTCGATATCCAGAACCATAACTTCCACAACATCACCAACGTTAACAACTTTGGATGGGTGGATGTTTTTGTTGGTCCAATCCATTTCGGAAACGTGAACCAGGCCTTCAACGCCTTCTTCGATTTCTACGAAGCAGCCGTAATCAGTCAGGTTAGTCACGCGACCAGTCAGTTTGGTACCTTCTGGATAACGCTTAGCGATTGCGACCCATGGATCTTCGCCCAGTTGTTTCAGACCCAGAGACACACGAGTACGCTCACGGTCGAACTTCAGTACTTTAACGGTAATTTCATCGCCAACATTCACGATTTCGCTTGGATGCTTAACGCGTTTCCATGCCATATCAGTGATGTGCAGCAGGCCGTCAACGCCGCCCAGATCAACGAATGCACCGTAGTCAGTAAGGTTCTTAACGATACCTTTAACTTCCATGCCTTCTTGCAGGTTTTCCAGCAGTTGATCACGTTCTGCGCTGTTTTCGGATTCGATAACTGCACGACGAGAAACAACAACGTTGTTACGCTTCTGGTCCAGCTTGATGACTTTGAACTCAAGCTCTTTGCCTTCCAGGTGCAGAGTGTCACGTACCGGACGAACATCTACCAGTGAACCTGGCAGGAACGCACGAATACCGTTCAGCTCTACAGTGAAGCCACCCTTAACTTTGCCGTTGATGATACCGACCACAGTTTCAGCTTCTTCGTAAGCTTTTTCCAGCGTGATCCAAGCTTCGTGACGCTTAGCTTTTTCACGGGACAGCAGAGTTTCGCCAAAGCCATCTTCAACAGCGTCCAGAGCAACATCAACTTCGTCACCAACCTGGATTTCCAGTTCGCCAGCAGCATTTTTGAACTGCTCAATCGGAATTGCAGATTCAGATTTCAGACCGGCGTCAACCAGTACTACGTCTTTATCGATAGAAACTACAACACCACGAACGATGGAACCCGGACGGGTTTCGATTGTTTTAAGGGATTCTTCAAAGAGTTGAGCGAAAGATTCAGTCATGTTGTTAATCTTCAAGGTTCTTTAGTTTAACGTCCATTTAGCATCCCGCCGAATGGGGTTGTTTCACATACCCCGCCATTGGCTCCATGCCGACAGGGTTTAGGTTACAGGGGTAAGGAACTACCCGATATGTCAGGATACCACTATGGCAATATCATGACAAATATGACAAAACAGACACCAGCGCAATATTGATTATTGAGCTGGTGTTAAAATTTTCTGCGCGTACGTCAACGCTTGTTTGATGACTTCGTCAATGGACATGCTGGTTGAGTCCAGCACCAACGCATCTGCGGCTGGCATTAACGGTGCTACTGCACGGTTACGGTCACGATCATCACGTTCTTTAATTTCTGCCAAAAGGCGCTCAAAGTTAACACTAAAGCCCTTCTCCTGCAACTGCAGCATACGCCTGTGAGCACGCTCTTCAGATGAGGCATCAAGGAAGATTTTTACCGGTGCATCAGGGAAAACGACTGTTCCCATATCACGGCCATCAGCAATCAGGCCAGGGGCCTCTCTGAACGCACGCTGACGGCGTAATAACGCTTCACGTACACGAGGAAAAGCGGCGACTTGAGACGCTGCATTAGCAACCTCCTGAGTACGAATCTCCGCGCTGACATCCTCACCTTCAAGGATAACTTCCAGATTGCCATTACTCGCTACAAAGCGAACATCCAAATGTGCGGCCAACGGAACCAGTGCATCTTCAGAAGTCACATCAACCTGGTGATGCAGGGTTGCTAATGCAAGAACTCGATAAATTGCACCAGAATCAAGTAGATGCCATTGCAATGCTTCCGCCATGGCCTTACACAGCGTACCTTTACCTGCGCCGCTTGGGCCATCAATCGTTATTACCGGGGCGGGTGCCGTCATCGTACTCTCCTCTCGCTGGAATTGCGGACCTAAAATATCAACGCCGCATATTATACGCCGCCAGATTACTGACCGTTATCTTTCCTGCCAATTATCGTAGTTAATGAGGCTGAGTGTAGAAGAATTGCGCAAGTTACGTTAAAAAGCCTGGAAAAACAGCAGGAATGGATACAGAGGATGTGATATCAGAAGGGAAAACTTGTTGAAATCAGCTCCGCCACATTGTGAGGTCGGAGCTTATCTTCAGGTATTAAACCGGGGTGCTAATACGCGCTAACTGCTCAAAATAGTCCGGGAAAGTTTTCGCGGTACATTTCGGATCAAGGATAGTTACTGGTGTGTCGGACAATGCCACCAGCGAGAAACACATCGCCATACGGTGGTCGTTATAGGTGCCGATTTCAGCAACCTGTAGCTGAGCTGGCGGCGTCACAGTAATGTAATCTTCGCCCTCTTCTACCACCGCTCCGACTTTACGCAACTCTGTTGCCATCGCGCTCAGGCGGTCAGTCTCTTTCACACGCCAGTTATAAATATTACGCAGTGTAGTGGTGCCTTTAGCAAACAACGCAGCGGTAGCAATGGTCATTGCCGCATCTGGGATATGGTTCATATCCATATCAATGGCGTTAAGTTCCCCGCGCTCGCAGGAGATGAAATCATCGCCCCAGGTAATTTTTGCACCCATTTTTTCCAACACATCAGCAAAGCGGATATCGCCTTGTACGCTGTTACGGCCAATACCCGTGACTTTTACCGTGCCGCCTTTGATTGCACCAGCCGCGAGGAAGTAAGAAGCAGAAGAGGCATCGCCTTCCACCAGATACGCGCCTGGTGAGGTGTACTGCTGGCCGCCACGAATAACAAAGCTCCGGTAATCACGGTTTTCGACTTCAACACCAAAAGTTTTCATCAGGTGCAGGGTAATATCGATATACGGTTTCGATACCAGCTCACCTTTAATGGTGATTTCGGTGTCGTTTGCCGCCAGTGGAGCGGTCATTAAAAGCGCCGTCAGGAACTGGCTGGAAACACTGCCATCAACCGAAACCTCGCCGCCGCTAAAACCGCCACGTAAACGCAACGGCGGGTAATTCTCCTGCTCCAGATAATCAATCTGAGCGCCGCCCTGGCGTAATGCATCAACCAGATGGCCAATTGGGCGTTCTTTCATGCGCGGTTCACCCGTCAGCACGATGTTATTGCTGCCCAGGCACAGTGCCGCCGCCAGTGGACGCATCGCCGTACCTGCGTTTCCTAAGAAAAGTTCCAGCTCGCCTGACGCTTGTAACGGACCACCCATTCCTGTGACTTCACAACGCGTACGATCGGCGGAAAGTGTGTAGTTCACCCCTAATGCTTTCAGCGCGTTGAGCATGTGACGCACATCGTCGCTATCCAGCAAATTAGTCAGTTCGGTGGTGCCATTAGCCAGTGCTGCCAGCAACAAAGCTCTATTAGAGACACTTTTTGAACCAGGGAGATTAATTGTGCCGTCGACAAGGGCGATGGGTTGTAACGTCAGGGATTCCAGCATGGGGAAAATACTCTCAACTCAAACAGAATAAAAACCCCGCGAAGCGAGTCGCGGGGAGAATAACAACGAGCAACGATTAACCGTGGCGACGTTCGAAGTCGACCATAAAGTTGGTTAACGCTTGTACGCCCTCAAGCGGCATTGCATTGTAGATGGATGCGCGCATACCACCCACTACGCGGTGGCCCTTCAGTGCATGCAGACCCGCGGCAAACGACTCTTCCAGGAACACTTTATCAAGTGCACTGTCAGCTAACTGGAACGGCACGTTCATACGTGAACGGTTCGCCGGAGCGACATCGTTGCGGTAGAAGTCACTTTTATCTATAACACCATATAACAACTCAGCTTTTGCTTTGTTGGTTTTGTCCATTGCTTCAACGCCGCCCTGCTCTTTCAGCCATTTGAAGACCAGACCGGAAAGGTACCAGGCGAAAGTTGGCGGGGTGTTAAACATGGAGTCATTTTCTTTAAGCACGGTATAGTCAAGAATTGACGGGCAAGCTTTATGCGCCTTGCCGAGCAAATCTTCACGCACAATAACCAACGTCAAACCCGCAGGGCCGATGTTTTTCTGCGCACCTGCGTAAACAACACCAAAACGACTGATATCCATCGGGTGCGACAGAATAGAAGATGAGTAGTCAGCAACCACGACTGTATCGCCGAAATCAGGCGTTTCATGAGTCGCGATACCGTCAATAGTTTCATTCGGGCAATAGTGCAGGTAGGCACTGTTTTCAGAAACCTGCCACTCACTCATCGGTTTGATGGCACGCAGGCCGTCGATGGTGACTTTGGCATCAATAACATTCGGAGTGCAGTATTTATGCGCTTCTTTTACTGCGCTACTCGCCCAGTAACCGCCATCAACATAATCTGCGGTAGTTTTGTCGCCCAGCAGGTTTAACGGTACACCAGCAAATTGGCCGCGACCGCCGCCGTGACAGAACAAAACTTTGTAGTTTGAGGGGATTTGCAGCAGATCACGAAAATCTTTTTCAGCTTCTTCAGCGACCTCAATAAACTCTTTACCACGGTGGCTAATCTCCATTACGGAGGTGCCTAAACCTTGCCAGTCGCAGAGTTCATGTTGCGCACGACGAAGCACTTCAGCCGGCAGCATTGCCGGACCGGAACTAAAATTGTATACCTGAGCCATTTCCCCTCACCACGCTTAGAGCAATAAGTTTTATCACGCTATCGGTTTTATCACTCAGATGCAGAGGCTGCAACGGTTAATCAGGCATGGCCAGGTAATGTGCGCAAAATCACACAACATAATCAACTAGTCGCTGAAGTAAACGCCCGATAACTGCCCGTCATGTCACTCGCGTGGCGGTGCTGGCTTTGACCCATTTCAGATGTTTACAACGTGGGCATGCTGCTTTAACGCCCGCATTAAAGGTAAGCACTTCGCTGCAATGTATGCAGGCGTAATCGCCATCTTCAGGAATCACTTCGAAACGTTTGCTGCAATACTCCGGCAAAATAGATAAACCAGGCCGGACAAGATCGTCGGGGAAGTAATAAACGCTAATCTGGCCGTTAGTTTCGAGTATCGCCAGGCGCACCTGCCCCAAATGCTCCACACCATGCAGTCGTAGCTCCATAAAAAACTCAAACTCGGTCATGTTCTGGGCGTTCATTTTCTCCCACGCAAACTCACCATCTTCGATAATGACAGCCGGTTTCCCTTCCAGAAGGTTTTCCAGTTTTTCACTGTGGCTCATCAACCACATGACCAGACGATACAAACAGGCCAGAGTAATGAATACGACAAACACAGGTAGCATCGGGACATCATGATAAAACGCCACATCCCCTGCCGCCGATCCAAGCGTCAGTATAATTAGCACTTCAAAAAGCGACATCTGCCGTACGCCACGCCGTCCGGTTATCTTCAAAAACAGGAACACTAATATAAAGGTGTAGAGACTACGAAAAGCCACTTCCCACAGAAAATCGAGAGGGACTTCGTCAAGAGCCATCCGTTGGAGATCAAAAGTCTTCATTTATACCGCCATAACAGTAGGTTACTGACAGTAAGCATAGCCTGTTATGCTAAGGCCGCCTGCGTGCTGCTGACGATGGCGTCAGTCTGCTAAAACCCGTATCATTGCGCGCTTTGCGTACGACAAAAGTGAAACCTCATGACTCAAACCTTTATTCCTGGCAAAGATGCCGCTCTGGAAGACTCCATCGCTCGCTTTCAGACCAAACTCGCCGATCTTGGCTTTAATATAGAAGAAGCCTCCTGGTTAAACCCAGTACCGAACGTCTGGTCAGTGCACATCCGTGATAAAGACAGCGCGCTTTGCTTTACCAATGGTAAAGGCGCAACTAAAAAAGCTGCTTTAGCTTCAGCGCTGGGTGAATATTTCGAACGTCTGTCGACTAACTATTTCTTTGCTGATTTCTGGTTGGGCAAAACCATCGCCAATGGCCCGTTTGTGCATTATCCAAACGAGAAGTGGTTCCCAATCCCAGAAGATGAGCAATTGCCGGAAGGCATCCTGGACTCTCGTCTGCGCGCGTTTTACGACCCTGAAAACGAAGTCACCGCAGGTATGCTTATTGACCTGCAATCGGGTAATGAAGAGCGCGGTATCTGTGCACTGCCATTCACCCGCCAGTCCGATCAAGAAACTGTGTATATTCCGATGAACATCATCGGCAACCTGTATGTTTCAAATGGGATGTCCGCAGGGAACACCGCAAACGAAGCTCGCGTACAAGCACTATCTGAAGTCTTCGAACGCCATATTAAAAACCGCATTATTGCCGAAAGCATCAGCTTGCCAGAAATCCCGCAGGAAGTGCTGGCACGTTATCCGGGCGTGGTTGAGTCTATTGCAACACTTGAAGCTGAAGGTTTCCCAATCTTCGCGTATGACGGTTCATTAGGCGGCAAATACCCAGTTATCTGTGTTGTGTTATTCAACCCGGCAAATGGCACCTGCTTTGCCTCGTTTGGTGCTCACCCAGATTTTGGCGTTGCGCTGGAACGTACCGTAACAGAACTGCTGCAGGGCCGTGGTCTGAAAGACCTCGATGTATTCACCCCACCAACCTTTGACGACGAAGAGGTGGCCGAACATGCAAATCTGGAAACTCACTTCATTGATTCCAGCGGTCTGATCTCCTGGGATATGTTTAAGCAAGATGCTGACTATCCATTTGTTGACTGGAGCTTCTCCGGCACAACAGAAGAAGAGTTTGCCACGTTGATGGCAATTTTTGATGCTGAAGACCAGGAAGTCTACATCGCTGACTACCAGCATCTGGATGTTTACGCTTGCCGCATCATCGTGCCAGGCATGTCTGATATTTACCCGGCTGAAGACCTGTTACTCGCAAACAATAATATGGGCTATCACCTGCGCGACACTATTCTGGCACTGCCGGGCAGCGAGTGGGAAAAACAGGATTATCTCAATCTCATCTCGCAGTTAGATGAAGAAGGCCATGATGATTTCACTCGTGTGCGTGAACTGCTGGGCCTGGCGACCGGTAAAGACAACGGCTGGTACACGCTGCGTATTGGTGAGCTGAAGGCCATGCTGGCACTGGCGGGTGGCGATACCGAGCAGGCGCTTATCTGGACTGAATGGACGATGGAGTTCAACGCCTCTATTTTCAGCGCTGAGCGTGCGAACTACTACCGTTGCCTGCAAACGTTACTGCTTTTAGCAATGGAAGAAGATCGCCAACCGCTGCAATACCTGAATGCCTTCGTACGCATGTACGGCGCCGAAACGGTTGAAGCTGCAAGCGCCGCCCTGAGTGGCGAAGCTGCATTCTATGGCCTGCAAGCTGTAGATAGCGATTTAAAAGCCTTCCCTGCGCACCAAGCGTTGTTAAGCGCGTATGAAAAATTGCAACGCGCAAAAGCGGCATTTTGGAAATAAAGTCAAAAACTAAAACTCAAGCTACGTAAACCTTAATGTTTACGCTATATTACGGGGCGATTTTTATTGCCCCGTGTTTTTATTGTCAGCATAATAATTTCATATGTAACTCAACGGTTAAATATTGGTGAAATATTATTAAATTATGCTGCAAATATTGTTGTCAAATTATTAAAATACTCCATTCTAATTAACCACTCAACAAAGCTTAGAGGGCAAATATCAAATTACGTTATAAAATTTAAACTTTATTTTTATAATTAGTATCAATACCTTACACTGAAAAACAGGTAAACACCTGCTTTTATCAGGCCTATAAGCTTGGCGAGATATGATCCATATCAATTTTTACTCTATAATGCTTTGTTAGTATCTCGTCGCCGAATTAAATAAGAGAGAGTTAGTGTGAAAGCTGACAACCCTTTTGATCTATTGCTCCCAGCCGCTATGGCGAAAGTCGCCGAAGATGCTGGCGTCTATAAAGCAACAAAACACCCGCTGACTACGTTTTATTTAGCGATCACTGCGGGCATGTTCATCTCGATTGCCTTTGTCTTTTACATCACTGCTACTACAGGTACTGCAACCATTCCATTTGGGATTGCAAAACTGATTGGTGGAACTTGCTTCTCCTTAGGGCTTATCCTTTGTGTCATCTGCGGTGCCGACCTTTTCACCTCTACGGTGTTAATCGTTGTTGCGAAAGCCAGCGGGCGAATCACCTGGGGTCAGCTAGCCAAGAACTGGATTAACGTCTACGTCGGAAACTTGGTTGGTGCATTGCTATTCGTGGTGTTGATTTGGTTGTCAGGCATGTATATGACGGCTAACGGTGCGTGGGGTCTGAATGTGCTTCAAACCGCAGACCACAAAATGCATCACACCTTTATTGAAGCTGTTTGCCTCGGTATTTTAGCTAACTTGATGGTCTGTCTGGCTGTCTGGATGAGCTACTCGGGTCGCAGTTTGATGGACAAGATGTTTGCTATGATCCTTCCGGTCGCCATGTTTGTTGCTTGCGGTTTTGAGCACAGTATCGCAAACATGTTCATGATCCCTTTGGGTATCGTAGTACGCAACTTTGCAAGCCCGGAATTCTGGACCGCAGTTGGGTCGTCTCCGGACAATTTCACACACTTGACCGTACTGAATTTCATCACTGATAACCTGATCCCAGTAACCATCGGGAACATCATTGGTGGCGGTGTACTGGTTGGGTTGACGTACTGGGTAATTTATCTGCGCGGTGGCGATAAGCACTAAGTGCTAACCATTGTTCAGGGAATAAGAAATCCACATTAGAAGGTAGGTGTTAAATGTCCGAACTTAATGAAAAGTTAGCCACCGCTTGGGAAGGTTTTGCTAAAGGCGACTGGCAGAATGAAGTCAACGTGCGTGACTTTATTCAGAAAAACTACACCCCTTACGAGGGTGACGAGTCCTTCCTGGCAGGTGCTACAGACGCAACTACCGCTCTGTGGGACAACGTTATGGAAGGCGTTAAACAGGAAAACCGCACTCACGCGCCTGTTGACTTCGACACTGATCTCGCTTCCACCATCACCTCTCATGATGCTGGTTACATCAACAAGTCCCTCGAAACTATCGTTGGCTTGCAGACTGATGCTCCACTGAAACGTGCAATTATTCCGTTTGGTGGCATCAAAATGGTTGAAGGTTCTTGCAAAGTATACGGTCGTGAACTTGACCCAATGCTGAAAAAGATCTTCACCGAATACCGCAAAACCCACAACCAGGGTGTGTTTGACGTTTATACCAAAGACATCCTGAACTGCCGTAAATCAGGCGTAATCACCGGTCTGCCGGATGCTTACGGTCGTGGTCGTATCATTGGTGACTACCGTCGCGTAGCGCTGTACGGTATCGACTTCCTGATGAAAGACAAATTTGCTCAGTTCAACTCTCTGCAGACCAAACTGGAAAACGGCGAAGATCTGGAAGCAACTATCCGTCTGCGTGAAGAAATCTCCGAGCAGCACCGTGCTCTGGGTCAGATCAAAGAAATGGCTGCTAAATATGGCTGCGATATCTCTGGTCCTGCTAAAAATGCTCAAGAAGCTATTCAGTGGACTTACTTCGGCTACCTGGCTGCGGTTAAATCTCAGAACGGCGCTGCAATGTCCTTCGGTCGTGTATCCACCTTCCTGGATGCATTCATCGAACGTGACCTGAAAGCAGGCAAAATTACTGAGCTTGAAGCACAGGAAATGATTGACCACCTGGTCATGAAACTGCGTATGGTTCGCTTCCTGCGTACCCCTGAGTATGATGAGCTGTTCTCTGGTGACCCAATCTGGGCGACCGAATCTATCGCCGGTATGGGTGTAGATGGCCGTACTCTGGTTACCAAATCTAGCTTCCGTTTCCTGAACACCCTGTACACCATGGGGCCGTCTCCGGAGCCGAACATCACTATTCTGTGGTCTGAAAAACTGCCACTGAACTTCAAGAAGTTCGCAGCTAAGGTTTCCATCGATACCTCTTCTCTGCAATACGAGAATGACGATCTGATGCGTCCTGACTTCAACAACGATGACTACGCAATCGCATGCTGCGTAAGCCCAATGATTGTTGGTAAGCAAATGCAGTTCTTCGGTGCTCGTGCTAACCTGGCGAAAACCATGCTGTATGCAATCAACGGCGGCGTTGATGAAAAACTGAAAATTCAGATCGGTCCTAAAGAAGCGCCAATCATGGCTGACGTTCTGGACTACGATAACGTTCTTGACCGTCTTGATCACTTCATGGACTGGTTGGCTAAACAGTACGTCACCGCGCTGAACATCATTCACTACATGCATGATAAGTACAGCTACGAAGCGTCTCTGATGGCTCTGCATGACCGTGACGTTGTTCGCACCATGGCTTGTGGTATCGCGGGTCTGTCTGTTGCAGCTGACTCCCTGTCTGCAATCAAATACGCGAAAGTTAAACCTGTTCGTGACGAAGACGGCCTGGCTGTAGACTTCGAAATCGAAGGCGAATACCCAATGTTCGGTAACAACGATTCTCGCGTAGATGATATCGCTGTTGACCTGGTAGAACGTTTCATGAAGAAAATTCAGAAACTGACTACTTACCGTAACGCTATCCCGACTCAGTCTGTTCTGACCATCACCTCTAACGTGGTTTATGGTAAGAAAACCGGTAACACCCCAGACGGTCGTCGCGCTGGCGCTCCATTCGGTCCAGGTGCTAACCCAATGCACGGTCGTGACCAGAAAGGTGCTGTTGCCTCTCTGACTTCCGTTGCTAAACTGCCGTTTGCATACGCTAAAGATGGTATCTCTTACACCTTCTCTATCGTTCCTAACGCACTGGGTAAAGACGACGAAGTTCGTAAAACTAACCTCGCGGGTCTGATGGATGGTTACTTCCACCACGAAGCGTCCATCGAAGGTGGTCAACACCTGAACGTGAACGTAATGAACCGTGAAATGCTGCTGGATGCGATGGAACACCCTGAGAAATATCCTCAGCTGACCATTCGTGTATCTGGTTACGCTGTACGTTTTAACTCCCTGACTAAAGAACAGCAGCAGGACGTTATTACTCGTACCTTCACTCAAACCATGTAATTCACGGTTTGTCTGAAAAGGCGTACAATACAAGGCTCCACCTCGGTGGGGCCTTTTCTTATGTCAGAACCGGTTTTGCAAGATAACTGCTACGTTTAAGTTATCTCGCAAAATCGATTCGACGCGGCAATCAAGACTTAGACCGCGCTCAACCTGGTTCTTGCTTTAGGGCATGGACCAATACTGGAGAGAACACCGCAATGTCAGTAATTGGCCGAATTCATTCCTTTGAATCCTGCGGTACCGTGGATGGTCCCGGTATTCGTTTTATCACCTTCTTCCAGGGCTGCCTGATGCGCTGCCTGTATTGCCACAACCGTGATACCTGGGATACGCACGGCGGCAAAGAGATTACCGTTGAAGAACTGATGAAAGAAGTGGTGACCTATCGCCACTTTATGAACGCTTCTGGTGGCGGCGTCACAGCGTCTGGTGGCGAAGCCATTCTGCAGGCCGAATTTGTACGTGACTGGTTCCGCGCCTGTCGTAAAGAAGGCATTCATACCTGTCTCGATACCAACGGTTTTGTCCGTCGCTACGACCCGGTGATTGATGAATTACTCGAAGTGACCGATCTGGTGATGCTGGATTTGAAACAGATGAACGACGAAATTCACCAGAATCTGGTTGGCGTCTCAAACCATCGTACGCTGGAATTTGCGCGTTACTTGTCCGATAAAAACGTTAATGTCTGGATTCGTTACGTTGTTGTACCGGGCTGGTCTGATGATGATGACTCTGCACATCGCCTTGGCGAGTTCACGCGCGATATGGGCAACGTCGAGAAGATTGAGCTGCTGCCATATCACGAACTGGGCAAACATAAATGGGTGGCGATGGGCGAAGAATACAAGCTTGATGGCGTGCATCCACCGAAGAAAGAAACTATGGAACGCGTTAAAGGTATTCTGGAACAGTACGGTCACAAAGTGATGTACTAATCTTGCAGCACTAGCAAAATGGCCCTCGATGAGGGCCATTTTTGTATCAGGCATGGGCAATCGGAGTAGTTTGCGGCCCTGCTTTGCGTAACAGCATTAGTAAGTAGACAAACGCGACGCCGGCTATCATAACGAACAGCAAATTGTCTGAGAAACTTTGCATCAGCATTGAGGTAAACGTTGGGCCAAGCAAGCTGCCTACCGTATAACTGAGCAACAGCGCCTGATTCATTGCCACCAGCTGATGGTGTTCGACTTTCTCGCAGGCCCAGGCCATTGCCACTGGATAAAGCGTAAAACCAGCCGCGCCAAGCACAAACAATGTCGGCCCCATCGCGGCATTAGTCAGCATCGCCATGCAACCCATAATCACAATAAACACCTGAACGCGCAGCACTAACAAGCGACCAAAACGGTCAGCGAGGCGACCTACCGGCCACTGCCCAACTATCCCCGCGCTAACCATCACCGCCATCCAGAAACCAATACCGGCATCGCTGAAGCCTTTGTGGTTTAAATACAGCGGCATCAACCCATAAAGGGAGCCGAGAACAATCCCGGAAATAATGCAGCCGTTCACGCCAAGACGAGCATGTCGCAGGCGCAGCATTGGCCAGACAGGCGTCGCTTGCTGGTTTTCACTTCGATCATTCACAATGCGAGTAAACAATAGCGGAAGAATCGCGGTTAAAATAAGCGCCGTCACCCATGGGAGTACGCTGGATAAATCGGTCGGCATTTTGCTGATCATCAATTGGCCTAACACCGTGCCAACGTAATAAACCATCATGTAGGCTGCCAGCAAGCGCCCACGGTTGTGAGAAGTGCCGCTGCACATCAAGGCGCTTTCAACCACCACCCAAATCATCGCACAGCCGATACCCGCGATGAAGCGCCACATCATCCAGCTCCAGAAACCGGTCATCAGCCCCAATCCTGCACAACCCGCCGCAAAAATCAGCGAGGCAAGATAGTAGCTACGGTTGAATCCCTGACGTTTAATTAGCCATCCGGTCAGCAAAGTACCCACCAAGTTTCCGGTAAAGTACGACGAACCCACCATCCCGACTTGCCAGGTTGGAAGATGTTCATGGGCTAACCAAAGTGGAACCAGCGTATTTAAAACCGCTATCGCCAGGGTCAAAAGCATCAGACCACAGAGCAAAAGCATCACTGGTCGGGTATAGGTGGACATGTAAAAAAACCGCGAGGAAGAGAATAATTTGTGCGCATCATGCCACTGGAAAAAGGATTGTCAATCCAGTGCTGACGGGGCCTGGCACGATTTGAAAACTGTCGATTTGAAAAACTTATCTTACTTGTGAGCAAAGCATATAGACGAAATGCTATCTCTCTGTTTTTGATGGGATCAGGTATTGGGAATCGAAGCGGGTTGGATGAAAATTTTCATGGTAAATCGGATGATATTTTTTTATCCGAAAAGATTAAATGCGCCCGAAAGCGCATTTAATCGAGATGGCATTAACTCGCGATAGCCATACCAACCGTCATATGCAGACCGTAGAACACACCGCGGCCGATTAGCTCACCAACAATAACCAACACGAAGGCGAATGTCAGAACTGCAGGGTTCGCCTGACCACCTTTGAGTTGCGGGATAATCCAACAAGCTAATGCAAGCGCCAGCACCAACAAGCGCCATGACATCAATGCACCGTATTCAGGAACCAGTGCAGATGCCTGCATGATTGAGCTGTGGATTGTCGCTAAATCCATACCCTGCAACATCACAACCATGGAACTTACTACAACAGCCAGCAATGAAATTGCAGGAAGAAGACGCATTCCCCAACCCGTTACACCTGCAACACGCAGCAGTAAGTAACCGAGTAGCGGCCCACCTATAAACATAGTCAGGAAGAAACTGAGCGGCGTATAAACACTATACCAGGTCGGTACGGTATCAATCAGGTAGACCTTACACATCATCCAGACAAAAAATACGCCCAGAACCATCGTCAGCGTCATCCAGATTTTACCCAGTGCCTGCGGCATTTTGCCCAGCACGGTAATCAGCCACCAGAAACCACCCACTGCAAAGAAGACCGAGCCGCTGGCAATTTCATTACTGAGGGCTGATTCCCCGATGCGATTAAGCGAGTTGAAGGCGCGTAGTGGTGAGCCGAGATGCAGTACTGAGGCCATAAAACCAATGCCCATCAACACCCACAGCACGATCATCGCCCAATACACACGCTTTTGCTGTACCCGGTCAGAAACACCAGTCAGCAATGCTAATGCCATAACAATAAAACCACCTGCGACGCACTGTCCTAAAACCGTAAAGACCATTAGTGGCCATTCATGCCATCCGCTGCCCATCTCACACCTCCTTCGGGTTTGCCAGATAACCGGTTTTATCCCCACATGGGCGGCTGTTGGCGTTAGGTTTAATGACAATATTTGGCTTGGTGAAATGTGCTGATGGCAGCGGAGCGATGGCGGCCTGTTCTCCATACTTCGCGCGCAGTTCGGCAATTGGTGCCATATCTAGCGCGCGTAATGGGCAGGACTCAACACAGATGGGTTTCTTGCCTTCAGCAATACGCTCATGACAGCCATCACACTTAGTCATATGACCTTTTTCAGCGTTGTACTGTGGTGCGCCGTACGGGCAAGCCATGTGGCAATAGCGGCAGCCAATACAAACATCTTCATTAACGACCACAAAACCGTCATCACGCTTATGCATCGCACCGCTTGGGCAGACCTTGGTGCAAGCCGGATCCTCACAGTGGTTACAAGCAATCGACAGATAGTAGGCGAAGACGTTTTGCTGCCAAACCCCGTTGTCTTGTTGCCAGTCACCGCCAGCATATTCATAAATGCGACGGAAGCTGACGTCCGGGCCTAAATTTTTGTAATCTTTACAAGCCAGCTCGCAGGTCTTACAACCAGTGCAGCGGCTGGAGTCTATATAAAATCCGTATTGGGTTGTCATCAGCTATTCCTTACGCCTTCTCGACCTGGACGAGGTTACTATGGGATGGATTGCCTTTTGCCAGTGGCGACGGTCGCTGCGTGGTTAACACGTTAATGCTACCCGAGTGGTCAACTTTATTGGCATCAGGGCTATACCAGGCCCCTTCCCCCATCGCGACAACGCCAGGTATTATGCGTGGTGTCACTTTCGCATTGATTTGAACTTCCCCACGTCCATTGAAGATGCGCACTATGTCGCCGTTCTTAATCCCACGTTGCTGTGCATCAATTGGGTTGATCCACATTTCCTGACGACAGGCTGCTTTCAATACATCCACATTGCCGTAGGTTGAGTGGGTACGCGCTTTGTAATGGAAGCCCGTCATCTGCAATGGCCATTTCTCGGCCAGCGGATCGCCAAAGTTTTCAAAGCCCGCGCTGTAAACCGGCAGCGGATCGATGACATCTCCTTCATCAAGTTGCCAGGTGGCTGCAATTTCGGCTAACTGCTCAGAATAGATTTCAATTTTCCCTGATGGTGTCGTCAGTGGATTCGCCGCAGGGTCTTCGCGGAAGGCTTTATACGCCACGTGGTGCCCTTCAGGGTCACGCTGCTTGAAGATGCCAACTTTCCGGAATTCATCAAAGCTCGGTAGGCCAGGAATCGCTTCCTGAGACTGTTGATAGAGATGACGCATCCAGCCTTCTTGCGTGCGCCCTTCAGTGAACTGTTGCTCAACACCCATGCGTTTTGCCAGTTCAGTCGTCATCTCATAAATGGTTTTGCACTCAAAACGCGGTTTGATCACCTGATCGGCAAAAATTACATAAGCCATATTTCCGCATGACGCATCAAGGCAGAAGTCCATCTGCTCAGATGCGGTGCAGTCAGGCAGCAATATATCTGCGTATTTAGCTGATGAAGTCATGTGGTTATCGATCACCACAATCATTTCGCATTTCTTGTCGTCTTGTAGGATATCGTGAGTACGGTTAATTTCTGAGTGCTGGTTAATCAGGCAGTTACTGGCGTAGTTCCAGACCATCTTGATTGGAACATCGAGCTTATCTTTGCCGCGCACGCCATCACGAGTTGCCGTCATTTCCGGGCCACGCTCGATAGCATCGGTCCACAGGAACATCGAAATACTGGTTTGTACCGGGTTTTCCAGCGTCGGCATGCGCACAAATGGCAGGCTGTAAGAACCTTCGCGTGCGCCGCTGTTTCCACCGTGAACCCCTACGTTGCCGGTCAGAATCGACAACATGGCGATGGCGCGGGAAACCAGCTCACCATTTGAGTGGCGCTGCGGCCCCCAACCCTGGCTGATAAATGCCGGTTTCGCCGTGGCAATTTCACGAGCAAGTTTAACAATGCGATAGGCAGGAATACCGGTAATTTGGGCCGCCCATTGTGGCGTTTTTGCCTGGCCATCAGCTCCTTCACCAAGAATATAGGCTTTGTAATGTCCGTTAGCAGGAGCTGTTTTTGGAAGAGTTTTTTCGTCGTAACCGACGCAGTATTTATCGAGGAACTGCTGATCGACCAGATTTTCAGAGATCATCACCCACGCCAGTGCGGAGATAAGCGCGGTATCAGTACCGGGGCGAATCGGAATCCATTCATCTTCACGGCCTGCACCAGTATCGGTATAACGCGGGTCAATGATAATCATGCGCGCATTGGATTTTTCGCGCGCTTGCTCGAGGTAATACGTCACCCCGCCGCCACTCATACGCGTTTCACCCGGGTTATTCCCAAACAACACGACAAGTTTACTGTTTTCAATATCTGATGGACTATTGCCATCCGCCCAGCCACCGTAGGTGTAATTCAGGCCAGCGGCAATTTGCGCGGTAGAATAGTCGCCATAATGGTTCAGATAACCGCCGCAGCAGTTCATCAAGCGGGCTATTAATGTTGACCCTGGCGGCCAGGAGCGAGTCATCGTTCCACCCAGCGTCCCTGTACCGTAGTTCAGGTAAATAGCTTCGTTGCCATGCTCTTTAATGATGCCTTTCATACTGTTGGCGATGGTGTCGAAAGCTTCATCCCAACTGATTTTCTCAAATTTGCCTTCCCCTCGAGCACCAACGCGCTTCATCGGATATTTCAGGCGATCGGCATTATAGACACGGCGACGCATTGAGCGGCCACGCAAGCAGGCACGAACCTGATGCAACCCTTCATAGTTGTCATCACCGGTGTTGTCTGTCTCTACATATTTGATTTCACCATCCGCCACATGCATACGAAGTGGGCAACGGCTACCACAGTTTACTGTACAGGCGCTCCAGATAACTTTTTCAGCATCTGTTTGTGTATCAGCGGCGGACTGTGCAAAAGCCAGGCGGCTAAAGGGAAGTGTTAATGCTCCACTCGCAGCAGCAAGACCACCGATAGCTGTGGTTTGCACCAGCTTACGACGACTCACTTGTGCGGTAAGGACCGCATTAGAAGTTTTCTCTTTCATAATGACCCACTTGTTTAGTGCTCACATTTAAACAAGCTGGCAACGGTTGCTGACTAAATTGCGGCACGCGTGTCCATTGCTCAGCCCAAAAGAGAAAGGAGTGTTTTAGGCTATGTCAGGGCCGCTATTGGTAGTCCAGTTACATCATGTAATCTGAAACTATCAAATGATAAGGACGCCGAATGAATTGTATTAATAATCACCACTCTCTTTCTGGGAGAGATAATACCCATATAGGGGTATTTGTTATTGTCTGGTGTCAATAAAGGCAGATTATCTATGGGAATGAGAATATTTACGGCATAAAAAAAGCGCCCGCAGGCGCTTTTCAAGAATAAAATAGCACTAATATATTAGCCGATGAACTCAAGCCCTTTCATGTAAGGACGCAGCACTTCAGGAACTTCGATACGGCCATCAGCCTGCTGGTAGTTTTCCAGCACAGCAACCAGTGTACGACCTACAGCCAGACCAGAACCGTTCAGTGTATGCACCAGACGGGTTTTCTTGTCTGCTTTGCTGCGGCAGCGAGCCTGCAAACGACGCGCCTGGAAATCCCCACAGTTGGAGCAAGAGGAGATTTCACGGTAAGTATCCTGCCCAGGCAGCCACACTTCCAGATCGTAAGTTTTGACCGCGCCAAAGCCCATATCTCCAGAACACAACAACACTTTGCGGTATGGCAGGTTCAATAACTCCAGGACTTTCTCAGCGTGGCTGGTCAACTCTTCCAGAGCTTCCATAGAGTCTTCCGGACGCACAATCTGCACCATCTCAACTTTATCGAACTGGTGCTGACGGATAAGGCCACGGGTATCACGACCATACGTTCCCGCTTCGGAACGGAAGCATGGGGTATGTGCGGTCATTTTCAGCGGTAAAGTATCTTCATCGAGAATTTCATCACGCACCAGGTTGGTCAACGGCACTTCTGCGGTTGGGATCAACGCGTAGTTGCTTGCATCAGCCTCTTCTTCCAGCGGACGAGTATGGAACAAGTCACCGGCAAATTTCGGCAATTGGCCTGTACCATAAAGCGTGTCGTGGTTTACCAGATACGGAACATAGTTCTCAATATAACCATGCTGCTCAGTATGCAGGTCAAGCATGAACTGGCTCAGAGCGCGGTGCAGACGAGCAATTTGCCCTTGCATCACAACAAAACGAGCACCGGTCAGTTTAACCGCAGATGCGAAATCCAGGCCTTTAGCCATTTCGCCCAGCGTCACGTGGTCACGTACTTCAAAATCGAATTTACGCGGCTCACCCCAGCGGCAGATTTCAACGTTTTCGCTGTCATCTTTACCCATCGGCACGCAATCGTCCGGGATGTTAGGCAACGTCAGTGCAATGTCGCGGATCTCTGCAAGCAGGACATCAAGCTCACTTTTCGCTGCATCCAGCTCTTCACCCAACTGGTTGACTTGCAAACGCAACGGCTCGATGTCTTCTCCACGCGCTTTCGCCTGGCCAATGGATTTCGATCGCGAGTTACGTTCAGCCTGCAGATTTTCAGTTTTTACCTGCAACACTTTACGACGCTCTTCTAAAGAGCGCAGCGTTTCTACATCCAGCTTGAAGCCTCGGCGTGCCAGTTTTTCAGCGACTGCGTCTGGCTCTGTACGCAGTAGATTGGGATCGAGCATGCTTATCCTGTGCTTATCGAATTAAATGAAGGGGATGCGGCCACAGACTGCAACCACAGTGATAGTTTTCCTAACCTTACCGCAACGTCTGCTTTAGCGGTAGCGTTTTGTCGGGCTATTTTGATCCTGTTCAGCAAGCCAGGCGAGCTTTTCACCAATCTTGCCTTCAAGACCTCTGTTTGTCGGCTGATAATAGCGTGTTTGTGCCATTTCCTGTGGAAAGTAGACTTCGCCGGAAGCATAGGCGTTAGGCTCGTCGTGAGCATAACGATACTCCTGGCCATAACCCATTTCTTTCATCAGCTTGGTTGGGGCATTACGTAAGTGAACCGGAACGTCATAATCCGGGCGTTCCCGAGCATCCGCCATTGCTGCTTTGAATGCTGTGTAAACCGCATTACTTTTAGGTGCACAGGCTAAGTAAACAATGGCCTGAGCGATGGCGCGTTCCCCTTCCGCTGGGCCAACACGGGTAAAGCAGTCCCACGCAGAGATAGCAACCTGCATGCCACGAGGGTCAGCATTACCTACATCTTCTGAGGCAATCGCCAGCAAACGACGAGCCACATACAAAGGATCACCGCCTGCCGTGATAATGCGCGCGTACCAGTACAAAGCCGCGTCAGGGGATGAACCGCGAACCGATTTGTGCAATGCAGAAATCAGATCGTAAAAACGATCGCCTTTGTTATCAAAACGCGCGCTGCGTTCGCCCGCGATTTCAGTCAATAGAGCAATCTGCAAAACGCGATTGCCACTAGAATCGACTTCGGCCATGTCGGCCATCATTTCCAGCGTGTTTAATGCACGCCGGGCATCGCCGTTGACGAGTTCTGCAATAGCAAGACGCGTGTCATCGGGCAGAACAATGTTTTGCCCACCATAGCCACGAGCGGCATCGCTCATCGCCTGGCTCAAAACTTTTTCAATGTCTTCCGTGGTCAGCGATTTAAGCAAGTAAACGCGAGCACGCGACAATAGTGCAGAATTGAGCTCGAATGAGGGGTTTTCAGTGGTTGCGCCGATAAACGTAATCGTGCCGTCTTCAATGTGTGGCAAAAAAGCATCTTGCTGGCTTTTGTTGAAGCGATGGACTTCGTCGACAAACAGAATCGTTCGCCGCCCGGCGTTGCGATTCTGGCGCGCACGTTCTATGGCTTCGCGGATTTCTTTGACGCCTGAAGTGACAGCCGAAATGCGTTCTACATCGGCGTCAGCATAGTGAGCAATCACTTCAGCAAGTGTGGTTTTGCCCGTACCTGGTGGTCCCCATAAAATCATCGAATGAAGATGCCCCGCTTCGATTGCTTTAGGAAGCGGTTTGCCAGGGGCTAGCAGATGTTGTTGACCAATGTACTGCGCGAGGTTCTCCGGCCGCATACGCGCAGCCAGAGGTTTGAAGGTATTCTCAGAAAAATCGAGCGACAGGTTGCTCACTGATACCCCTACTTACGTTGATCGTCCACCGTCACGCCTTTAGGCGGGGTAAACGTAAACTTGCTCATATCCACCGCACCATTTTGCTGAGTTTTCAGCGCATAGCTGCTGCGTTGATCGTCTTGCTCAATCGCACTGAACTGATGGATAGTACCGTCGCTTCCGACATTAATAGTGAATTGCTTGAGATTACCTGCACTGGTTTTTGGCGTAAGTACAAAATCATCACCGCTTTGTTTAATGTTGTATTGCTGCCAGTCACTGCTCTGGTTACGCGCAATCAACATGAACGGTGTATTACCGGTTGCATCCTTCAGCCAGGTTGCGCTGACTTGCTCAACAAACGGGTTGTAGAACCACAAGGTTTTGCCGTCAGAGACCAGAATACTTTCATCAGGTTGAGTCATGTGCCAGTTGAAAAGGTTTGGACGTTTAACCCACAAGTCCCCCTGACCTTCCTGAACAGCCGCGCCACTACCATCAGTCACTTTCTGCGTGAAACTGGCGTGGAAGCTGCTGACCTTATCCAGACGCGTTTTCAGGTCGCCTGCGGCATCAGCCCAGGCAGCGGTTGCGGTAAGAGCGGTCAACAAAGCACAAGTAATAACGATTTTTTTCATTATGATCCCTTTAAATTCACGCACCACAAAATGAATACACAGTGGCGTTTCTGCTGCCCACTCTAGTTGAGAGCTATTCTGAAGCAACAGAAGAATAAGCTGATTTTCCGGTAATTTACCCTTCTTTGCAAAAGAGCCGCAATCACGACTCTTTTGCACAGGGTTACTCAAATGGCGGTGGGGCAAGCACTTCGCGGTTACCATTATGCCCTTGGGGACTCACGATACCCTGCGCTTCCATCTGCTCAACGATTCGCGCCGCACGGTTGTAGCCAATGCGGAACTGGCGCTGAACGCCGGAAATAGACGCTTTACGTTTTTCAACCACAAACGCGACAGCCTGATCAAATAACGGGTCGAGTTCTTCATCACCGTCAAGACCGCCACCTGCACCGCCTTCACTTTCGGTATCTGAAGTAATACCGGTGATATATTGTGGGCGACCACGCGCTTTCCAGTCCTGAACGACAGCATGTACTTCCTGATCGCGGACAAACGCGCCATGTACACGCACTGGCAGTGTTGAGTTTGGCCCGGAATAGAGCATATCCCCCATTCCCAGCAGTGACTCAGCACCGGCCTGGTCAAGAATGGTACGGGAGTCAATCTTACTCGACACCGTAAACGCTACACGCGTAGGAATGTTGGCTTTAATCAAGCCGGTAATCACGTCTACCGATGGACGCTGGGTTGCCAGCACTAAGTGAATACCCGCGGCACGCGCTTTCTGCGCCAGGCGAGCGATCAACTCTTCAACTTTCTTGCCTACCGTCATCATCAGGTCAGCAAATTCGTCCACCAGCACCACGATATACGGCAGTTTTTCAAGCATTGGATGGGCAATTTCCATGCTGTCGCCCGGTTTCCAGAACGGGTCTGGAATCGGACGGCCCATGCGTTCAGCTTCCAGAACGCGTTCGTTGTAACCCGCCAGATTTCGCACGCCTAACGCAGACATCAGCTTGTAACGACGTTCCATTTCGTTAACGCTCCAGCGCAATGCATTGGCAGCATCTTTCATATCTGTAACGACTTCAGTTAACAGATGTGGAATGCCTTCATACACCGACAGCTCAAGCATTTTCGGGTCGATCATGATAAAGCGCACTTCGTCAGGTGTGGCTTTATACAACATGCTGAGGATCATGGCATTAACGCCAACGGACTTACCTGAACCGGTCGTACCGGCTACCAGCAAGTGCGGCATTTTCGCCAGATCGGCAATGACAGGCTCGCCACCAATATCTTTGCCCAACACCACGGTTAACGGTGACGTGCTTTCGCGGAATTTGGCACAATCGAGCACTTCGCGCAGGTATACGGTCTGGCGTTTTTTGTTCGGTAATTCCAGGCCCACGTACGGTTTACCCGGAATAACCTCTACAACACGCACCGCGACAGTCGACAACGAACGCGCAAGGTCACGAGACAGGTTAGAAATCCGCGCAGCTTTAACACCCGGCGCTAAATCAAGTTCAAAGCGCGTGATTACCGGACCTGGAGAGTAATCCACCACATCGGCTTTAATACGATAATCCGCAAGACGAGCTTCAACCAGACGCGCCATTTGCTCAAGAGCAAAGGTATCTACTGGCTCAACTTCCGCAGGTGGCGAAGTCAGCAAGTCCAGAGATGGCAACGGCGTGGTTGGGCGCTGCAATGGGCGATCGTCACCATTACGCATCAGGAAAGGATGGATCAAACTTTCATGAATCTGCGCCTGTGGCGCCGCTACGGGTGCAGAAGGTGCTGGCGGCTGTTGCACATTGTGTTGCGGCGGCGGTGCAGGCTGCCAGCTTTGCGGCTGCTGAACAGGCACAGCCTCTTCAATGTGACTCGGCGTAAATATCGGTTCGCCTGGCCCCTCGTTTACTAGCGTTTTCATTGGTGAGAAATCAAAATCATCCAGTGAGAACGGTACATTGTTTGGCTGTTGTTGACTCGCTGGCTGCTGATTCGGTTGCTGCTGAGGTGCTGAATAACGCTGTTGCTGCTGGGCAGCAAACTGACGCGCCAATTCTGCCTGCTCGGCCTCATCCGCATCCTGCTGCAAAGAGTTGTCTTCATACTCTTCGCCATAACGCTGCTGCTGTTGGGCTGCGAACTGACGCCCAAGCTCATGCTGTTCTATTTCTGCGTCATCGTCAGCATAGTCGTCTTCAATATCCATACCATTCTGGCGACGCGCTTCTTCTTCAGCCATACGCTGAGACGGTAACTTAATTCCATAAGAGGCGAGTTCACGGCGAGTCGGTACACGCACACGATTTGGGCGTGGCAACTGCGGGCCAATCCCCTCTTTTGTCTGCGGACGTGGCGCATCACTGGCAATGCTGAATACCGGGCTAAAGGCAGCCACAGCACTGGCAGCTTTTGCCGCATCTTTGACACCCTGAGGAACAGGGGGAGCCGCTACGACAGTAACCTCAGGCACAACGCCAGAGAAGCCCTGAGGAATAGCTGGCGCTTCAAAGCGTGAAGAATCCGGTACAGATGTTGATGCAAATGCCGGGGAGCTGTCATACCCATAAGGATCGGGTTTCGGCTCACTAACCGGTTGATACCAGGCCGCCAGTTGTTCACGCTCACGAGCACGTTTGGCTTCTACTTCTTCAAAATGATAGATAGGCGGACGAACGGCTGGCTTTACCTCTTCTACAGGCTCAGGCTCAACAATTGGTTGTGCTGGGGTGGGGTCGTAATAAATTGGCTGAACTGGAGCTTGTGCAACAACAGCTTGTTCAACAACAGGCTGAACTATTTCTGGCTCTGCCCAATGGCTGGTCACCTGTTGAGGGCTGTATTGTTCAGCGGCACGAGGCGCGTGATAACTTTCAGGTGTCGGCGCAAGCACTGGCTCAGGCGTCACAGTAGTCGGTGCTGGTTCCCAGGCAATTGCAGGAGTCTCTACTACTTCCGGCGCAGGTGTAGCGACAGGAGGCACGGTTGCTGTTGGCATCACCGGGGCGGCGTATGCTGGGTTCGCCATAGCGGCAGCAGCAGCGACCGGCGCAACGATAGATTGCCCATGTAATAACGGATCGTACTCATCGTTTTCCGACAGTGTTGCTTTATTACCAGAGAAAAGTACGTCATCCTCAGACTGCGTAGCTTTATTTGGCGAGAACAAAACATCATCTTCGGCATCATCCATACGCTTGCCAGAAAACAGCGCTGAATCTGTTTTGCGTGCATTTGGATTGGCGAATTTTTCTGAAATGCGCTGCTTGCGAGCCAATGCGCCACGCAAAATACGCGCACGACGAGACTCACGCTTTTCTACTGCTGGTGCGTGTTCTTCATCATGTTCTTCTTCGTCGTAATCATCATCCTGCCAGGTGTTATCCCGGCGAGTGCGGTTGCTGGCAAACGTCAGCACGCTTAAAGTCGCGCTACCAATTTTCTCAGCGATCCCGACCCAAGACCAACCAGTAAACAACGTTAACCCTGCCGCCCACACGCACAAAAGCGCAATAGTGCCGCCACTGCTGTTGAGCAATGGCATCATGGCAGTGCTCAGCAAGCTACCAATTACCCCGCCAGAGGCAAAATACCAAATATCATCGGCGTTAATCGCAGCAAGGCCACAGGCGGTAAGAACCATAGCCAACACGCCTATCAGGCGTAAGGAAACGGCAAAATAATCAATAAACTCTTCGTTATCCCGATTGCGGAAAGTAAACCAACACGCACCGATAATGATAACCGGGATGGTGTAGGCCATTACGCCAAAAATAAACAACAGTGTATCGGCCAACCACGCGCCAGGCATCCCACCTAAATTATGGATAGGTTCATGCCATGCGGTTTGTGACCAACTGGGATCGGAAGGATTAAAACTAAGCAGCGCTACCATCAAATAGACGGCAAAAATGGCAACAAGGAGCAGTAAGGCTTCTAATGCCCGACGCCCGCTGCTGAGTTTCCTCAATGTAACTTCTTTTTCTTCGGTGTATTCCTGGCTCAAGTAAGACTCTCCAGGTCCTTAATAACTATGGAGAGCAACAGTGCCGGGCATTCCCGGCACTGTTGCTGTATGAATTACCAGGAGTGTAACCAAAATACGCAGATTTTGCACCTGGCCCGTGTTAACGGGTCTTAATAACCAGACGATTGCTCTGTTTGACCTCTTCCATGACCACATAGGTACGGGTATCGTTCACACCCGGCAGTCGCAACAAGGTTTCGCCTAGTAATTTGCGGTACGCTGACATATCAGGCACGCGGGTTTTCAACAGGTAGTCGAAATCGCCGGATACCAAATGACATTCTTGAATTTCTTCAAGTTTTTGAACTGCGGCGTTAAATTGCTCAAACACATCCGGTGCGCCACGATTCAGAGTAATCTCAACAAAAACCAGAAGTGATGCATCCAGATAATGCGGGTTCAGCAGAGCTGTGTAGCCCTGAATGAAACCCTGTCGTTCCAGGCGACGCACGCGCTCAAGGCACGGAGTCGGTGAAAGCCCTACTCGCTTCGAAAGCTCGACGTTGGAAATACGTCCATCCTTCTGCAGCTCGTTTAGAATGTTACGATCGATGCGGTCGAGATCTTTGCCAGGGCGCTTCTTACTATCTACCATTATTATTGTCTCTCTGTGTTCCTTCCTTCACCTGCCATAACCCGGGCAACGTCAATGTTCCGAGTGTACGTGAGAAGACCGGTGCCCAATGGCCGCCATCGACATCACTCATGGCGTCTGTCCACGCCATGAGTAGATTTCAATAACCCGGTAAAATTGCATCAGGTATGCGTGATTATTTTACAGCTCTCATACCAAATGTTTTTCTTCCTCGAATGTTTTCGCAAATGCTTAGCGGATTGTCAAAGCAAAACATCGAAATTTAGTGGAACGTGCCATATATCCGGGGCACTTGACGATTATTCATCACTTTACCTACGTGACTAATTACCCTGATCAGGTGGATTTTTATGCGCTTTCAGTGAATTGTTCTACGGCTGATTGAGCACAGCTATTGCACATATAGTTAACAAAATCGCTGCACCCTTTTTTTAACCCGCCAAATTCCCTACAATCCCTCGATTGTCTGCCAACGAACAATGAGGATCTCATGGGCACCGCTAAACACAGTAAATTGCTAATTCTTGGCTCCGGCCCTGCGGGCTACACCGCAGCAGTCTACGCGGCACGCGCCAACCTCAAACCCGTTCTGATTACCGGAATGGAAAAAGGTGGCCAGTTGACCACTACGACCGAAGTCGAGAACTGGCCGGGTGATCCAAACGACCTGACTGGCCCGGCTCTGATGGAGCGCATGCACGAACATGCGACCAAATTCGAAACAGAAATCCTGTTCGATCATATTTCTAAAGTTGATCTTCAGAATCGTCCATTCCGACTGACGGGTGATAGCGGTGAATACACCTGTGATGCATTGATCATCGCAACCGGCGCCTCAGCACGTTACCTGGGTCTGCCTTCAGAAGAGGCATTTAAAGGTCGTGGTGTTTCTGCCTGTGCTACCTGTGATGGTTTCTTCTATCGCAATCAAAAAGTTGCGGTCATCGGCGGTGGTAACACCGCAGTTGAAGAAGCCCTTTATCTGGCAAACATTGCCTCTGAAGTGCATTTGATTCACCGCCGTGACAGCTTCCGCGCTGAGAAAATCCTGATTAATCGCCTGATGGATAAGGTGAAGAACGGCAATATCGTACTTCACACTAACCGCACGCTGGATGAAGTAACTGGCGATCAAATGGGTGTTAGTGGCTTGCGTCTGCGCGATGCGCATAATACTGACCAGACTGAAGAGCTAGAAGTTGCGGGTCTGTTTGTTGCTATCGGCCACAGCCCGAACACGGGGATTTTTGACGGTCAGCTAGAGTTGGAGAATGGTTACATCAAAGTCCAGTCCGGTATCCACGGTAATGCCACGCAAACCAGCATCCCTGGTGTATTTGCCGCTGGTGATGTTATGGACCATATCTACCGCCAGGCAATTACCTCTGCAGGCACAGGATGTATGGCTGCATTAGATGCTGAGCGTTACCTGGACGGACTCGCCGAACAGAATAAGTAACTCTCATAACCCATAGCGACAGTTTGAAGATACGTAAAGGCGACTGAATAAGTCGCCTTTCTTTTGCCTGCGTTGTAACATTGCCCGCAAATTTTGCCTGATAATTCATCATTTACCTGCACTGGCAACCATGAATAAAACCCGTCAACAAGAACTTAGCCGCTGGCTAAAAACACAAAGCATTATCTCGCGCCGCTGGCTGGGGCTTTCCCGTTTTTTGGGTTTGGTCAGTGGGCTGCTGATCGTTGCTCAGGCCTGGATTTTAGCCAGGATGTTGCAGCATATGATTATGGAAAACATACCGCGTGAAGCTTTGCTTCTGCTGTTCGTTATCCTGATTCTGATTTTTGTATTACGAGCCTGGGTCGTATGGCTGCGTGAAAAGGTCGGTTTTTATGCCGGGCTGCACATTCGGCAGGAAATACGCCGTAAAGTGCTCGATCGCATCCACGAAGCTGGTCCGGCCTGGATTCAGGGCAAACCTGTAGGCAGTTGGGCAACGCTGGTTCTCGAACAGATTGAAGATATGCATGATTATTACGCCCGTTACCTGCCGCAAATGTCGCTTGCAGTGATGGTTCCGGTACTGATTTTAATCGTAATCTTCCCATCTAACTGGGTCGCTGCATTGATTTTGCTCTGCACCGCACCGCTTATCCCGCTGTTTATGGCAATGGTCGGTATGGGGGCTGCAGATGCGAACCGCCGTAACTTCCAGGCGCTGGCTCGCCTTAGCGGCCATTTCCTTGACCGCCTGCGTGGTATGGAAACACTTCGCTTGTTTAACCGTGGTAGCGCTGAAACAGAGAATATCCGCGTCGCTTCGCAGGATTTCCGCCAGCGGACAATGGAAGTATTACGTCTTGCGTTCCTCTCCTCCGGCGTGCTGGAGTTCTTCGCCTCACTTTCAATCGCGCTGGTTGCGGTTTACTTCGGTTTCTCCTATCTGGGCGAGCTGAACTTTGGCCATTACAGCACCGGCGTGACTCTGTTTGCGGGTTTCCTGGCCCTGATTCTTGCTCCTGAATTTTTCCAACCGCTACGCGACTTAGGCACTTTCTATCACGCTAAAGCACAAGCCGTGGGTGCAGCTGATAGCCTGATGACATTCCTCGATGCGCCATTGCAGGAACGTAAAAAAGGCAGTGCACAATTTAATTGCAACGAGCCAATCTGCATTGAAGCGCGAGATTTAGTTATCCTGTCAACCGAAGAAAAAGCTCTCGCAGGTCCTCTGAACTTCACTCTTTCAGCTAATCAACGCGTCGTTTTGGTTGGGCAAAGTGGTGCTGGTAAAAGCTCACTACTCAACGTGTTATCTGGTTTTTTACCTTATCAAGGGCACTTGCTAATCAACGGTATTGAGCTTTCAGAGCTTGACCCTAAATGGTGGCGTGAACAACTCAGTTGGGTTGGGCAAAACCCACAACTTCCGGCTCCAACCATCCGCGAAAACGTGCTGTTAAGTGATCCAGATGCCAGCTCTGAACAATTAGCTACCGCACTGGAAAAAGCCTCTGTCAGCGAATTCCTGCCGTTGTTACCGCAAGGTATTGATACACCGCTTGGCGAAGCCGCAGCGCGCTTATCGGTCGGCCAGGCACAACGTGTTGCCGTAGCACGAGCCTTGCTGATGCCATGTGGATTGTTACTGCTGGATGAACCAGCCGCAAGCCTGGACGCTCACAGCGAGCAGCGAGTGATGGACGCTTTGAGTGACGCTTCCCGCCAACAAACGACGTTAATGGTAACGCACCAATTGGACTACATCAGCGACTGGGATGAAGTGTGGGTGATGCGTGATGGTCGTATTGTGCAACAAGGGAATTACGCAACGCTTGCCTCTCAGGAAGGTCCGTTTGCTACATTACTGGCTCATCGCCAGGAGGAGATTTAATGCGCGCTTTACTGCCCTATCTGGCGCTTTATTGCCGTCATAAATGGCTACTGACACTTGGCGTGGTGCTGGCGATTATCACACTGCTGGCAAGCATTGGGCTGCTCACGCTTTCTGGCTGGTTTCTCTCCGCATCGGCTGTGGTCGGCGTTGCAGGTATTTATAGTTTTAACTATATGTTGCCTGCCGCGGGTGTGCGTGGTGGCGCAATTACGCGTACCGCAGGGCGCTATTTTGAACGCTTAGTCAGCCATGATGCGACTTTCCGCGTGCTTCAGCATCTGCGCGTCTCCACTTTTAGCAAACTGCTTCCGCTCTCCCCTGCTGGGCTTGCTCGTTTTCGTCAGGGTGAATTGCTTAATCGCCTGGTTGCGGATGTCGACACCCTTGATCATCTTTACCTGCGCGTGATTTCGCCGATGGTCGGTGCATTTGTCGTCATTGCCGTTGTCACGTTCGGTTTGAGCTTCCTCGATGTGCAGTTAGCTCTAACGCTCGGCGGTGTTTTACTGGCGACATTAGTCATATTGCCACCCTTATTTTATTACGCGGGAAAATCAACCGGTGAGGCGATTACCGTCCAGCGTGGACAATACCGTCAGCAACTCACAGCATGGCTACAGGGCCACGCAGAATTAACCATTTTTGGTGCTACCCAGCGTTATCGCCAGCAACTCGAAGCCACCGAAGATCGCTGGCAAGAAGCACAGCGCCGCCAGGCGGAGCTTACGGCTCTTTCACAAGCCGTTATGCTGCTTATCAGCGGTGTTGCCGTCATATTGATGCTGTGGATGGCTGCGGCTGGTGTAGGTGGAAATACAACACCTGGTGCGCTTATTGCGTTGTTTGTGTTCTGTGCCCTGGCCGCCTTTGAGGCACTGGCTCCGGTCACCGGAGCGTTTCAACATTTAGGTCAGGTTATCGCATCAGCATTACGCGTAACTGAAATCACCAGTCAAAAACCGGAGGTCGTTTTCACCGAACAGCCTCACTCCATCCCTGAAAGCGTAGCTTTGGATATTAACAACCTTAGCTTTGCCTATCCTGAGCAGTCTCAAATGGCGTTACGGGACATCTCTCTCAGAATCGAGGCTGGGCAACATGTCGCGATTCTCGGGCGCACAGGCTGTGGTAAATCAACGCTGCTTCAATTGCTGACCCGTGCATGGGAACCGCAGCAGGGCGAGATTCGCCTTAATGGAGAACCGTTGAGCCAGTTTGATGAAACGGCTTTACGCGCAGCCACCAGCGTCGTCTCTCAGCGCGTCCATTTATTTAGTGCCACGCTGCGCGACAACCTTTTGCTCGCAGCCCCCCAGGCAAGCGATCAACAACTGAGTCGTGTACTGACGCGCGTAGGTCTTGAGAAGTTGTTAGACGACTCAGGCCTGAATAGTTGGCTTGGGGAAGGTGGCAGGCAGTTATCAGGCGGAGAATTGCGCCGTCTGGCGATTGCACGAGCCTTATTGCATGACGCGCCGCTGTTTTTGCTCGACGAGCCGACCGAAGGTTTAGATGCGGAAACTGAACGCCAGATACTTGATTTACTGGCCGAAGTGACCAAAGAAAAAACCGTGCTGATGGTGACGCATCGCCTGCGTGGGCTGGCTCATTTCGACAGCATTATTGTGATGGACAACGGGGAAATTATTGAGCAAGGTACTCACGCAGATTTGATGGCCAGCGCTGGCCGTTATTATCATTTCCATCAGCGTTTGTAGACTGTGTAATGAGTACCATCCCAGTAGGCGTTATTGTTGCAGTCAGTTTGAACACGGACAGCGCGCAGGAACCGGAACGTAAACGAAGTACGTGAGGATTCTGAGCACTGCCCAGGTTCAAAATGGCAAATTAAATAGCCCTAATGGGATGAGCACTTAGTCTATTATCAATAATTATAGTTAGCCCCGGAGCCGTGACGTCATGCGCCTTATTCAGCTTTCCCGTGACTCAATCGCCTTTCCTTCACCGGAAGGCGCGTTGCGTGAACCTAATGGGTTACTGGCGCTCGGGGGCGATTTAAGCCCGGCTCGTTTGTTGATGGCTTACCAGCGTGGCATCTTTCCCTGGTTTTCACCTGGCGATCCTATTTTGTGGTGGTCGCCAGACCCGCGCGCGGTGCTTTTCCCGGATCAGTTTCACCTGAGCCGCAGCATGAAGCGTTTCCACCGCAACTCCCCGTACCGCGTAACGCTGAACCACGCATTCGAGCGTGTTATCGCCGAGTGCGCAGACGATCGTGACGAAGGAACCTGGATTACACCTGAAATCATCGACGCCTATAAACGACTCCATGAACTCGGCCATGCTCATTCGATAGAAGTCTGGGAAGATAAAGAATTAGTGGGGGGAGTATATGGTGTGGCGCAAGGCTCTCTATTTTGTGGAGAGTCAATGTTCAGTCGCCGAGAAAACGCCTCCAAAACAGCGCTACTGGTGTTCTGCCAACACTTTCTCAGTTATGGCGGCAAGCTAATAGATTGCCAGGTACTTAATGCCCATACCGCATCGCTAGGAGCAATTGAAATTCCTCGCCGTGAGTATCTGGAACATCTGTCCATATTTCGTCCACAACATCTGGCATCTTATTGTTGGGTGCCACAAATCCTGTCGTAGCGATAATGTTTACGGCACATTACTGTTAAGAGTGTTATAATTAGCCCCGCAGAGTGAGCTCTGCTCATTACCCCGCCGCCGTTTGGGATTAGCTTTAACAGGGACAGCCCATCGTTTATCTCTTCGCAGCCCTCATCATAAGCGCCAATAGTGCAGCTTTTGGTTGGGTTTTGGGTAATGCGCAAATTGCACTTTCGCTGGTGATTTCACCAACAATTCTTTACATGATACGTGAACTTGGGCATTATCTTGCCGGTTCAAAACTATGGTAGTGATACCCTCGAGGATTAGATGGCCAAAGAAGACAATATTGAAATGCAGGGTACCGTACTTGATACGTTACCTAACACCATGTTCCGCGTTGAGCTGGAAAACGGGCACGTGGTAACCGCTCATATCTCCGGTAAAATGCGTAAAAACTATATCCGCATCCTGACGGGTGACAAAGTCACTGTAGAGCTGACCCCGTACGACCTGAGCAAAGGCCGCATTGTCTTCCGTAGTCGCTGATAGTTTTATTTAGCGCTGCGTAGTAAACAGGCGGCGTGAACAATTTAATAATAGAAAGGCCAGGTCATTGACCTGGCCTTTTTTTATTACGGCACTAATTATTAATTAGTGCGCCGTTTCCGGTTTATGCTTCTGCGCGCTATGGAAATTATAAATCAGTTTCTGATTATCTTTATCCAGCGCTACCGTCACCTGTCCCCCATCCACCAGTGAACCAAATAACAGTTCGTTAGCGAGTGGTTTTTTCAGGTTGTCCTGAATAACACGTGTCATTGGACGAGCGCCCATTGCACGGTCATAGCCTTTTTCTGCCAGCCAATCGCGCGCTTCCTGGCTCACTTCCAGAGACACACCTTTCTGATCCAGCTGCACCTGGAGTTCGACGATAAACTTGTCGACAACCTGATGAATCACATCTGTAGACAGATGGTTGAACCAAATAATGTTGTCCAGACGGTTGCGGAATTCTGGAGTAAAGATCTTCTTGATCTCTTCCATGGCATCGGTGCTGTTGTCCTGACGAATCAGGCCAATAGACTTACGCTCGGTTTCACGCACACCGGCGTTGGTGGTCATCACCAGAATTACGTTACGGAAATCAGCTTTGCGCCCGTTATTATCGGTCAGCGTACCGTTGTCCATCACCTGCAATAACAGGTTAAAGACATCCGGGTGCGCCTTTTCGATTTCATCAAGCAGCAGCACGGAGTGAGGATGTTTAATGACCGCATCCGTCAGCAGGCCGCCCTGGTCGAAACCAACGTAACCTGGAGGTGCACCAATCAAACGGCTCACCGTGTGGCGTTCCATGTATTCCGACATATCGAAGCGCAACAGCTCAATGCCCAGTGATTTCGCCAATTGAACAGTGACTTCTGTTTTACCAACACCCGTAGGGCCGGCAAACAGGAATGAACCCACTGGCTTATGATCATGCCCTAAACCGGCACGGCTCATTTTGATGGCTTCGGTTAACGCCTCAATGGCTTTATCCTGGCCAAACACCAGCATTTTCAGGCGATCATCAAGGCTGCGAAGCGTATCGCGGTCGCTTGCTGAAACACTTTTCTCCGGGATACGCGCAATACGCGCAACCACGGTTTCGATGTCAGAGACATTGACCGTTTTCTTACGCTTGCTCACCGGCATCAGGCGGCTACGAGCACCCGCTTCGTCGATAACGTCAATGGCTTTATCTGGCAAGTGGCGATCGTTGATATATTTCACCGCCAACTCCACCGCTGCACGAATCGCTTTCGCGGTGTAACGCACGTCGTGGTGCGCTTCGTACTTCGGTTTCAGGCCGTTAATAATCTGAACGGTTTCTTCAACGCTTGGCTCAGTAATATCAATTTTCTGGAAGCGACGCGCCAGAGCACGGTCTTTCTCAAAGATATTGCTGAATTCCTGGTAAGTGGTTGAACCGATAACACGAATCTTGCCACTTGAGAGCAGCGGCTTAATCAGGTTTGCGGCATCAACTTGCCCACCAGATGCAGCGCCCGCACCGATGATGGTATGAATTTCATCAATAAACAGGATGCTGTTCTGATCCTGCTCAAGCTGTTTAAGCAGCGCTTTGAAACGTTTTTCAAAGTCACCACGGTATTTGGTACCCGCCAGCAGCGAACCGATATCCAGCGAGTAAATAGTGCAATCAGCAATCACTTCCGGAACATCGCCCTGCACAATACGCCAGGCAAGCCCTTCGGCAATGGCGGTTTTACCGACACCCGATTCACCCACTAACAGTGGGTTGTTTTTACGGCGACGGCACAGAACCTGAATGGCACGCTCAAGCTCTTTCTCGCGGCCAATCAGCGGATCGATCCCTCCCACACGTGCAAGCTGGTTGAGATTGGTGGTGAAGTTTTCCATACGTTCCTCCCCGCCTGCTTGCTCTTCATTGACCGGATTTTCTGCACCCGGTGCCTGATTAGGTTCGTCTTTACGTGTACCGTGAGAGATAAAGTTCACCACATCAAGGCGGCTAACTTCATGTTTACGCAGCAGGTACGCTGCCTGGGATTCCTGCTCGCTAAAGATAGCCACCAGCACGTTTGCGCCTGTGACTTCACTGCGACCAGAAGACTGGACGTGGAACACCGCACGTTGCAGCACGCGCTGGAAGCTGAGCGTAGGTTGAGTGTCACGCTCTTCTTCACTGGCTGGCAGAACCGGTGTGGTTTGTTCGATGAAGGCCTCGAGTTCCTGTCGCAGCGCCACCAGATCTACGCTACACGCTTCCAGCGCTTCACGAGCCGATGGGTTACTGAGCAAAGCCAGTAACAGATGCTCGACAGTCATAAACTCATGTCGGTGCTCGCGCGCTCTGGCGAAAGCCATGTTTAAACTGAGTTCCAGTTCTTGATTGAGCATAGGCACCTCCCCCAAATTTTGCCTTCTTCAGGCTTTTTCTAGCGTACACAGCAGCGGATGCTCATGCTCCCTTGCATACTGGTTCACTAACGCGACTTTGGTTTCCGCTACTTCTGCAGTAAAAATGCCACAGATAGCTTTACCCTGATAGTGCACAGTGAGCATCAATTGCGTCGCACGTTCTACATCATAAGAAAAGAACTTTTGCAGCACGTCAATAACAAATTCCATCGGCGTGTAGTCATCGTTCATTAACATTACTTTATACATCGACGGTGGTTTTAGCGCTTCGCGCAATTTGTCACCCACCAGTTGGTCGAAATCCAACCAATCGTTCGTCTTACCCATTGCAAATCGTCATCATGTTAAATCGCCCGTTATCATTAAGGCGAAGCCCATAGGTTGAGTGTAATACGCTTTCAGTTAACGTGACTCATTGAGTTCAAACGTGACAACTTTTAGCTATAGAGAGCTCTGTCACATTAATCACAATAGCGTTAACTGCTTCAAATTTTTGATTCATTTTCAATCGATCACCCCCGTGCAACGCTTGACGACATGGTTAAATTATCTACATTGTACAAGCGTGAGTTGGCGAGGTTTTGAACAGCCCGCCCTCACCCACCGGTTCATTCCATCTCACTTATAAGATTTTCGAAGGATGTAGAAGCATGGAGACGGGTACAGTTAAATGGTTCAATAACGCCAAAGGGTTCGGTTTTATCTGCCCTGAAGGCGGTGGCGAAGATATCTTCGCTCATTACTCCACCATTAAGATGGATGGTTACAGAACGCTTAAAGCCGGGCAAACAGTCAGGTTTGATGTACATCAGGGGCCAAAAGGCAATCACGCTAGCTTGATTGTACCTCTGGAGCTAGAAGCAGCGGTCGCCTGACCTTTTGTTTCATTGTGTACATCACCCAGTCAAAATGCCAGCCCGCAAGCTGGCATTTTTATTTCGGGTCTATAACCAATCGTCATATCTCAGATTAAAATTATTCACGCGCCAGCGCATCAATCGGGTTCAATCTTGCGGCATTTCTCGCTGGCAGCCAGCCAAAAATAATTCCCGTCGCAGTCGAACAGGCAAATGCGGTTAACAATGCCATCGGCGAGAAACCAATTTCCCAGCCCGGCAAAACCAGTTGCAAAGTGAAGGCAATAAGAAGAGATAAAGAAATCCCCAACGCACCTCCCACCAGACACACCAGCACAGCCTCAATCAAAAACTGCTGCAGGACATCACTGGCTCGTGCGCCGACCGCCATGCGAATACCAATCTCTTTGGTACGCTCCGTTACCGACACCAGCATGATGTTCATCACGCCAATACCACCTACCAACAACGAAATCACCGCCACCAAAGTCAGGAACATCTGTAGAGTACGTGTGGTCTTTTCCGCCGTTTTCAACAGGCCGTCCATATTGTAGGTGAAGAAATCTTTCTTACCGTGACGTAACTGCAACAGCCGGTTGAGCTGCTGCTCCGCTTCGTGGCTGTTGTAACCCTCGTTAACGCGTACCGTAATAGAGTTAAGCCAGCTTTGCCCCATCACCCGCCCAGCCATGGTGTTATACGGCAGCCAGACACGCAGAATTTTACTGCTGCCAAACATCGACTGCTTCTCTTGCGCTACACCAATTACCGTCGCGGGCATATTCCCCACCAGCACGATTTCACCCACTACTTTGGCTTTATCGGGGAACAACTGACGTTTGGTGTTGCTGTCGAGCACCACCACCTGTGCGCGCCCTGCCAGCTGCTCTTCGTTAAAGGTGTTACCTTCGCTAAAGGTCATGCCATAGACGTTAAAATACTGGCTGCTGACACCGTTCACGCTGGCGGCCGCATCAACATTGCCATAACGTAAACGTAAGTTGCTTGAAAGCGCAGGTGTGGCTGACCTGACCCAAGGTTGCTGGCTTATTGCTGCCAGATCGTCATATTTCAGCGCCTGCTGGTACTGCGGGTCATCGTCGCCAAAATCTTTACCTGGATAGATATCAATCGTATTGGTACCTATCGAGCGAATATCCTGCAACACCATCTGTTTTGCCGCATCACCGACAATGACTATCGATACCACCGAAGCAATACCGATAATGATCCCAAGCATGGTTAACAGCGTGCGCATTTTATTCGCCGCCAGCGCCAGCCAGGCCATGGTAAATGCTTCGCGGAAACTGCTAAGTGTTTGCTGAAATGCCGAGTTTGCGGGCTGTGGTTTCACCTCTTTCGGTGCACCAGTCTGTTGAATAACAGAAGGAGGATTACTGATAATCTCACCATCGTGAATCTCGATAACACGCTGTGCCTGTGCTGCAATACTCGGATCGTGGGTCACAATGATGACGGTATGACCCAGTTCACGCAGTTGCTTGAGTGTTGCCATCACCTCTTCGCCAGAGTGGCTATCGAGCGCACCGGTTGGTTCATCAGCAAGAATAACCTGCCCACCATTCATCAGAGCGCGAGCGATACTGACGCGCTGCTGCTGCCCGCCTGAAAGCTGTGAAGGGAGATAATCAACACGTTCAGCAAGCCCCAGACGCATTAATAAAGCTCGCGCACGTTGCTGACGATAAATCCGCGCCGTACCGGCATACACCGCGGGTACTTCCACGTTTTGGGTCGCGTTCAGATGCGAGAGCAAATGGTAGCGCTGGAAGATAAAACCAAAGTGCTCACGGCGTAACGTCGCAAGTGCATCACTGTCCAGCAGTGCCGTGTCCTGCCCGGCCACTTTGTAACTACCGCTGCTGGGTTTATCCAGACAGCCAAGAATGTTCATCAGCGTGGATTTACCAGAGCCTGACGCCCCGACAATCGCCACCATCTCACCAGCTTCAATAGTGATGTTGATGCCTTTAAGCACTTCAACTTGTTCGTCTCCCGACGGATAGCTACGGCGAATATCCCGTAGCTCAAGCAGTGCTGTCATGGCGCACTCCCGGCGGTGCTTTTGCCAGTCACCACTTCTTCACCTTCGGTGAGGCCAGTGGCAACTTGCGCCTGGGTGTCATTACGCATACCGATAGTAATTTCGCGGTCACGGGTTTCACCGTTGCGTAAAACCGAAACTTTATAGCGGTTATCACCGACCGGCTCGCCCAGAGCGGCAAGCGGAATGGTTAATACGTCTTTCACGCCACCAAGCTGAATATGTACCTGCGCCGTCATTTCCAGACGCAGCACACCTTTCGGGTTCGGGACTTCGAAACGGGCGTTATAGAAGATCGCGTCGTTGACCTTAACCGGCGTCGGCAAAATATCGATTAGCAGCCCTTCATAGCGTGTTAGCGGATCGCCAAGCACGGTAAACCACGCTTTTTGGCCGGGCTTCAGGTGAATCACGTCAGCTTCAGAAACCTGAGCTTTCACCAGCATGGTGCCGAGATCGGCAAGTGTCAGAATGTTCGGTGCTTGCTGAGCCGCAATCACCGTCTGGCCTTGTTTGGTGGTAATTTCAGTCACCTCACCTGCCATCGGTGCCACAATCTGCGTGTAATCAAGGTTGGTTTTTGCCGTATCTAACGACGCCTGATTACGTTTAATTTGCGCATCAATAGTGCCGATTTGCGCCTGCCTGACTTCAAGATCGGTCACTGCGGTATCCAGATCTTGCTGTGATATTGCCTGCGTTTTGGCCAGCGCCCGCTGGCGGTTTAACGTTACTTGCGCAAGTTTGGCCTGCGCCACAGCCTGGCGCCGCTGAGCACGCAACTCCATTAATGTCGCTTCCACTTCTTTAATCTGGTTTTGCGCTTGTTCTGGGTCAATAACTCCCAACAACTGATCTTTCTTCACTTTATCGCCGATGTTTACCGACAGCGTTTTTAGCTGCCCGCTGACCTGCGCACCCACATCAACTTTACGCAAAGCATCGAGCTTACCCGTCGCCAGCACACTTTGTTGCAGCTCACCTTTACGCACGATCATGGTCTGATAAACCGGCGCTGGCGCATTCAGAAACTTCCAGAGCCAAATGACGAACAGCAATACCAACAGGCCCAGAAGCCAATAACGTTTTTTTATTTTTCCCTTGAATCTCATAGGTATCCTGCAAACAGACTGGCTAATTAAATAAAGTCTCAACAAAAACCGCGAGTCTACGGCTCTCTGGCTACTGATTGAACATTCATTGAACTTAAGAGTGGTGAAATTACACCATTCTTTATCAACCAGGTTTCAATCATGTCGCCAATTACCGTAGACGAACTTATTTCAACACCGCAACTTAATGGCTGGCAGCTATTTCTTTGTCTGGCAAAGGGACAGTGGACGCCTGGTAGCGCATGGAAGAATCCGGCTTACCGCCGCAAGTTTGTCCTGCGGTCACTGGCAAATCCATGGGCTACGGCACGTTTACTGAGCGATTTATCTCATCAGCCCTGGCTTGAAAAACTGCTTAACGTGCAACCTGGTTTACCCTGCCGAACCCATCGCCCTTATTTAACAACGAATTTTAACCGCAAGGCTGTGGCGAATGCATTGTCTTTCCACTACAACGAACTGACCAATGCCCTGCCTGTAGCCCTACTACAGCAGCACTTCTCAGAAAAAGGTGCGCATCTGGCAACCATAACGGGTAAAGATGAATGCTTCTACTACCTGAATTTTTGTGCCATCGCCAATCTCGACAAAGAAGGTGAAGCGACGTTGACTTTCACCCGTCAGGATGGGATTTCGCTTGCCGGATTAACCTTCACTTTGTGCCAGTATCAGGGCCAAAAGACGCTGTTTATCGGCGGATTGCAGGGAGCTCAAAGCGACGTACCCCATGAATATATCCAGGTCGCCACAAAAGCCTGTCACGGATTGTTCCCAAAACGCCTGGTTCTTGAAGCTGCCTGCCAACTGGCACGCCATTTGGGAGCGAAAAAAATCCTCGCGGTCAGCAACAGCTCGCATATCTATCGCTCATGGCGTTATGCGAAAAAGAAGAAAGATAAAATCCATGCCGATTACGACAGCTTCTGGCAATCAATGAGCGGTGAGTTATTGCCAGAAGGTCTCTTTAGCATGCCTTTGAGCGTGGCTCGCAAACCCCTTGAGGATATCGCCAGCAAAAAACGCGCGGAGTATCGCCGCCGCTACAGCTTGTTAGATGAGATGACAACGCATATTGAGCAGCAGTTTTAAGCAACTACCGGGCTAATCAGCACGTCCACGTGCAAGCCAAAGTACGCGTGAGAACATTTTTCGCAACAGCGAAGGCACAGCATCAATACCACGCCTGCCAGCCTCCATCGCCACTTCAATGGCTAAATCAGGCTTAGAAGAACGGTGGATGGCTTTTACAATAATGCGCCGCATATTCATCGGCACATTTTCGGGAAGTTGTGCCACGCGGTGGAAAACATCTGCAAATCCCTGGCGGTACATGAAATGCTCCATATCCATCGCAGGCAATGTCGTCAGATGGTCGCGTTCCTGATCGCGGTCATTTTCCAGAATGCCGCGCACCACAGACGCATATTTTTTTCCCGCTTCATCGCCATCAACCAGCACATGCCATTCAATACCCATGCGCCTTGCAAATTTAATCAGTGGGCGCAGGCCAGACTGTGCAAATTCGATGACTTTCACCCCTTCAGCATCAAAATGATGCCCACACTGGCGCGCCAGTTCGTTCATCACCCACACTTCTGTTTCCCCTTCAACTAACAACCAGCAACGAGCAAACAGTGATGAGGCCCGATTAAAACGGATGTGAAACGCAATGCGACGGCTATCTTCAGCATTCATCCCGCCAGGACCGAGCCGCCATGCAGCAACTTTCGAAGATTCACGCACCAGACGACAGACATTCTCAACCGGGGTGAGTGATAACAATTCACCGGAATTGGTGGTGGTGATTTTTTGTAGCGGTAGCAAATTTAATAAATGCCAGGCCACTGACAACATAATAGGGTGTAGCCGCGTTTCCGGGTCTTCCACCAGCAACAGGGGGCGCGCGTCTTTATCCAGCGCTACGGTTCCTTTTGCTTGCAGAAGTGTTGAAAACATTCCCAATAAAATCATGCGATGAGCGCGACTATTGGGTTTGTCTATCATGCGGTTGATGACATCCAGATAACGCCAGCTTCGTTGCTCATCGTGCGAGCGACGTCGTAACAGCCGCTGATGCGCAACAGCGCCCTGCTCAGAAAAATAGTGTTCAAGCAATTGCACCATGGCCGACAGCCCCTGGCGCAACTGTGAATCTGTGAGATTTTGCGGGCGAGAAACCAGTTCACGCGCGAGGAAATCAAGCTGACGGGCCGTCATCTCAGTTTCTGGCATTACCGGGATGCTATCGTTGCGCAGGCGGCGCATAAATCGCGCATCACGCAAGCGTAACACGGGGTTGAGACGGATAATTTGCCTGGCAAGCGTATCAATATCATCAAGCTCAACGGAGTGACCGTTGTTATCAAGGAAGCTGCGTAGCGTCAGAATTGTGCCATCTTCCGCAAGCTCACCGACCAGACGATACATGATGCGATGGAAGCCATCATTCCCTTCCACCCATACAGGCGACAGTGAGCGGTAACGCCGCCCGAGATGATGGCCAGGTGCTGTTTCCCGAAAGGTCAGCACAATGTGTAGATGGTGCTCCCGGCCTTGTAGATCGCCCGGAGGGAAGTAGAAATCGTCACGACCGAAGTGATAGAGAGTTTCGTGCGGTGACAGCAACAAAGTGAGCGCATCCAGCAAGCTGGATTTACCCCATGCGTTTTCGCCAATCAAAACATTATTTTGCTCAAGCATTAACGATAAACGGTTAATACCCCTGAATCCGACAATTTCTACGCGCTCGAGAAACATAATCCCTCCAGATTGGTTAATGCTTTCCTTTAGCTACACGCCACAGCCTGCATAGCTCGAGTATATACCTTTCCCCCTCTGGCGGCAGGTTAGCCCGTCGAGTTATTTATGGCGTAGCAGGATACTATTAATTTTTCCATTTTTATTTTGCTCAAAAATAAACAGTGAAGTTTATTGTTATTACTTGTAATTCTGCCAACCGATAAAAAGTGCGTTTAATACAAGACAATTCTTACTTTATTAAAAACTCTTCTATACTTCCAACGTGTTTATTCTTGAAAGGAATGCCATCTCATTGCCCTAAATCAATTTTTTAGGATTTTATAGTGTGGCTCTAACTAAGTGAACTCATTAACATTGCTGCTCTTTTATTATTTACGTTACGTCTTAAACGGCTGTAACAAACAATAATCGGGTAGATGCCTTTATTTACATCACCCGGGATTCACTGTTTTTGAAATGCAGAGGTGGTTATGTTTAGGAAATTAGCGGCAGAATTCTTTGGTACATTCTGGTTAGTATTCGGTGGCTGTGGGAGTGCTGTGCTGGCAGCGGCATATCCTGAGTTAGGGATTGGTTTTGCTGGTGTGGCATTAGCATTTGGTTTAACCGTATTAACTATGGCTTATGCAGTTGGTCATATTTCCGGTGGCCACTTTAACCCAGCAGTCACGCTGGGCTTGTGGGCTGGCGGTCGTTTCCCAGCTAAAGATGTTATTGGTTATATTGTGGCGCAAGTGATTGGCGGTATTGTTGCAGCCGGTATTCTTTATTTAGTTGCCAGCGGCAAAAGTGGCTTTGATGCAGCAGCAAGCGGTTTTGCTTCTAATGGTTATGGTGAACATTCACCAGACCATTACTCCATGTTGTCAGCAATCATTATTGAAATCGTCTTGACCTGTGGCTTCTTGATTGTGATCCATGGGGCAACCGATAAGTTTGCACCAGCGGGCTTTGCACCCATTGCTATCGGCCTTGCGTTAACCTTGATTCACCTGATTAGCATCCCAGTCACCAATACCTCTGTGAACCCAGCACGTAGTACTGCCGTTGCTATCTTCCAGGGCGGTTGGGCATTACAGCAATTGTGGCTGTTCTGGGTAATGCCAATTATTGGCGGTATCCTGGGTGGCGTTATCTACCGGACATTGCTGGAAAAACGTAACTAATTTGATTCAAGCGTCACCGGCTTCAATTTGGCTGGTGGCGCTGTATTTACTTGCCCTGCACTAAATCCTCAACCTGCATAAAAATCCTTTTTTTTCGTAGCTTTACTCATTCTCTTTCTTTGGGTAGTGTGACATACGTCGTTACTTCTATCGCAAGGATTGTCCGCACCATGTTTTCGGGATTGTTAATTATCTTAGTGCCGCTGATTATCGGTTATCTGATTCCTCTGAAAAAAACCAGTCTGTTAAAGCTCATTAATCGCCTATTGAGCTGGATTGTGTATGTGATTTTATTTTTCATGGGCATCAGCCTCGCATTTCTCGATAACCTGGCAAGTAACCTGCTTGCAATCCTTCATTACGCTGCGGTCACCGTTGTGGTGTTATTGCTCTGCAATGCTGCTGCACTGCTTTGGCTTGAGCGTTCCATGCCATGGCGCCACAATCACGAGCAAGAAAAACTCCCTTCACGAATTGCGATGGCGCTGGAATCACTAAAATTATGCTTTGTGGTGATAGCGGGTTTTCTGCTTGGTCTGACTGGCTGGCCAATTCTGCATCACGCCACCGACGCCAGCGAATACACACTTATATTCCTGTTGCTGCTGGTAGGTATCCAACTGCGTAATAGCGGTATGACGTTAAAACAGATTGTGCTTAATCGGCGCGGTATGATCGTGGCAGTCGTCGTGGCACTGAGCTCACTTGCCGGTGGTGTTATCAACGCCTTTATTCTTGACCTGCCAATTAAGACAGGTTTAGCGATGGCATCGGGATTCGGCTGGTATTCACTGTCGGGCATTTTGATGACGGAATCCTACGGGCCAGTAATTGGTAGTGCGGCATTCTTTAACGACCTTGCGCGAGAGCTAATTGCCATCATGTTGATTCCCGGACTGGTACGCCGTAGACGCTCAACCGCACTCGGGTTGTCTGGCGCAACGTCGATGGACTTCACCCTGCCTGTTTTACAACGCAGCGGAGGGCTGGAAATTGTTCCAGCGGCGATTGTTCACGGGTTCATCCTCAGCTTACTCACCCCGCTTCTCATGGCATTTTTCGCTTCCTGATACCTCATTGGCGGTAGGTTTCTGCCGCCAAATTTGCGCTAAATCAATCTCCTTTTAAGTTGTATCAGAAATACCTTTTCCCTGTGCGGCACTGAGCATAACCTTAAACATGTATATCAAATATAACTTTAAAAGGTACGATCATGTTTTGTGTGCAATGTGAACAAACAATCCGCACCCCTGCGGGCAACGGCTGCTCTTATGCTCAGGGCATGTGCGGGAAAACGGCTGAAACATCAGACCTACAAGATTTGTTGATCGCAACACTGCAGGGTTTATCTGCATGGGCACTGGCCGCACGTGAAGTCGGCATCATCAGTCATGAAGTTGATCACTTTGCACCGCGTGCCTTTTTCTCAACGCTGACCAACGTCAACTTCGATTCCCCACGCATCGTTGGCTACGCCCGCGAAGCCATCATTGCGCGCGAAAGCCTGAAAACTCGTACCCTTGCGATTAACCCACACATTACCGTCACCAATCCAATGGCTGAACTGCAACTGGTCAGCAACGATTTGGGGGACCTGCAGCGCCAGGCTGCTGAGTTCGCGCCAAACCGCGACAAAGCAGAAATTGGTGACGATATTCTCGGCCTGCGCTTGCTGTGCCTGTACGGCCTGAAAGGTGCTGCGGCCTACATGGAACACGCCCACGTTCTCGGCCAGTACGACAACGACATCTACGCGCAATATCACAAAATTATGGCTTGGCTCGGCACCTGGCCTGCGGACATGGGCGCACTGCTTGAGTGCTCCATGGAAATAGGCCAGATGAACTTCAAAGTGATGAGCATTCTGGACCAGGGCGAAACCGAGAAATACGGTCACCCAACACCTACGCAAGTGAATGTGCGCCCGGTCGCTGGCAAATGTGTTCTGATTTCCGGCCACGATCTTAAAGATCTCTATAACCTGCTGGAACAAACTGAAGGCACTGGCGTAAACGTCTATACCCATGGCGAAATGCTGCCAGCGCATGGCTACCCGGAACTGCGCAAATTCAAACATTTGGTTGGCAACTACGGCAGCGGCTGGCAGAACCAGCAAAGCGAATTCGCCCGCTTCCCTGGCCCAATCGTGATGACTTCAAACTGCATCATTAACCCGGAAGTCGGCTCCTACACTGACCGCATCTGGACGCGTAGCATTGTTGGCTGGCCGGGCGTTAGCCACCTCGAAGGTGACGATTTCACATCGGTTATTACCCAGGCCACGCAAATGGCGGGCTTCCCATACAGCGAAATCGAGCACCTGATTACTGTCGGCTTTGGCCGTCAGACTCTGCTGGGCGCTGCCGATACCCTTATTGACCTGGTTAGCCGTGAAAAACTGCGCCACATCTTCCTGGTGGGTGGCTGTGACGGTGAACGCGGCGAGCGTAGCTACTTCACCGATTTCGCTACCAGCGTGCCGAAAGACTGCCTGATCCTGACGCTTGCCTGCGGTAAATACCGCTTTAACAAACTGGACTTCGGCGATATCGAAGGGCTGCCACGCCTGATCGATGCCGGCCAGTGTAACGACGCATATTCAGCAATCATTCTTGCGGTAACGCTTGCCGAAAAACTCGGTTGTGGCGTGAACGACCTGCCACTGAGCCTGGTGCTTTCATGGTTTGAGCAAAAAGCGATTGTTATCCTGCTGACGCTGCTGTCGCTGGGCGTGACCAATATTGTCGCAGGTCCTACTACACCGGCCTTCCTGACACCAAACCTGCTGGCTGTGCTCAATGAGAAGTTTGGCCTGCGCGCCATCACGACTGTTGATGAAGATATTAAACAGCTGATAGGCGCATAAGGAGAAGTCATGACAATGCCAACGCCACTGTGCCCGTATCGCATGCAGGTGCATCATATTCATCAGGAAACACCGGATGTATGGACGCTCTCGCTGATTAATCACGATTTTTACCCATACAAAGCCGGGCAGTACGCACTGGTAAGTATTCTTGATAGTGATGAAACACTGCGGGCTTACACCATTTCTTCCACGCCGGGGCTCAGCCCGTTCGTCACGCTGACCATCCGCCGTATCGAAAATGGCGTTGGTTCCGCATGGCTTACCCAGGATGTGAAACCCGGTGATTACCTCTGGCTGTCTGAAGGGCAGGGGGAATTTACCTGTGAAAATCTCACCACCGACCGCTATCTGCTGATGGCGGCAGGGTGTGGCGTCACACCGATTATGTCGATGCGCCGCTGGCTGGCAAAGCATCGCCCACAGGCAGACGTACAGGTTATTTATAACGTTCGAACGCCCGAAGATGTGATTTTTGCCGACGAATGGCGTCATTATCCGGTGACAATGGTTGCAGAGAATCACGCGACGCACGGTTTTATCGCCGGGCGCTTAACGCGCGAAATTCTGACAACCGTGCCGGATATTGCCTCTCGCACAGTCATGACCTGCGGCCCAGCTCCGTATATGGAGTTGGTGGAGAAAGAAGTCAAAGCATTGGGCGTGAGCGCTTTTTATGCTGAGAAATTCTTTACCCCAGTCGCTGCACCTGTCGAAAGCGGTTTGAAGTTCACCACGCTAAAACCGCTGCGCGAGTTCTACGCACCGGTAGGCAGTTCGCTGTTGGCGGCAATGGAAAGCAATAAAGTGCAAGTGAATGCGGCTTGTCGTGCTGGTGTGTGCGGCAGCTGTAAAACCAAAGTTGAGTCTGGTGATTACACCGTAAGCAGCACCATGACGTTGACCGATGCAGAAATTGCCAACGGTTACGTACTGGCTTGCTGTTGCCATCCGCAAAGTGATTTAGTTCTCGCCTGATCCCACTCGTGCCACTCAGATTCTGAGTGGCACTTTCTGCCCTGCCTCTTCTGTTTCCTTGACTAAGCTTGTTTACGTTAACTGAATCGTGACAAGGAGAACCAATGAAACAGACCGTAGCAGCTTACCTGGCAAAAACGCTTGAAAGTGCAGGCGTAAAACGAATCTGGGGCGTCACCGGGGATTCCCTCAATGGGCTGAGCGATAGTCTGAATCGCATGGGTACCATTCAATGGATGCCGACCCGTCATGAAGAGGTCGCCGCTTTTGCCGCGGGCGCAGAAGCCCACCTATCAGGTGAATTGGCGGTGTGCGCGGGTTCCTGTGGCCCCGGAAACCTTCATTTAATCAATGGCCTGTTCGACTGCCACCGTAACCGGGTTCCGGTACTGGCCATTGCGGCGCACATTCCATCGAGCGAAATCGGCAGCGGTTATTTCCAGGAAACCCATCCCGAAGAGTTATTCCGCGAATGCAGCCATTATTGCGAGCTGGTGTCATCCCCGGAACAAATTCCCCAGGTACTGGCGATTGCGATGCGCAAAGCGGTATTAAACCGTGGCGTTTCGGTCGTGGTTTTACCCGGCGATGTGGCGCTTAAGCCCGCCCCGGAAACCGCCAGCACGCATTGGTATCCGGCACCACAGCCAATTATTGTGCCGCCGCATGACGAGCTAAAAAAACTGGCGCAATTGCTGCGCTATAACGACAACATCGCGCTGATGTGTGGTAGTGGTTGTGCAGGTGCGCATGAAGAACTGGTGCAATTTGCGGCCACGCTTAAAGCGCCGATTGTTCACGCGCTGCGTGGCAAAGAACACGTTGAATACGATAACCCTTACGATGTTGGCATGACCGGGCTAATCGGTTTTTCGTCAGGGTTCCATACCATGATGAACGCCGACACGTTGATCCTGCTCGGTACCCAATTCCCCTATCGCGCCTTCTACCCGACCGATGCAAAAATCATTCAGATTGATATCAACCCCGGCAGCATCGGTGCGCATAGCAAAGTTGATATGGCGCTGGTCGGTGACATCAAAGCCACACTTGCGGCACTCATTCCGCTTCTGGAAGAAAAAACCGATCGCAGCTTCCTCGATAAAGCGCTGGATAATTATCGCGAAGCGCGTGAAAGCCTCGATGAGCTGGCACAACCCGGTGATGGCAGCGTCATCCATCCGCAATATGTCGCACAGCAAATCAGCCGGTACGCTGATGAAGATGCCATCTTCACCTGTGACGTCGGTACACCTACCGTTTGGGCCGCGCGATATTTGAAAATGAACGGCAAACGCCGCCTGATAGGTTCATTCACTCACGGCTCGATGGCTAATGCCATGCCACAAGCGCTGGGCGCAAAAGCGACCGCACCCGACCGGCAAGTTATCGCCATGTGCGGCGATGGCGGTTTCAGCATGCTGATGGGGGATTTTCTCTCGGTCGTGCAGATGAAACTGCCGATCAAAATTGTGGTGTTTAACAATAGCGTGCTGGGTTTTGTGGCGATGGAAATGAAAGCGGGCGGCTACCTCACAGACGGCACCGAACTGCACGACACAAACTTTGCCAAAATCGCTGACGCCTGCGGAATCACAGGTATTCGGGTTGAAAAAGCGGCCGACCTGGATAACGCCTTGCAACGCGCCCTAAGTATTGACGGCCCGGTGCTGGTGGATGTAGTCGTTGCCAAAGATGAGCTGGCGATTCCACCGCAAATCAAACTTGAACAGGCCAAAGGGTTCAGTCTGTATATGCTACGCGCCATCATCAGCGGACGCGGTGATGAAGTTATCGAACTGGCGAAAACCAACTGGTTCCGGTAAAAGTAAGGATAATTTTGAACAATAATAAGGACCCACCGTGATTGACTTGCGCAGCGACACCGTAACCCGCCCGAGCGATGAAATGCTCAAACGTATGATGGCAGCCCCCACTGGCGATGACGTTTACGGTGATGACCCAACGGTCAACGAACTACAAGATTACGCCGCCAAACTCAGCGGTAAAGAAGCAGCGCTGTTTTTGCCAACCGGCACCCAGGCAAACCTGGTAGCGCTGCTGAGCCATTGCGAACGTGGCGAAGAGTATATTGTCGGTCAACTTGCGCACAATTATCTCTACGAAGCCGGTGGTGCTGCGGTTTTAGGCAGTATTCAGCCGCAGCCTATTGATGCCAACCCGGACGGTTCGTTGCCGCTTGATAAAGTCGCCGCGAAGATCAAACCCGACGATATCCACTTTGCGCGCACCAAATTGCTTAGCCTCGAAAATACCCATAACGGCAAAGTTTTGCCGCGTGAGTATTTGAAGCAGGCCTGGGAATTTAGCCGCAATCACAACCTGGCTTTGCATGTTGACGGTGCACGTATCTTCAACGCCGTGGTGGAATATGGCTGTACGCTTGAAGAAGTGGTGCGCTACTGCGACACCTTCACAATTTGCCTCTCTAAAGGACTTGGAACGCCGGTCGGTTCGCTGTTAGTCGGCAGCCACGAGTACATCAAACGTGCGACACGCTGGCGTAAAATGGTTGGTGGCGGTATGCGTCAGGCGGGAATTCTGGCAGCGGCGGGTTTATACGCGCTGGAAAATAATGTGCAACGCCTGAAAGAGGATCACGACAACGCTCATTGGCTGGCTGGCGAATTGCGTGAAATCGGTGTTGATGTCTCTCGTCAGGATACCAATATGGTGTTTGTACGCGTGCCGGTTGAACAAGCTGAAAGCCTCGGTAAATTCATGAAAGAACGCGGTGTTTTGATGAGTGCGGGCCCGGTAACTCGCCTGGTGATTCACCTTGATGTGAACCGTGAGCAGTTGGCCGAAGTGGTTTCTCACTGGCAGACTTTTTTACAACGCTAAACAGAGGTCACGGACGATGACACAGCCACAAAACATTCTGGTGCTCGGTGCTAGCGGCTATATAGGCCAGCATCTGGTGCCAAAGCTTGCCGCTGCCGGGCATCATGTTACTGCTGCGGCAAGACGTGTCGAGTGGCTGGAGAAACAACCCTGGCCGGGGGTCGTTTGTCGCCATGTCGATTTACAGTGGCCGGGAACGCTTCCCGCACTGCTGGAAAACATCGATACCCTTTACTACCTGGTACATAGCATGGGCGACGGCGCTGATTTTGTTGCCCATGAACGCCAGACTGCGCTCAATTTGCGTGATGCACTACGAGAACATCCGGTAAAACAGCTTATCTTTCTGAGTTCACTGCAAGCTGCCGAAGGTGACGGTGATTCCGCACACCTGCGCGCTCGCCAACTCACCGCCGATATCCTGCGTGATGCTGGAGTTCCGGTAACTGAAGTTCGGGCTGGCATTATTGTTGGCGCAGGTTCTGCCGCCTTCGAAGTCATGCGCGATATGGTTTATAACCTACCGGTACTCACGCCCCCACGATGGGTGCGCTCACGCACCACACCTATCGCACTCGAAAACTTGCTGCATTATTTAACTGAACTACTCAATCATCCATCACAGGAAAATCGTGTTTTCGAAGCCGCGGGCCCGGAAGTACTGAGCTATCAGCAGCAGTTCGAGCGTTTTATGGCAATTAGCGGTAAACGTCGCCCTCTTATCCCCATTCCGTTACCGACCAGTTGGATCTCGGTCTGGTTCCTGAACATGATCACTTCGGTGCCACCAACGATCGCTAAGGCGCTGATCCAGGGGTTGAAACACGATCTGCTGGCCGACGATCGTGAACTTCGCGCGTTGATCCCGCAAAAGCTACTTACCTTTGATGATGCCGTTCGTGCAACGCTTGAAGATGAACACAAACTCGCTAATTCGCAGGACTGGGGTTATGACACCCAGGCATTTGCCCGTTGGCGACCAGATTACGGTTACTTCCCCAAACAAGCGGGCTGCACGCTAAAAACAAGCGCGGAGTTGGCAGATTTGTGGCAAGTGGTGAATCAGATCGGCGGAAAAGAGGGCTACTTCTTTGGCAATGCTCTGTGGAAAACGCGCGGCTATATGGACCTGCTGGTGGGCCACAGGCTGGCAAAAGGCCGCCCTGACAGACCAATGCTTGAAGTAGGCGACAATGTAGATAGTTGGAAAGTGATTATTGTTGAGCCACAAAAAGAGCTTACATTGTTGTTTGGTATGAAAGCGCCGGGACTTGGGCGGCTTTCCTTCACGCTGCGTGACCACGGTAAGTATCGAACGCTGGATGTTCGTGCCTGGTGGCACCCCCATGGAACCGCAGGTTTGTTCTACTGGTTGATAATGATCCCCGCTCATCTGTTCATTTTTCGGGGTATGGCCCGCCGGATTTGCCAACTTTCCGAACGAGCTTCCCCACAATAATTCGAGTTGCAGGAAGGCGGCAACGTAGTGAATCCCCAGGAGCTTACATCAGTAAGTGACTGGGGTGAGCGAGGAAGCCAACGCACATGCAACGTGAAGTATTAAGGGGAATGGCACATAAAGTTCGTTAACTCCTCCTAATCTTTGGCTTTCCCCATTGCAAGCGCCGCCATTTCACGGAAAAATGCGCAGCGTAAATCTCAATTATCATGAGTTGGTCGACATGAAGGTACTGGTAACGGGCGCCACCAGCGGTTTAGGCCGAAACGCGGTCGAATTTCTTCGCGCAAAAGGCATCAGCGTTCGGGCAACTGGTCGTAATGAGGCCATGGGCAAACTGCTGGAAAAAATGGGTGCAGAGTTTGTTCATGCAGACCTGACCGATCTGGTTTCTTCACAGGCCAAATTGATGCTGGCCGATGTCGATACGCTTTGGCATTGCTCAAGCTTTACCTCTCCGTGGGGAACACAGGAAGCATTCGATCTCGCCAACGTCCGCGCCACTCGCCGTTTAGGTGAATGGGCCGTTGCCTGGGGGGTGCGCAACTTCGTGCATATTTCCTCGCCGTCGCTCTATTTTGATTACCATCACCATCGCAATATCAGCGAAGAGTTTCGGCCGGTGCGTTTTGCTAACGAATTTGCTCGCAGCAAAGCCGCCAGCGAAGAAGTGATTCAACTGTTAGCGCAGTCAAATCCACATACACGTTTCACGATTCTGCGCCCGCAAAGCTTATTTGGCCCGCATGATAAAGTCTTTTTCCCACGTCTGGTGCAGATGATGCGCCACTATGGCAGCGTGCTGTTGCCACGCGGAGGTGAGGCGATGGTGGATATGACTTATATCGAAAATGCGGTGCATGCGATGTGGCTTGCCACACAGTGTGAAACGCAGCCGTCAGGCCGGGCGTACAACATCACGAATATGGAAGCTCGCCCGCTACGCGTTATCGTGCAGAAATTGATTGATGAGTTAGAAATTAAATGCCGGATTCGTTCTGTTCCCTATCCTATGCTGGATGTGATTGCCCGCAGCATGGAGCGTCTGGGTAGCAAGTCAGCAAAAGAACCGGTGCTGACTCACTATGGTGTGTCGAAGCTGAATTTTGATTTAACGCTGGATACGACTCGAGCTGAGACCGAATTAGGCTATAAACCGATTATCACCCTTGATGAGGGTATTCGTCGTACCGCGCTTTGGCTGCGCGACCACGGTACGCTGCACCGCTAACCCCGTTATCCTTCAAGTCGAAGCCAGGGTCTAACCCTGGCCATATTTCTCGAGCAACGCTTGTGCAATGGATTCAGTTTGCGCATCCGGCAGGCCGGAATATTCTTTTGGCCGGAAGTGCATCTGGAAAGCCTGAATTACTCTTTTTTGCTGTTCCGACGACATTTCAGGCGTCACCTGATAACCATAACGCGATAGCAAATCGAGCAAACCTCGCTTATCCACAGGCTGGTATGGTCCACGGCCATTCAGGTAAAAGGCCACTCTGTTTGCATCCGGCCAGGCACCAACACCCTGCTGTGCCAGTTGCTGCCACGGGAAGAGTGGGCCAGGATCAACTTTACGCTGCGGGGCAATATCCGCATGTGCGACCACATTTTGCGGTTGGATTTGATAACGAGCGATAATCACTTTCGCCAATCTCTCCAGCGCCGAGATCTGCGCTGGGTTGAACGGATAAAACTGCTTTACACGGCCCTGGCGCGTAAAACCTTTATTCTCCAGCTCAATACCAATCGAAGTGTCATTAATGCGCGTAGCGCCGCGCCAGAAGCTCACACCTGCATGCCACGCTAATTCACTTTCAGGCACTAATTGCCAGATGACCGGTTTGCCGCCAGATGTCGGCGGTGTATCGGGAATCAAATAGTGAGAACTAACATTTTGTTCAGTTAAAGTGGTTAGCGAACCGGCAAAATCATCGGCGGTGTAGTGAATAACCAACACTTTCACACGTGGATAGGCATTCCTCGCGTTGTGGCTGGTGTCGACTATATAATCGCCTTTATCGACAACGGTTTTTTCAGCAACTTCAGGCTTGCTGGCACACCCCGCGAGCAAAAGCGCGATTAAAAATGCGGCTAAGCAACCTTTCATCGACGCGTTTTCACCGCGGTGCCAGTGACGCTCACCATCAACATGCTGCCATCTTTGCCCACCGTTTCGTAGTCGATATCAATACCCACCACGGCATTAGCTCCCAGGCTTTCTGCCTGCTCCTGCAATTCTCTAAACGCTATCTCACGCGCTTTGCGTAGCTCTTTTTCGTAAGCACCGGAACGGCCACCGACGATATCGCGCACGCCAGCAAAAAAATCACGGAAAATATTGGCACCCAGAATCGCTTCCCCAGTCACCACGCCACAATATTCCGTGATGCTCTGCCCTTCAAGCGTAGGGGTTGTTGTAAATTGCATAAGCTTCTCCTCTCTTTGTATCAACATCTTAGCGCATAAAGCCGCCACGCATTTTGACAGCGATACGCTATGCTAAGTTAGTCCTCCTGAGAAGATAAGGAAATAAAAATGCGCAGCTCAGTTTTGGTTCTTCTTCCGTGCGCGATGTTACTCACGGCCTGTACTACCAGCGTCACTCCCGCTTTTAAAGACATTGGCACCCGCAGCGGCCCTTGTATTGATGGTGGCCCGGATAGCGTGGCGCAACAGTTTTACGATTACCAAATTAACCATAAAACGCAGGGCAGCAGCGCGATTACCGGCTTACGTCCTTATATGAGTGACGCGTTGGCACAACAAATGCAAAAAGCCAGCACTTCACCGAACGCGCAGAACGAGTTTATGCGAAGCAATATGTTCACCAGCAATGCCGACGGCGCAGACAGTGCCGAAGTTGCCTCCGCATCAACCATTCTTAATACCGATGCACGCAATATTCCGCTGCGTGTAAAACTCACGAAAGGCAGTCAAAGCTGGCAAGACGAAGTGCTGATGATTCGTGAGGGCCAATGTTGGGCAGTGGATGACGTGCGTTACTTAGGCGAGAACAGCCATGCGCCTTCAGGTAGCCTGCGTCAGGCGATAGAAACAAACTAATATTTACATTCACCATCAGGCGGGAAAGGTAACCCTTGTAAATAGTCTGGAATTTTTGCATAACTCCGACATTTATTCTTGCCTCTCTCCCGCCTCGCTATATTGTGCTACCTTTAATGCATGGCAGTAGTTATTTTTAGGTTTTAACGCACAAAGATTGCATAACTATTCTGTTAAAGGTACCCTTTGCGGCTTCAATTGCTATTCAACTTATGCGCATGAGTATTCAACTAAACGGCATTAATTGTTTTTATGGCGCTCATCAGGCGCTGTTCGATATCACCCTTAGTTGCCCACAGGGCGAAACGCTGGTGCTGCTTGGTCCAAGTGGCGCAGGTAAAAGCTCGCTTCTGCGCGTACTCAATTTGCTTGAGATGCCGCGATCTGGGCAACTCACCATTGCAGACAACCATTTTGACTTTGCAAAAGCGCCTGGCGATAAAGCCATTCGTGAATTACGTCGCAACGTTGGCATGGTGTTCCAGCAATATAATCTTTGGCCTCATCTCACTGTGCTGCAAAACCTGATGGAAGCGCCTTGTCGTGTCCTGGGTATCAGCAAAGATGAAGCACGCCTTCGTGCCGACAAACTGCTTGAGCGTTTACGCCTGAAACCTTATCAGGACCGTTTCCCGCTCCACCTTTCTGGTGGTCAGCAGCAGCGTGTCGCGATTGCACGAGCATTGATGATGGAACCACAGATTCTGCTGTTTGATGAACCGACCGCAGCACTGGACCCGGAAATCACCGCACAAATCGTCAGCATTATTCGTGAGTTGGCTGAAACCAACATCACTCAGGTCATTGTTACCCACGAAGTGGAAGTTGCGCGTAAAACCGCAAGTCGCGTGGTGTATATGGAAAATGGCCACATCGTCGAACAAGGTGATGCGAGTTGCTTCGCAAAACCACAGACCGAAGCGTTTAAATTCTATCTGTCACACTGATGTATCCGGGAAAATAACCATGAAAAAAGTTCTGCTTGCCACATTATTAGCCAGCCTGAGCCTTTCCGCGACGGCTGCACAAACTATTCGTTTCGCAACGGAAGCTTCTTACCCTCCGTTTGAATCTATGGATGCCAGCAACAAGATCGTTGGTTTTGATGTCGATTTGGCTAATGCGCTGTGTAAAGAGATTGATGCAACTTGCACATTCTCCAACCAGTCTTTTGATAGCCTGATCCCAAGCCTGAAATTCCGTCGTATCGACGCAATTATGGCGGGTATGGACATCACGCCTGAGCGTGAAAAACAAGTTCTGTTCAGCAACCCTTACTACGACAACTCAGCTCTGTTTGTCGGTCAGAAAGGCAAAGTTGCTGATATCGCTGCCCTTAAAGGTAAGAAAGTTGGCGTGCAGAACGGTACTACGCACCAGAAATTTATCATGGATAAACATCCAGAAATCACCGTGGTTCCTTACGATAGCTACCAGAACGCTAAGCTGGACCTACAGAATGGTCGTATCGATGCGGTATTTGGTGATACAGCTGTGGTGACTGAGTGGCTGAAAGCAGAACCTAAACTGGCCGCTATTGGCGACAAAGTAACAGACAAAGGCTACTTCGGTACCGGTCTGGGCATCGCTGTTCGTCAGGGCAACACTGATTTGCAGGCGAAGTTCAACACCGCGCTGGAAAAAGTGAAGAAAGATGGTACATACCAGACCATCTACGAAAAATGGTTCCAGAAGTAATCTGAATGAACGAAATGTTTCCTTTAGCGAGCGCCGCCGGGATGACCGTCGGCCTTGCCGTTTGTGCGCTAATCATCGGCCTGGCTCTGGCGATGATTTTTGCCGTATGGGAGTCTGCGAAATGGCGTCCGATAGCCTGGCTGGGTTCAGCTTTGGTTACGGTGCTGCGCGGTCTGCCTGAAATCCTGGTGGTGCTGTTTATTTATTTCGGCTCCTCCCAGTTATTGCTGATTCTCTCAGATGGTTTTGTCCTCAACCTCGGTTTTGCGCAAATTCCTATCCAATTGCAGATTGAGAATTTCGATGTCAGCCCGTTCCTGTGCGGCGTCATTGCCCTTTCCCTGCTCTACTCGGCTTACGCCTCACAAACTTTGCGTGGCGCACTTAAAGCCGTGCCAGTTGGGCAATGGGAATCTGGCCAGGCATTAGGCATGTCGAAGGCGGCCATTTTCTTCCGCCTGGTGATGCCGCAAATGTGGCGCCATGCGCTGCCGGGTTTAGGTAATCAGTGGTTGGTATTGCTCAAAGATACCGCATTGGTATCGCTGATTAGCGTTAACGATTTGATGCTACAGACCAAGAGTATCGCCACTCGTACTCAGGAGCCGTTTACCTGGTATGTGGTTGCCGCCGCGATCTACCTCGTGATCACCCTCATCAGCCAGTATGTACTCAAACGTATTGACCTGAGAGCGACGCGTTTTGAACGGAGACCCGGCTGATGTTTGAGTATTTACCGGAGCTGTTTAAAGGCCTGCATACCAGCCTGACACTCACCGCGGCATCCATTGTGGTCGCGCTGATTTTATCGCTGCTTTTCACCATCGTTCTGACGCTGAAAACACCGGTACTGGTTTACGTTGTGCGTGCCTATATCACTCTCTTTACCGGCACGCCTTTGCTGGTGCAAATCTTCCTGATTTACTACGGCCCGGGTCAGTTCCCGTCAATTCAAAACTACCCGGTTTTGTGGCACCTGCTTTCTGAGCCATGGCTGTGTGCGTTGATTGCGCTGTCGTTAAACAGTGCGGCATATACTACTCAGCTATTTTACGGAGCAATCCGTGCCATTCCTGAAGGCCAGTGGCAGTCATGCGGTGCATTAGGGATGAGTAAGAAAGATACGCTCGCCATTTTGCTTCCTTATGCATTTAAACGCGCACTTTCTTCTTATTCGAATGAAGTGGTTCTGGTGTTTAAAAGTACCTCACTGGCGTACACCATTACGCTGATGGAAGTGATGGGCCACGGGCAACTGCTATATGGTCGCACTTACGATGTGATGGTGTTCGGGGCTGCGGGCCTGGTTTATCTGGTGGTGAACGGGCTATTAACGTTGTTGATGCGTGTGATAGAACGCCGTGCACTGGCATTTGAACGACGTAACTAAACGTCCATTCATCATCTTAAAACGGCGGGAACTTTCCCGCCTTTTTTACGCCTGTAGAAATATAATTATACATTTTATTTGCATATAAATTCATATGCTGGCATGATTTTTTGACGCCGGGAAACGGTGAATACAACAAAACATGACAGACAGGAGCAACACACATGAAGAAGTTTATTTTGGCCGCAATGTTCGCTACAGCCGCATTCAACGTGGCTGCAGCAGACAAAATCAACTTTGGTTCTTCGGCCACTTATCCGCCATTTGAATCACTTGATGCCAACAATCAGATTGTCGGTTTCGATATCGATTTGGCTAAAGCTTTATGCAAACAAATGCAGGTAGAATGCACCTTCACTAACCATGCATTTGACAGCTTGATTCCGTCGCTAAAATTCCGTAAATACGATGCTGTGATCTCCGGCATGGATATTACGCCTGAGCGTAGCAAACAAGTTTCTTTCACCACGCCGTATTATGCTAACTCAGCCGTCGTCATTGCCAAAAAAGGTGCATTCAAATCCTTTGAAGAGCTGAAAGGCAAACGTATTGGTATGGAAAATGGGACCACGCACCAAAAATATCTCCAGGACAAACATCCGGAAATTAAAACCGTCTCTTACGATAGCTACCAGAATGCGATTATTGACCTGAAAAATGGCCGTATTGATGGGGTATTTGGTGACACGGCAGTGGTAAACGAATGGCTGAAAACAAACCCGCAATTAGGCACAGTTGGCGAGCATGTTACTGATGCAGAATACTTTGGCACAGGTTTGGGTATTGCAGTGCGTCCTGACAACCAGGTTCTGTTGACCAAACTGAATACCGCGCTGGCGGCGATTAAAGCTGACGGGACTTACAAAAAGATTAGCGATCAGTGGTTCCCGCAGTAAAGAGTAATGACTTACATCGGATGTCGCTTAGGCTAATCCGAACGACTCAAAGCCAGGTGCTTTAAAGGGTGGATTAGCTAACAGCGACATCCACCACGTTAATTTGCCACTCTCACCAGCAGCACCAATACTTCGTAATGTGCCGTATGCGGGAACATATCGAATAACTGCACGCGCTCGACCCGATATTCCGCCAATGAAGAAATATCTCGCGCCATGGTCTGCGCATTACAACTTGAATAGATAATGTATTTCGGGGCCATGTTATTAAGGAAGTAGCACAACGCCTGTCCAATACCACGTCTTGGCGGATTCACTAATACCAGGTCAGGCACATCCTGTTGCTCAGTCGCAAATTTCGTGGAGTCCAGCGCCTGAAAATGAATATCGGTTAAACCGAGTTTTTCAGCCGACTGACGTGCACAGGCAATGGCTTCTGGGGCAATCTCAATCCCGGTCAATTTCATATTGGGTGTCGCGCAATGCAGGCCAAACCCGCCTACTCCACAGAACAAATCCCACATGTGTTTGACTGGCAATTCGCGAACCCATCCACGCGCAGTCGCATACAGCGATGTGGCAACCGTTGGGTTAGTCTGGAAGAAACTTTGCGGGCGGATATACAACGGCACACCATTAAACTGTTCTTCCAGCGCCTGTTGTTCGGTCAATGGAATTTCCAGTTCGCCTTCCATAATCGCCATATGTACCGGCTGAATATTGGCAGAAATTACTCTTAACTGTGGCAACTGTTGTTGTAACCACGGCAATGCCGCTCGCAGCTGTTCCAGTTTGGCTTCAGAGCGCAGAACAAAGCGCAGCATCATGCCACCATCTTTCTGGCTTTCAGTCAGCAACAGGTATTTCAACTCACCACGTTTGCGCGACACGTTATAAGGCGTCAAGCCAGCACGGGCGATAAAAGGCTTCAGTACGGCAAATACAGTCTGGAATGAGGCAGGATAAAGCGGGCACTCGGTTAAATCTTCCGGTGTTCCATCGCGATGCAACATTCCCAATAATGGTTTTTCTACGCTGCCGCTGACCACCATTTTGGCTTTATTGCGAAATGCCTGTTCAGGGCCACTCATCGGCTCACGCCAGTCATGCACCGCAATACCCTCCAGCAGGTGCTGAAGTTCGTTCATTTTGGCGGTGAGCTGTTCGGAAATCGGCTGTTCAATCCACTGACAAGAGCGGCAGCGATTTGCCTGATAGAGCGCGCAATGCATAATTAAATCCTGAAAACCGGGGGCACAGATTGTAGCACTACGCGGTTATTGAAGTTTAAAAAAAAGCCGGCTCCGCGTGGGGATAAACAGCAGAAATAGCACTAACAGGTCGGGAAGTTTTTGCGTCATCAACGACCGGAATATTTCACGCTTTGATTCACCAGGGATACTGAATAGCTCAGGGTAACCCCAACCAAGCGACGCCGACCACAGATATGCAACTGCAATGACCTGCGTGGCAAGAAATACCCAGCGTCCCCAATTACGCCCTTTCATAATGACAAAGGCACAACGTAATTCGATACACAGCATCACCAGGCTGCCGAGAAAAATCAGCGTCAAGTTCCACGTTTGCACACTGCGGTGAACAAAATCAATAACGCCACGAACCCCGAGCATGTTGAAAAGCAACATAAGATCGAGGACTCGCGTTGAAAGAATAGCAATTGCCGCCACCAGCACTAAAGTGGGAGCGTTCAATTTGGCTTGTGTTTGACTTCGTTTCCTGAAAATTTCCGCAAACCTCGTGTTCCATACGACATAGTGCCGCGTCTTGCGCGGCACTATGGGAATTATCGCTGCAGATTTTAAGTTGCAAGGGTGCTGCCTGCAACCCGAATTATTTAAGCTGTACGCCTTGCACGCTGGATATCGCGCAGACGTTGCTTTTCTGCTCGAGCCATAAACCACCAGGCTATTAAACCGATAACCCCGACGACTCCCAAAATTATAGACGCCAATGCGTTAATTTCAGGATTCACCCCCATTCTTACGCTTGAGAATACCAGCATCGGCAACGTTGTTGCCCCCGGCCCAGAAACAAAACTGGCAATAACCAGGTCATCTAGGGATAGAGTGAACGCCAACAACCAACCAGAGATAATCGCTGGAGCGATCATCGGAACGGTTATCACAAAGAAAACCTTCAGCGGTGTCGCCCCTAAATCCATCGCAGCTTCTTCGATAGAGTGGTCCAGCTCCCTTAAACGTGAGCTTATCACCACCGAAACATACGCCGTACAGAAGGTCACATGTGCAAGCCAGATGGTTAGCATGCCACGATCGCTTGGCCAACCAATCGCGTGTCCCAATGCCACAAACAAAAGTAGCAATGAAAGACCGGTGATGACGTCAGGCATTACCAACGGTGCCGTGAGCATGAAAGCGAACCCCGTCGAGCCACGGAATTTACCAAAACGTACCATTACCACTGCCGCAATTGTTCCGAGAATCACCGCCGCCGTGGCCGCAGCCGCCGCTATGGTCAAACTAAGCCCAACGGCGCTCATCATTGCTGAGTCCTGGAACAACTCAACATACCAGCGCGTTGACCATCCTGCCCATACCGTCACCAGTTTCGAGCTGTTAAACGAGTAGATCACCAGCATTAACATAGGTGCATAGAGGAAGGTGAAACCAATCACCAAAATCAAAATGCGCCACGGTGAACGCACTACCGGTAAATTATTCATGCATGGTCCCCCGCCGTTCTATTCTGGTATTTGTGGAACCACATAATCGGCACAATCAGTAAGATAAGCATTGTTATTGCCACCGCTGACGCCACCGGCCAGTCGCGGTTATTAAAGAACTCCTGCCACAATACGCGACCAATCATGATGCTATCTGGCCCTCCGAGCAGTTCCGGGATAACAAACTCACCTACCGCCGGGATAAAGACCAGCATAGAACCGGCAATAATGCCGCCTTTAGTCAGTGGCACGATGACGCTGAAGAACGTTTTCAAAGGACGTGCGCCCAGATCCAAGGAGGCTTCAACTAACGAATAATCGAGTCGTGTCAGCGCGGTATAAATCGGCAACACCATAAATGGTAAGTAGGCATAAACGATACCGATATAGACCGCCAGATTGGTATGCAGAATCACTAACGGTTGATCGATAACGCCCAACCACATCAGCACATTGTTCAGTACACCGTTATTTTTCAGAATCCCCATCCACGCGTAAACGCGGATCAAGAACGACGTCCATGAAGGTAAAATAACCAGCAGCAACAGGATATTGCGGGTTGATGGCTTACTGTGGGCTACCGCCCATGCCAATGGATAACCCATTAGCAAACAGCAAATAGTGGAAATACCCGCCACTTGCAGCGATTGCAAATAGGCTTCGGCATAAAGCGGATCGTCGGTTAACTGGAGATAGTTGGCCAGGTTTAACGCCAGTGAAATCTGATCGTCAGCCCAGGTCACCAGATCGGTATAAGGTGGAATGGATCGCGCAATTTCTGCAAAACTGATCTTGAAGACAATCAAGAACGGCAGCATAAACAGCAAAATCAGCCACAAATAAGGCAATGCAATCACCAGCTTGCGGCCATGACGCATTTGCATTTTCCCAAGCCACAATTTGAAACCGCTTGCCGGTGGCTCGGCCGGGCGTTCAGTCATCGTGCTCATTTCGCCCCCTTAAACCGTAAGAACCACACAACTTTCAGCATCCCAACAAAGACGAACTTCATCGCCCCAAGTTGGCATCCCTTTGCGATTGCGATGTTCATTTTGCAACTGAGCACTGATCATCTGGCCGCTTTTCAGGCGCACATGATAAATCGACAGATCGCCAAGATAAGCAATGTGTACCACTTCACCGACCGCGAAGTTGAAACCGTCGGCTGGCGGCTCGTCACAAAGCATCACTTTTTCTGGGCGTAAGGCCACATACACCGGAACTCCGTCGACAACGGAAATATCAGGGTCAACTTTTAACGGATGCACAAGCCCCGGGCTATCAATCACCAGGCCATCTTCCTGGCGCTCTTTTAGCAGCCCTTCAAAGACGTTCACAGAGCCGATGAATTCAGCGCTATAACGTGTCGCCGGATATTCGTAGACTTCTTCCGGCTCACCAATTTGCTCGAACTTGCCACGATTCATGATGGCAATACGCCCCGCCATGGTCATCGCTTCTTCCTGATCGTGCGTTACCATGACGCAGGTTGCTCCCACGCGTTCAAGAATATCCACCACTTCAAGTTGCATACGGTCACGCAGTTTTTTATCCAGCGCACCCATTGGCTCATCAAGCAGCAATAATTTTGGCCGTTTCGCCAGGCTACGCGCCAGAGCGACACGCTGGCGCTGCCCTCCAGAAAGCTGATGCGGTTTACGTTTGGCATACTCCTGCATATGCACAAGCGTTAGCATTTCTTGCACGCGTTGAGCTATTTCATTCTTCGGTAACTTGTCTTGCTTGAGACCAAACGCAATATTTTGCTCGACCGTCATGTGCGGAAAAAGTGCGTAGGACTGGAACATCATATTGATCGGTCGCTGATACGGAGGCACATGCGACAAGTCCACGCCATCGAGCATGATTTGCCCAGCGCTTGGCTGTTCAAAACCCGCCAGCATGCGTAGCAGGGTTGATTTTCCACAACCAGATGGCCCGAGCAGCGCAAAAATTTCGCCTTTATAAATGGTGAGATTCACGTCATCAACGGCGTGTTGCCCGTCGAAGGACTTTGTGAGGTTGCGAACTTCAAGCAGCGGGGTGAGCGCTTTGCGAGTTTTCGCGTGCGGACGAGGGGTTGCGTCGTTCAATTATGTTGCTCTCCGGCAAAAACAAAATAGAGGTACGACCCGGTTGCCGTACTAATAACGGACAGAAGTTTTAACACTTCTGTCCGTGTTGGAGCACATGCACTGTTTCGGTGCACCGCTGCGTTGCAAATCTAATTAGATAACACTTATACCCAAAATAATTCGAGTTGCAGGAAGGCGACCAGGCCGTAAGTCCCCAGGAGCATAGATAACTATGTGACTGGGGCGCACGGGTGCAGTCAACGCATCTGCGGCTTGAAGTATGACGGGTATTATTTGCCTGTTTTAACTTTAGTCCAGGCTCTGGTAATAACACGGTCAACTTTTGGAGACTGCACGCCCTGAGTGAACAGCTTGGCACGCACATCTGCCGGTGGATAAATTCCCGGGTTATCGCGAATTTCAGCGTTTAACAGCGGCGTCGACTCTTTGTTCGCATTAGCGTAATAAACATGATTACTGATATTCGCTACCACATCCGGTCGCATCAAATAGTTAAGGAACTGATACGCTTCGTCTTTATTTTTCGCATCTGCGGTCATTGCGAACATATCGAAGTACACCATCGCCCCTTCTTTAGGAATGGTATAAGCAATATTCACGCCATTTTTTGCTTCTTTGGCGCGGTTTGCTGCCTGGAGAATATCGCCGGACCAGCCGATCGCTACACAGATGTCGCCGTTAGCCAGGTCATTGATATATTGGGATGAGTGGAAATAACGAATAGACGGGCGCAGTTTCAGCAGCAGATCGTTCGCAGCTCCGGTGTAATCTTTCGGATCGGTACTGTTTGGATCTTTGCCAAGGTAATGCAGGACCGACGCGTAAACTTCACTTGGTGCATCAAGGAAGGAAACACCACAGCTTTTCAGCTTCTCAAGATTTTCTGGTTTCAGGATAAGATCCCAGCTATCAACCGGCGCGTCTTTGCCCAATGCCGCTTTCACCTTTTCGACGTTGTAGCCGATACCGGTGGTTACCATCATGTACGGAATGCCGTATTTATTGTCGTGGTCGTTATGGGCCACCAGCTTAAGCATTTCCGGATCGAGGTTTTTGTAATTCGGTAGTTTGCTTTTATCAAGAGGCTGGAAAATACCGGCCTGAGCCTGACGCTCAAGGAACTGAGAAGATGGCACCACAAGATCATAGCCAGTGCTGCCCGCCATCAACTTCCCTTCCAACACTTCGTTGGAGTCGAAAACGTCATACACCACTTTAATGCCAGTTTCTTTGGTGAAATTTGCCAGCGTATCCGGCGCAATATAATCAGACCAGTTATAAACGTGCAGCGTCTTTTGTTCCGCAGCAAATGTGGTAGCAGAAACAGCCATTAGCGCTGTCATCAGCGCACCTGCCACCACACCGGATAACAATTTTTTACGTTGGGTAAACATATGTGATTCCTTCTGAAAAAGTCTAATTCCCGCTTTCGCGAGCATAATTTACTCAATCATACTTTTACGCATTTTCTTCTCGCTTTTGGCACATGCAAGAATCATGCATCTCTATGCAAACTGCAGTAAAAAAAGTACAGACGCCTTGCTGCAGATGTTGCACGCTTGTAGCGTCCCGCAAGAATAACTGTAGCCAGACTTCGAGACTATAGCCCAAGCAGAAAAGTGACTTTTATCAATTTTTTAACCATAAAACATCTATGGTATGGCGCAAAACTGGCAGGAGTGGCGAGAATAATTCTGGTCGGAGGCTAAGAAGGCAGAATAAAAAAACGTGGAACGCAGCGGGTATAGTAGCCGCTGCGGTTAAGAATGAAACAATTAGTGAAGAAAGTGAGTTTGAATAACTGTGCCATCTTCTTGTTCTTCATCTGCATCAGAGATAAAGAGCAGTTGGTTTGCGCAGGCTTCCAGAATCACCATTGATATTTGCTCTTCGCTCTGTTTTACAAAGGCAGCAAACTGTTCGCGGGTAATTCCGACGGACGCTTGTAGCGACTGGCAAACGACCAGCTTAGGTAAATTGTCGTCCTGGATATCCAGGAACGCTTTCACGGTTAACGAACTGGCATTAATAGAAGACAAATCAGATGCCAGTGGCAACAGAGCAGATGGCTTTACTTCAGCCAACGCTGAAAACAAGACGATATCGTCGACTAGATCGATTTTCGCATCATAGACACCATCGAAATTCTGCATATGCGGCAGATGGAGCGCCTGGCATGTATCGCACTCGAAGATGGTCACACCGATTTCGTCCAGCCAGCGGCGTAAGATGTCCAGAGTAGGGACAACGAGTGAATCCATAAATGCCGTAGCCTCTTTTAAAGGGAGATAAAGTCGCATAATACCCAAAATATTTCGAGTTGCATCGCGGCGGCAAGAGAACGAATCCCGATGAGCTTACATAAGTAAGTGATTCGGGTGAGTGAACGCAGCCAACAAAGATGCAGCTTGAAATATGAGGGGTATAGCTTACGCAAAAATGGCGGCTCATACTAATTTTATGCGCCCAATGGCGCATTCGCTCGAATTTAGCCGCCGGTTTTCAGGCAATAGCCCGGCTGCGCTTGCTGCTCAATCCATTGGATCATTAATGTCGCGATATCGACTCCACTTGTCTTTTCAATACCTTCAAGACCAGGTGACGCGTTAACCTCCATCACCAATGGGCCACGTTCAGCACGTAAGATATCCACCCCTGCGACATCCAGACCCAGGGTCGCCGCCGCATGTAAGGCGATTTCTCGCTCACGATCTGTAATGGAGACCTGATTCGCCACCCCGCCGCGGTGCAAATTGGAGCGGAAATCCCCCGGTTTTGCCTGACGTTCAATTGCGGCAACGACTTTATTACCCACTACCAGGCAACGAATATCCCTGCCCTGCGCTTCTTTTATATATTCTTGCACCAGAATATGGGCATTCAGACCGCGAAATGCATCTATTACACTTTCCGCCGCCTGGCGCGTTTCGGCTAACACCACGCCAATTCCCTGGGTACCTTCCACCAGTTTCACCACCAGTGGCGCACCGCCTACCATGTCAATTAAATCGCTGGTGTCATCAGGCGAATGGGCAAAACCGGTGACCGGCAGGTCAATCCCCTGACGAGCCATTAACTGCAATGATCGCAACTTGTCCCGCGCGCGCGTAATGGCAACCGATTCGTTGAGCGGGTAACTACCTAACATCTCAAACTGACGCAACACCGCCGTGCCGTAGAAAGTGATCGCGGAGCCAATACGTGGAATTACCGCATCATAATGAGGAAGCTGGCGGCCTTTATAGTGCACTGATGGTGCAGACGGATTGATGTTCATGTAACAAGAAAGGGGATCGATAATTTCGACTGCATGACCACGGCGTGACGCCGCTTCACGTAGACGTTTACAAGAATAAAGCGTTCCATCCCGGGATAAAATGGCGATTTTCACCCTGCACCTCAGCGTTTCCAGTCCAATAATGACAGCGCAACTATCATATCACTGCCATCTGGTTTCAACGAACGGGCAATGTGTCTGGCGACTGCTTTAACACGTCGATTAAATGACGCGTTGTAGATGCCAAATGATGCGGATCGTACACCACATAAAGATCTGCCGGGATCGCTTTTGTCAGCGGACGGAAGGTGACACCCGGCCAACTCATCTGCGCGTAACTATCGGCCATAATAGTCAACCCTATACCGATGCTGACCAGCGCCAGTACGGTCTGCGGCTCAACTGCTTCTCTGACAATACGAGGCGAAAAACCCGCTTCGCGACATACACCTTGCAAAAACGTCCAGTCAGAATGCACCGCAGTCATAGTGACAAATGGTTCATGGCGCAGTGACTCAATATCAATAGCAGCTTGTTTCGTCAGCGGATGTTTATCTGGCAAAGCAACAAGGAACGTAGCGTCATGTAGTTTTTCACTTCGTAGACCCGGAGGAGGATTGGTTTCCATGCGCCAGATACCGGCGTCAATTTCGTGACGCTCAATCAAGGAGATTTGATCTCCCGGCGACTTCTCGCGAAACAGAATATCAATAGCCGGAAAATCAGCGATAAACTGTTGTAACCCAAGACGTAACCCACCCCAAATAGCCGTACCAACAATTCCCAAATGAATGCGCCCGCCTTCACCACGACCAATTTGTTCTACCCTGGCCAATGCAAGGTTTGCGCTGTCGAGCAATCGACGGGTCTCTTCAAGCAAGATTTCGCCCGCGTGTGTCAACGCAACGCTGCGTGAATGGCGAATAAACAAAACGGTACCGAGTTGAGACTCAAGCTCTTTGATATGGAAACTCAGTGGTGGCTGGGACATGTTTAGCCGCAAGGCCGCTTTGCCAAAGTGCAACTCTTCCGCCACTGCCTGGAAATAGCGCAGAAGTTTTAAGTCTGTACGGTATGTTCGCTGTGAAATAGTCATGGGGCTCCCTATGTTCTGGCAGCCCCATACGTTAGCACTCCTGCTGCTCGCTGTAATCCGGCCGACTGTTAATGTGCGACCGGTGCCGAAGCCTTAAGTGTTGGGTTGTGGCGATACTGGAAACTAAAGTGGAAGATAACCGCCAGTACTAACGCATATCCGGCAAACACCAACCAGATTGTGGTCCAGTCTTTGGCGCCATCAACGCTGAAGTAGTCCACGACATATCCGCTGAGAATCGCACCGAGATAGGCACCAATTCCGTTGACCATCGTCATAAACAACCCCTGAGCACTGGCTCGAATACGCGAATCCACTTCTTGCTCCACAAACACGGAACCGGAGATATTAAAGAAGTCGAACGCACAACCGTAAACCACCATCGAAAGCAGCAGTAAAACGAAGCCAAAGGCAGACGGATCGCCCCAGGCAAACAACGCAAAGCGCAGCACCCAGGCCACCATACTCATCAACATCACCTGCTTGATACCAAAACGGCGCAGGAAGAATGGGATGGTGAGGATAAAGGCCACTTCCGACATTTGCGAAACCGATAGCAAAATCGATGGATACTGAACCACGAAGCTATCAGCAAATTCAGGATTACGCGCAAAATCGTGCAGGAATGGGTTGCCAAAAGTATTGGTAATCTGCAACACCGCGCCTAACAACATGGCAAATAAGAAGAAAACAGCCATGCGCGGGTTCTTGAACAATACAAAAGCATCAAGCCCCAGGCGGCTTACCCAAGTACGAGAGATCCCACCTTTCACCACTGGTATAGTTGGCAAAGTTAGTGAGTAGAGGGCCAGCGCTAATGACGCTCCAGCTGCAATATAAAGCTGAAGATTGCTAAGTTCAAAGCGCATCAGACTCACGGTCCACATTGCGGCGATAAAACCGATGGTGCCGAAGACGCGGATCGGTGGGAAATGGCTGACAGTATCCAGCCCTGCTTTTTCGAGGCTGGCATAAGAAATAGTATTCGATAGTGCAATTGTGGGCATAAATGCCATCGCATTACCCAGCATCACCCAAAACATCAGGCCCGGCTGATTAATGCTGGCCGCCCAGGCTAGCATTGCCGCACACACCAGGTGGCAGAGCGCATAAACGCGATTCGCCGGCAGCCATTTATCGGCAATAATCCCAACGATTCCCGGCATTAACAGCGCAGCAATTCCCTTAGTGCTATACACCATACCGACATCTGCCCCTCGGAATCCGAGGGTATTAATCATGTACGAACCCAGCGTGACCAGCCAGGCCCCCCAGATGAAATACTGCAAAAACAACATGATTTTCAATCGAGGTTGAATCGCCATACCGTTAATCGCCATGTGTTTTACCTAGTGTGTTGGAAGTGCCTCAGGCGAGTTTGCCCAGGAAACCGCAAATCAGATTGATAAAGTTCTGGCGCGAAAGTGCTGCAGCCGCCAGGGTTTGCGCGTGGGAGAGCTGCACACTGCCAAGACCTTCTGCGAGGTTAGTAATTGCCGAAACTGCGACAACTTTCAGGCCACAATGGCGTGCACTGATCACCTCAGGCACCACTGACATACCTACCACATCACCACCGATGATTTGCATCATGCGAATTTCAGCCGCGGTTTCAAAATTCGGGCCAGGGTAAGAAACAAATACGCCCTCAGTTAGCGGGAAGCCCTGCTCTTTTGCGACCTGCTGTAAAACGCCACGGTAATCCGCGTCATAGGCATTTGCCAGTGAGAAGAAACGCTCGCCGAAACGGTCATCGTTAGGGCCGACGGTTGGCGTGCCAGGCATGGTATTAATATGGTCGTTCAACGCAACCAGGCTACCAGGGCCGACTTCCGGGCGTAACGAACCGGCGGCGTTAGTTGAGAACAGAATTTCGCAACCGAGTAATTTGAAGGTACGAATCGCGTTAGTCATCACCGACATACCGCGCCCTTCGTAGAAATGACCGCGTCCCTTCATGCAGGCGACGGGAACACCAGCAAGCGTACCGACCACCAGTTCACCCGCATGGCCATGTACGGTGCTTACCGGGAAACCAGGCAGTTCGTCATAAGGGAAAACAACGGCCTGTTCGATTTTCTCAGCCAGTTCACCCAGGCCGGAACCGAGAATGAAAGCCACGCGTGGCACCAGGCCATTAATGCGGGAACGGATAATATCTGCGGCGTAGTACGGGGAGTTGTCAAGAGTCGGCATCGGGTGCTCCATGTCATGTGACGAATAATCAGAGTTAGCGTTAACTCAGTTATACCGACTGACAATGGTGCAAAACCAATACCGTTTGGGCGGGTGATTGATAGCGAAAATGTATTGATTGGCTGTGGCGAGTGCCATATTGAGGAAGACTCTAAATAATTCGAGTTACAGGTAGGCGGCAAGGGAGCAAATCCCCAGGAGCTTACTCAAGTAAGTGACTGGGGTTTGTGAGTGCAGCCAACACCCCTGCAACTTGAAGTATGACGAGTCAGTTTATCGAGTCGCCCAGCCTTGTTTGTGCAGATACTCCAGAATAAATGGACGGTTCTCTTTAATGATGGTGCGGCGAATATGGTCGCTCCAGGTGTCGCGTCGCGCGTTGCTATCACGGGAAAGATAGTACTGCGCCATCTCTTCGTCGTATTCCGCCAGCACGTTTTCATCAACCGGCTGATAGCTGTTTTCATGCATGATCATCGCGGCTGGAATGCGCGGTTTGATACCGTGATCTTCATCAGGCCAGCCCAGACATAAACCAAACAGCGGTAAAACATGTTTTGGGATGTTCAGCAATTCCGTTACCGCTTCGATGTTATTGCGCAGCCCACCGATGTAAACGCCACCCAACCCCAGCGACTCTGCCGCAGTAAAGGCGTTTTGAGCCAAAATCGCAGTATCAACCGCGCCGAGTAAAAGTTGTTCCGCAAGCCCAAGTTGAGCTTCCGGGCAGATTTGCAGATGGCGGTTAAAGTCGGCGCAAAAAACCCAAAACTCTGCGGCTTGTGCGACATGCTTTTGGCCGCCAGTAAGCTGAACAAGTTGCTCACGAAGGGATTTGTCGGTGATGCGAATAATCGAAGTACATTGTAAAAAACTGGAACTGGAGGCCGCCTGGGCACTGGCAATAATTGCTGCACGCTGTTCATCTGTTATCGGCGCATCGGTGAAACGGCGCACAGAACGGTGTGAACGCAGCAGATCAATGGTCGGCGTCATCGTGTTTATCCTTTGGCTTGTCTGAATGAGATTTATCGAGTGGGGCCTGGCCTTTGGTCAGCAGCGGCGCAACGTTTTGAGCCATCGCCCAAACCATAAATGCTGCCGCCGGGAGCATCAGCGCAATGCCTAAAAATACCATGATGATAGCCGCTGTGGCATTCCCAAAGGGTGCGGATAAAGTCACGTAACCGTTCAGGGAAAGATATGACAGCAGTAAAAAAGCGATACCGATAACTTCGAGGATTAACACAGGTTTCGGTAACGCACCGAGTGAACGCATCCGCTTGTCTCCACAGACTGTATAGGTAGCGAGTATTATATTAACAGGTAACACCTTCTTTCCATTCGCAACAGTTAGCGGCATTATAGTTGCCATTCGCCGGTACGTATCGGCCACAAAAAATAAAGGAGATTCCATGTTTGCAGTAATCTTTGGTCGCCCAGGCTGCCCATATTGTGTTCGTGCTAAAGAGTTGGCTGAGAAATTGACCGCTGAGCGTGATGACTTCAACTTCCGTTATGTTGATATCCATGCGGAAGGTATCAGCAAAGCCGATCTGGAAAAAACCGTAGGCAAACCTGTTGAAACTGTACCGCAGATTTTCCTCGACCAGAAACACATCGGCGGCTGCACTGATTTTGAAGCTTACGCTAAAGAGCACCTGAGCTTGTTCCAGAACGCAGAATAAGCAGCAGACAGAAAGTAAAAAACCGGCTCACTGAGCCGGTTTTTTTATCGCCGCTGACGGCGGAGCACGCTACGAAGAAACAAATAGCACAATGCTCCAAGAGCACACCAAAACACAGCACTAAACATCCAGGCCATTTCTTGCCAGAACGTTCGCGTTGGCGAGAGCCAAAAGTGAATGATTAACAGACAAAACGGTGAAGCCAGTACTGCGCCCATCAGCGGTTTGATCACTCGGCCATGGCGTGAAAACACGCTAGCGATAACACCCGGAAGGATAAAAAACAGCAATCCCCACTCAGAATGTTTATCACCCGGGTAGCTGCTGGCGGCACTCAACTTTTGAGACAAAAACACACCAACAAACAACACGAAGCAACAAATGACTCCGAACCAACGTTGTCCACGCATGAACACACATCCTCCTGACGATCGCTTGTATCGAACTTAAATTTACGGCTCTGCACGCAGAAACCTTGCCCCAGTTAGATAAAGTCTCAGCAATCCCTGCTAGAAAATAGGTAGCGCAATTAGCACAATATTCTTACTAGCCGTAAAACTTCATAAAGATTAAACTAACGGCTATTATCAGGTCTGCGCACTGGATATTTTAATGCACTAGAAATACATTAAATTGCGTCGTAATTAGTAGAAACCCTAACGCAAAAAACCATTTCTTTCAACAAGTTACTAGTAAACAAGAAGTTACCCTTCGTGAATATAAACGTCGCAGATTTGTTAAGCGGGAATTACATCCTGTTATTATTTGTTGTTCTGACCTTAGGTTTATGCCTGGGTAAATTACGCCTTGGGCCAGTCCAACTAGGTAATTCCATTGGTGTTTTAGTAGTCTCTTTATTACTCGGCCAACAACATTTTTCCATTAACACAGACGCCCTAAATCTGGGTTTTATGTTGTTCATTTTTTGTGTCGGAGTAGAAGCTGGGCCAAACTTTTTTTCAATTTTCTTCCGCGATGGCAAGAATTACTTGATGCTGGCACTGGTGATGGTGGGAACCGCCATGTTGCTTGCCTTAGGGTTGGGGAAACTCTTTGGCTGGGATATTGGCCTCACAGCGGGGATGCTCGCAGGCTCAATGACCTCAACGCCAGTGTTGGTTGGTGCAGGTGATACCTTGCGACATTCGGGTGCCGCTGGCACCCAATTAGCGACATCGCTCGATAACCTCAGCCTCGGCTACGCGCTAACCTATCTTATCGGCCTGGTCAGTCTAATTGTTGGTGCACGTTACCTGCCAAAACTTCAACACCAGGATTTGCAGACCAGCGCGCAACAAATCGCCCGCGAACGTGGCCTGGACACCGATGCCGCACGTAAAGTCTACCTTCCTGTTATTCGCGCCTATCGCGTAGGTTCTGAGTTGGTCGCCTGGGCTGATGGTAAAAACCTGCGTGAGCTGGGAATTTATCGCCAGACCGGTTGCTACATCGAACGTATCCGCCGTAACGGCATTCTGGCAAATCCGGATGGTGACGCAGTGCTGCAAAAGGGTGATGAAATCGCGCTGGTAGGTTACCCGGATGCGCATTCACGCCTCGATCCAAGTTTCCGTAACGGTAAAGAGGTTTTCGATCGCGACTTGCTGGATATGCGCATCGTTACTGAAGAAATTGTGGTGAAAAACCACAATGCTGTCGGTCGCCGCCTTGGGCAATTAAAGCTGACCGATCACGGCTGCTTCCTGAACCGCGTTATCCGTAGCCAGATTGAAATGCCTATCGACGATAATATCGTGCTTAACAAAGGCGACGTTTTACAGGTCAGCGGTGATGCCCGCCGCGTAAAAACCGTTGCTGAACGTATTGGCTTTATCTCGATTCACAGCCAGATAACTGACCTGCTCGCCTTCTGCGCCTTCTTCATTATTGGCCTGATGATCGGCATGATCACCTTCCAGTTCAGCTCGTTCAGTTTTGGCGTCGGCAACGCTGCAGGCTTGCTATTCGCCGGTATCATGCTCGGCTTCCTGCGAGCCAACCACCCGACATTCGGCTATATCCCGCAAGGGGCGCTGAATATGGTGAAAGAATTCGGCCTGATGGTATTTATGGCCGGCGTCGGCCTAAGCGCCGGTAGTGGCATTGGCAACGGCCTGGGTGCCGTTGGCGGGCAAATGTTGATTGCTGGGCTTATCGTAAGTCTGGTGCCCGTTGTTATCTGCTTCCTTTTCGGTGCATATGTTTTACGTATGAACCGCGCATTGCTATTTGGGGCAATGATGGGTGCACGTACCTGCGCACCAGCGATGGAAATCATCAGCGACACTGCGCGCAGCAACATTCCAGCCCTTGGGTACGCCGGGACTTACGCTATCGCTAACGTGTTGTTAACGCTGGCGGGGACACTTATCGTAATCATATGGCCCGGTTTGTGATCGGTGCCGCAGACAAAGAAAAAAGATTTTTTTATGACAGTGCGAACTTTTTGCCTGGGGCAAAGTCTTAATTAGTGCCACTGCTTTTCTTTGATGTCCCCAATTTGTGGAGCCCATCAACCCCGCCTCTTTGGTTCAAGGTTGATGGGTTTTTTATTGCCTGAAATTTGAGTTCTGTTTTAAATCATAAAGTTAGATACCCTCCTGAAACCGACACGCCATCACCTGCGCCAATATCTGTACATCGTCCATAATTTTGAATAGTACGATTTAGTGAAGAGGAACTCGAAATGTTACTTAACGGCAAAGTAGCTGTGATCTTCGGTGGTAGTGGAGCCATCGGCAGCGCGGTTGCGCATGTGATGGCGCGAGAGGGGACGCATGTGTATTTAGGCGCACGCAGTCAGGAAAAGTTGAACCGGGTTGCTGATGATATCCGCGCAGCAGGAGGAAGCGTCGAAACATTCAATATCGACGTGCTCGATGAACAGTCAACAATTGAGCGAACTGCGCAACTTGCCCAGCAGACCGGTGGCTTTGATGTGGTGATAAACACAACCGGTTTTGTGCATGACCAGGGAAAGAGTGTTATTGAATTATCCCTGGCGCAGTTTAGAGAAGGGTTTGACCCGTTCCTCACAGCTCAATTCAATATTTCAAAAGCAGTTGCTCCGCATATGGGCGGCAAACGCGCGGGAAGTATCCTGACGGTAGTGGCTCCCGCAGGCGTAATGGCGATCCCCGGCCACTCTGGCCACATCGTCGGCTGCGCGGGCATTGAAGCGTTTGTCAAAGCTCTCGCCTGCGAACTTGCTCCCAAAAATATCCGCGTTATCTGCGTGCGTTCACATGCGCTTGTCGGCGCGGTTGAGGCAGGTTCCTACACCAACGAAGTGTTCGCTTCTAAGGCACAAGCAATGGGAATAACCGTGGAGCAGTGGGTGGGAGGTGCGGCGCAAAGCACCATGTTGAAACGCCTGCCAACGCTTTCACAAGTAGCCGAACTTATGGCATTTCTGGCGTCAGATCATGCAGGTGCAATGACTGCAACGGTGGTCAATATGACGGCGGGCACAACAACGACATAACGGGTTTAAAATTCAATCCCTAGCCTACAATTTTCGCCAGCATTCTTCTGAGGTCTTCACGACTCAGCGGATTCCTGTCGGTCACATAATGTAGCGTCATACCTTCGATAAAAGCATCCAACGCGCGTGCGGTCATCGGGTCAAAGAAGGTTTCCAGCACTTGTTGGCTGCGGCACATCCAGTCCTGCATGATGATTTTTAGTGCCGGGTTACGGTTGGCGTAAGCGTAAAGCTGATACATCACCTGCATATTGTACGACGTGGCAATTTTCTCCCCGCAAATCATATCAACTATTGCTTCGCATGCTTCGTCACGATCACGAGCTTGTTCCATACGGGCGCGGTAATCGTCTGACATCTGATATGCAAACTGCGTGAACGCTTCGCTCAGTAGCGATTCGATGCCGTCAAAATAATAGGTCATTGATCCTAAAGAAACGTCCGCCGCATCGGCAATTTTACGGTGGGTAATATGACTAATACCGTGTTCTACCAGCATATCAAGCGTGGCTTGCAAAATACGCTCTCGCCGGTCTGGATCGTTGCGCCTTGGGGCTTTGCTCATCTTTTTCGCTCGCTAATAACTGACTAAAAGAGTTTACCAGGCAATATGTACAAATGTACACAAACTTGCTAGTGTAATTTGTATTCGCCGCCAACCGGTATTTCCATGTCAGCCGTCATTCCTAACCGCAAATCTACTCAACTTCGCACCTGGGCGCTGTTCGCCTTCTTTTTTCTGCCTGGCCTGGTTATGGCCTCCTGGGCCACACGAACTCCAGCCATTCGCGACACGTTAAGTGTTTCGACTGCGGGTATGGGGATTGTGTTGTTTGGCCTATCGGTGGGCTCGATGAGCGGAATTTTATGCTCGGGCTGGCTGGTTAAGCGTTTTGGGACTCGCAATATCATCCGCAGCGGTATGACATTAATGGTAACCGGCATGCTGGTGATGGGCGTTGCGCTATTCCTTTCGTCACCTGTGCTGTTCGCACTCGGCCTGGCCATTTTGGGAGCCGGACTTGGATCAGCGGAAGTAGCGATGAACGTCGAAGGAGCCATTGTTGAAGGGTTGCTGAAAAAGACCGTGTTACCGATGATGCATGGTTTCTATAGCCTGGGCACCCTTGTAGGTGCGGGTATCGGTATGAGTTTAACCGCCCTCAATTTCAGCGCGTATGGGCACTTATTAGTGATTGGCCTACTCGTCATTACGCCAATTGTTATTGCCATTACGGCCATTCCGCATGGAGTAGGTAAGAGCAACACAGCCGTAGATGCAGAAAACCCACACGAGCCCCACCCGCCCTTTTATAAAGATCTGCAGCTGATATTAATCGGCACCATTGTGCTGGCGATGGCATTCGCCGAAGGCTCAGCGAATGACTGGCTGCCGCTTTTGATGGTCGATGGCCACGGTTTTAACCCAACATCTGGCTCGATGATTTATGTCGGCTTTACTCTGGGCATGACAGTCGGGCGTTTTACAGGCGGCTGGTTTATTGACCGTTATAGCCGCGTGACGGTAGTGCGAGCCTGTGCGTTGATGGGTATTTTGGGTATTGGTCTAATCATCTTTGTCGATAACGCCTTTGTGGCGGGCATTTCTGTCATTTTGTGGGGATTGGGCACCTCGCTCGGTTTCCCATTAACCATTTCGGCCGCAGGTGATACCGGCCCAGATCCGGCGACTCGCGTAAGCGTGGTTGCTGCATCGGGTTATATTGCCTTCCTGGTGGGGCCACCACTGCTTGGCTTCCTCGGTGAACATTACGGCCTGCGCCTTGCCATGTTAGTCGTATTAAGTTTGATGGTCGTCGCAGCACTAGTCGCGAAAGCCGTCGCAAAACCAACAGATCTTGTTACTAATTCGCTTGAAGGGAGAGTTCGATGAGTGTGAAATTAATTGCCGTCGACATGGATGGTACGTTCCTGAACGATAACAAAGAGTACAACCGCGCACGCTTTGCTGAACTTTATGCACAGATGAAAGAGCAAGGGATTCGTTTTGTGGTCGCCAGCGGCAACCAGTATTTCCAGTTGATTTCATTTTTCCCGGAGATTGCCCACGAGATCTCTTTCGTTGCCGATAACGGCGGCTGGGTGGTGAGTGAAGAAAAAGATATCTTTAATGGCGAGCTAACAAAGCAACAATTCAACACGGTTATAGACCACCTGCTGACATTGCCGCATGTGGATATCATCGCCTGCGGCAAGCGCAACGGCTATACCCTGAAAAGTTATGACGACGCCTTTATCACCATGGCGCGTAGCTACTATCACCGCCTGGAGTTGGTAGAAAACTTCTCGAATCTGGATGATGTGTTCTTTAAGTTCGCGCTGAATCTGCCTGATAGCCTGTTAGATGACACCATGAGCTCCCTGTCTGAAATTCTCGACGGTGTGATGGTGCCGGTCACCAGTGGTCACGGCTCGATTGACCTGATTATTCCTGGTATCCATAAAGCCAACGGTTTGCGGATATTGCAGGAAAAATGGGGTATTGATGACAGCGAAGTTGTGACTTTTGGCGACGGCGGCAACGATATAGAAATGCTGCGCCAGGCCAAATATGGTTTTGCGATGGCAAATGCCCCTGAAAAAATCAAACAGATCGCGTCTTATCAGGCTGGGCATTGCAACCAGCAAGGTGTGCTGGATGTGATTGAAAAAGTTCTGAAGAAAGAAGCGCCGTTTAACGCGTAATACGAAGCGAGGGGCGGCAAAGCCCCTCTCCTCTGCCGTCCTAAAATTGCTTTAGTAGCACCAGCAGACCGTAACCTATGGCAGCCGCCCACAACAGCATCGGCAATGAATAGTAGTGAAAGCGTATCCAGATGCGGCGATCGTTAGCCATGCGCAGAGCTATCAGATTTGCCAACGACCCCGGCAGCAGGCCAAAACCGCCAATGTTTACCGCAAAAGCGAGCAGCACTGAGACTGGAACGTAATTGAGCAGTAAAATGGTTGATGGAACATTGCTGATAAATTGCGATAAACCTATGCCCAGTGCAAACAAACCGCCACTTGAAAGCTGATTAATCCCCGCCAGTGCATGTTGTAATACCGGCAGTTGCGTTATCAGGTAAACGTCGATAAACATCACCATAAACACCAGCAGCAAACTCCAGTCGATACTCAGTAACACCCGGCGCGCCAATAGCAAAAAACCTATCGCCACCACGGCTAGCCCCCAGTTCTCCTGCTTTAACTCCAGCGAAACAATAAATACAACGTAAAGTGCCACGCAGCTCAGCACCAATCGTGGCTGCCACTCATGGCGTTTATCGTGAGTCTGATAGATAAGCTTTTTATTAGGGAAGCAGAACCAGCATAACAGAAGCAAACTGGTCATTATCGCCAGCGCCAGCGGGGCCATTTGCCAGGTGAATTCGCCAAACGATAAACCCGCCCGCCCCCACAGCAAAATATTCTGCGGATTTCCAATCGGCGTGAGCAGCGACCCGGCATTCACCGCCAGGGCTTCAAATATGATGAGTCGACTAATCGGTATCGCACATAGTTTTTTCAGCGTAATGGTCAACGGAACAATAATAAACAACGCAACATCATTGGTCAGAAACGTAGAAAGCAGAGCCGCTGCGCTGACCAAAAACATCGCCAGGGTTCGTTCGTTATCAAAACGCTTCACCATGCGGCGGCCCAGCACATCGAAATAACCGCTTAGCTCCACGCCTTTGGTCAACATCATTAAACCTGCGAGCGTAATGATGGTATGCCAGTCGATAGCGTGAACCCAACGCTTCGGCTGAAAGGGCGCAACAAAACTCAGCGCCACACCGACAAGCAGCAATAGATGAAGAAAGCGATCGCGAGCAAATGGCCGAACAAGGTTGAGCAACATTACTGCGTGAATCCTCGCTTCTCACTAAACAGGCGAAATGCTTCCAGCGTCTCTTCACTAACGTGGTGCTCAACACCTTCGGCGTCAATTCTTGCAGTTTCTGCACTAATACCCAGCGCGAGGAAAAAGTTTTCGACGATCTGATGACGTTCACGACTCATTTGCGCCAGTTTCTCCCCTTCCGGAGTCAGAAACACACCGCGCCATGGAATTTGTTCAATAAGCCCAACCGAGGCGAGTCTTTTTAACATTTTTGCAACTGTTGGTTGGGAGACCCCCAGACGTGCGGCCATATCAACCTGGCGGACTTCGCCGACCTCGCGAATCAAATCAGAGATCAGCTCAACATAATCATCAATTAATTCACGGCGATGCGCTTCCCGCACCTGCCTAAAGCCTTCGACATGCTCTTCAACATTTACCAACGGCATCACTTTCTGTTTATTTTTTTGGCCCGCAGTACGGCTCATGATGCTTCCTCTAACAGTGGCACGGCATCGTCCAATGACGACATTTGGCCCCATTGTAAACCAGCATCACCCAAGCACAAAAATTTAACGAATTAGCAATAGCTATACAATATAGCCTGTGCTATATCTGTATGTAATGCAGTCAGCCTTTAAAGGATCTAAGGGCAGCAGATGTTAAGAGGAGGAAAAAATGAACGAATTTAAGAGGTGTATGAGCGTGTTTACACATTCCCCGTTTCAAGTGCGGCTGATGCTGCTCAATATGTTGTGTGATTGGGTTTCCGGGAAACCACAGCAGGGCGAAAAACCGAAGTCATAGGCAGTCGCCCTGCCTTCTTTCACATCAGTCTGGCTTATATCACCCCGCGTGTTTGTAACTTTTCATTTCCGTAGATACTCTGAATTTATCGTTTAGCCGCGCTTTAACCTTACCATTTGTCGGTTTTGTAACGCGCTTCGCAAAACACATTTCTGTTATCAGTTGATCTTCTTATCGTCCCGCTCTATCTTCTTGCAGCCCTGCACATGAAGCGGCTCGCAGATGCGGTCCAGTTTCCCTTCTTTTCCGTCTGTCAGGCAGGTTCTTACCCTCGTCGCCAGGGTTTTCGCATGGCGTTTAGTAGATCTCGATAAACATGAATTTAACGGTTAAAGATACCCTGACGACCCGCGCAATTGCGCTCAATCCGTGGACTGGCTTTTATTTCCTGCAGTCGTTACTGATTAACTTCGCACTCGGTTATGAATTTAGCATTCTCTATGCAGTCGCATTTAGTTGCGTATTAATGCTGCTGTGGCGTAGCGCGCCCAAATTACAAAAAGGTTTGCTGGCGATTTGTAGCCTGATTGCTGCAATGTATTTCCCTTTTGGCCAGGCCTACGGCTCGCCGAACTTTAATACCCTGCTTGCCTTGCACTCGACCAACTTCGAAGAATCCACGGAATTGATGACTATTTTCCCGTGGTATAGCTATTTGGTGTCAGTGTTTATTCTGGTGCTCGGTGTTATCGCCGTGCGTCGCAAAGTCACGCCGAAAAAAAGAGCATGGTGCCATTTCGACAGTTTATGTCTGGTGGTGAGCGTGGTCTGCTTCTTTGTCGCACCAGTACAAAACCTGGCTTACGGTGGCGTGTTTAAAATCAAAGACTCTGGTTATCCGGTATTCCGCTTTGTTAAAGATGTGGTGGTTAACAACCAGGAAGTAATCGACGAGCAAACCCGCATGCAGGCCTTCTCACAAATGAAGGACACCTGGAATGTGCTGGCGGTTAAACCGAAGTACCAAATTTATGTAGTGGTGATTGGCGAAAGCGCGCGTCGCGATGCGTTAGGTGCATTCGGCGGTCACTGGGATAACACCCCGTTCGCAAGCCAGGTGAATGGCAATATCTTCATGGATTATGTATCAGCCAGTGGTTCCACACAGAAATCGTTGGGCATGACGCTTAACCGCGTCATTGATGGTAAACCGCAGTATCAGGACAACATTATTACGCTGGCAAACCGCGCTGGTTTCCAGACCTGGTGGTTCTCAAACCAGGGGCAAATTGGTGAATACGATACAGCCATTGCCAGCATCGCCAAGCGTGCTGATGAAGTACAGTTCCTGAAAAGTGGGGATTTTGAAGCGGATAAAAATACCCGTGACGAAGCGCTGCTTAAAATGACAGCTCAAGTATTTGCTAGCCCTCGCACCACTCCGCAACTGATTGTGTTGCATTTGATGGGTTCACATCCCCAGGCTTGCGACCGTACACAGGGTAAATATAAAGATTTCGTTCAGTCGAAAGAGACCTCTTGTTATATCTACAGCATGACGCAAACCGACGACCTACTAAAACAGCTCTATCAGCAGCTGCAAAATAGCGGTGAAAGTTTCTCGATGGCTTACTTCTCCGATCACGGTCTTGCCATCAAAGAACGCGGCACCAAGGTGCAGTATCTGGCGCATGATGATGAGTTCCAGCAAAACTTCCAGGTACCGTTTATGGTGCTATCAAGTGATGATAAAGAACATCGCCAGATAAAAGCACGGCGTTCAGCGAACGATTTCCTGAATTTCTTCTCAGCATGGACGGGGATTAAAACCAAAGAGTTAACGCCAAAGTACAAGTTCATTTCTGAGCAGAATGCGGGGCCTGTCTACATCACCAACTTTAAGCTTAAGAAGGTGGACTATACTCATTTGCAGACGGATGTGTTTGAAACTAAAACACGCTAACTCAAATTGCAGAGATAAAAAAATCCGCCACTATGGGCGGATTTTTATTTTCACTAGTTAAAGTGAAATTAGAAGCGGTAACCCACGCCTGCGATCCAGGTGCCAACATCAACATTACGGATGCGGCTCTGCTCGTAGGAAACGTCCAGGGCAACGTTTTCAATTGGGTTGAACTGCATACCTGCGCCGTAAGAGAAACCGTAGTCGCTGGTGTTTGTATCAGTTGCGCCAGTAGTCTGGAATTTACCGTAACCAACACCGACTACACCGTAGATGCTTGCCCAATCGTTGATGCGGTAAGCAGGACCAGCAGTGATGCCGTAGTATTGTGATTTATTGTAAGCGTCAGCTTCGCTGCGGTTTTTCTCGGTGTAAGTGAAAGAACCGATGTAACCCAGCGGGGTGTCGTTTTCATAACGGTATTTCAGGTTGAAACCGCCTGCTTTGTTAGCTTTGCCCTGCATATCGCTTTGTGCGTAGCCACCAGTTACGGTGCTAGCTGCAGATGCGGTACCAACGGAAACGGCCAGAACACAAGCCAGTGCTGAAAGACATGCAATTTTTTTCATAATCCACCTCAAATGTGCTTCAAGTAACTTCTAAGTTTTTAATATATCAAAATTGTGTAAGAAACTCTGCGACATTTACGTTGTCTAACGATTCCTTTCCTGTAACAGAACATTTCCATTACATCGTAGTCCCTTCAATTTGCAGCGCTTTTAACCAAAAACGCGCTAATTATTGGCATGAATCGCAACATCGTCATCCAGATAATTCTTAAACTGTTCTGAACAAAACTTACGCAATCAGGCTGTTATGGTACTGCATCAGACAATTATTTTTTTCAATGAATTCTCAACCAGCCATAACTTATTCATTTACACTGGGGTTACTTTTATTTTCTTGACCGAATTAGACACTGACTGACAGGAAGCAGGATGCCGCTATCGCCACGTAAAACCCCAGTTTGGTTACCCATCGTCGTTCTTTTAATTGCTATGACCTCAATTCAAAGTGGCGCTTCACTTGCGAAATCTTTGTTCCCATTGGTTGGTGCACCGGGCGTTACAGCACTGCGTCTTGCGTTGGGTACGCTAATTTTGGTGGTGATTTTCAAACCATGGCGTTTGCGTTTTAAAGCAGAACAACGTTTCCCCTTGCTGATGTATGGCCTTGCTCTTGGTGGAATGAACTACCTCTTCTATTTATCTATTCAGACTGTTCCCTTGGGTATTGCCGTCGCACTGGAGTTCACCGGCCCGCTTGCGGTAGCGTTGTTTGCATCGCGCCGTGCCGTTGATTTTGTCTGGGTAATTCTGGCGGTACTCGGCTTGTGGTTCCTGCTGCCGCTCGGGCAGTCAATTTCGAGCGTTGACTTAGCGGGGGCCGCTTTTGCTTTGGGTGCAGGTGGCTGCTGGGCGATTTATATTCTGTTCGGCCAAAAAGCGGGGGCCGATCACGGCCCGGCAACGGTGGCTTTCGGGTCGTTAATCGCGGCTGTTATCTTTGTGCCAATTGGCGCCTGGCAGGCGGGTGAAGCGCTTTGGCACTGGTCACTAATACCGCTCGGTTTGGGTGTTGCAATTTTGTCGACGGCACTGCCCTACTCTCTGGAAATGATCGCTCTGACGCGCTTACCGACACGCACTTTTGGTACTCTGATGAGCATGGAGCCTGGGCTTGCGGCGCTGTCTGGCATGCTGTTCCTTGGTGAACATCTGACGCTTGTACAATGGCTTGCTCTACTATCAATTATCGCAGCGTCCATTGGTTCAACACTGACCATCAAACGTGAAGCTCAGATTACCAGCGTTGACGTAAATTAATTCCCCATATTATTTACCGTGGTTATTGTGACCACGGTAAATATTCTCCCTCGATCAAGTCTTTATATTTAGACTTATTCTTAGATACAAACAAAAATTATTCCCATTTAATAATCACGCTTTTTTTATTCCAGTAACGCCTCGCGGCAATAAATTTAAAATCCATTACTAACAATCAGTTACTAAAATCCATCCTGAAACTGCTATTTGTCTGATAGGTATAACCTGCTCCATTAAAATCAAAATCCGGTGCTATACTTATTTCCGGTAATTCAATTAGACATAACATCAAGAGGAAGAAAGATTATGACTACCGCTAAACTGGTAAAAACCAAATCTACTAACCTACTGCATACCCGTAATGATGTTGCAGACAGCGAAAAGAAAGCTACCGTTGAGCTGCTTAATCGCCAGGTCATTCAGTTCATTGATTTGTCGTTAATTACCAAGCAAGCGCACTGGAACATGCGTGGCGCTAACTTTATTGCCGTCCATGAAATGCTCGACGGCTTCCGTACAGCACTCACAGATCACCTTGATACCATGGCAGAACGCGCTGTTCAGCTCGGTGGTGTCGCACTGGGTACCACACAGGTCATTAACAGCAAAACTCCGCTGAAGAGCTATCCGCTGGATATTCACAGTGTGCAGGATCACCTGAAAGAGTTGGCTGACCGTTACGCGATTGTGGCAAACGATGTGCGTAAGGCAATTAGCGAAGCGAAAGACGAAGATACTGCTGATATTCTGACCGCCGCATCGCGCGATTTGGATAAGTTCCTGTGGTTTATCGAGTCGAATATCGAATAATTGCTAGCAGTTTGTTACTCCATCCTCCCTTTTTAGGGAGGATGGTTGCACTATTTTAGCGCATGAAATTGTTTATCCCTGCCGCATAAGTTACTCAATTGTAATAATCACCTCACACAATCGTTAACAGACGATTGTTTTGCCGCCTTAATATGCGGTAAAACTACACTTCGCCCTCTCGCAATACTTCGCGCACCATAATTGGGCACCAATACAGTGCACTGCAACCCGCTTGCAACCATTATTGTGCAATGTTACATATTCACATCCTTGCAAAAACAGTAGCTTGAAAAGCTGGCATGATTTTTCCATGTTGCGGCTTACTGATGCAGGGGATTGCCCCATGGATAAACAAGGAAATGCTATGAAGTCGATTTTGAAAGTTTCACTGGCTGCACTCACCCTGGCTTTTGCGGTTTCTTCCCACGCTGCTGAGAAGCAACTGGTCGTAGCGACCGACACCGCATTCGTTCCTTTCGAATTTAAACAAGGCGACAAGTACGTCGGTTTTGATATCGATTTATGGGATGCAGTAGCAAAAGAATTAAAACTTGATTACACCCTTAAGCCAATGGATTTCAGCGGCATCATTCCTGCGCTGCAGACCAAAAACATTGACCTGGCATTGGCTGGCATCACCATTACCGAAGAACGTAAAAAAGCGATCGAATTCTCTGATGGCTACTACAAAAGCGGCCTGTTAGTGATGGTTAAAGCTGACAACGACTCAGTAAAAAGCGTGAAAGATCTCGATGGTAAAGTGGTTGCGGTTAAGAGCGGCACCGGTTCTGTTGATTACGCGAAAGCCAACATCAAAACTAAAGACCTGCGTCAGTTCCCGAACATCGACAATGCATATATGGAACTGGGTACCAACCGTGCTGATGCAGTACTGCACGACACCCCGAATATCCTGTACTTCATCAAAACTGCAGGCCAGGGCAAGTTCAAAGCTGTTGGCGACTCTCTGGAAGCACAGCAATACGGCATCGCCTTCCCTAAAGGCAGCGATGACCTGCGCGTGAAAGTGAACGGCGCACTGAAAACGTTGAAAGAGAACGGCAAGTACAACGAAATCTACAAAAAATGGTTCGGCACTGAGCCAAAATAATAATTCTAAAGTTTTATGAGTGACTCAGGGGCGACCATTTTCGCCCCTGCTATTTTTGAACCACGGTACACAATAGGAATGCATCATGGAGTTCGACTGGAGTGCCATTTGGCCTGCAATCCCGCTTTTGATTGAAGGCGCCAAAATGACTTTGCTGATTTCGGTCATCGGGTTGTTTGGCGGTCTGATAATTGGTCTGGTCGCCGGTTTCGCCCGTACTTACGGCGGCTGGATTGCCAACCACATCGCATTAGTATTTATTGAAGTGATTCGCGGTACGCCGATTGTGGTACAGGTGATGTTTATTTACTTCGCCCTACCAATGGCCTTTAACGACCTGCGCATTGACCCGTTCAGCGCCGCCGTCGTCACCATTATGATTAACTCCGGCGCCTACATTGCGGAAATTACCCGTGGTGCGGTGCTGTCGATTCATAAAGGTTTCCAGGAAGCAGGCCTTGCGTTAGGCCTGTCGAAGCGTGAAACCATTCGCCACGTGATTATGCCGCTGGCGCTGCGTCGTATGCTGCCGCCATTGGGTAACCAGTGGATTATCAGCATTAAAGATACCTCGCTGTTCATTGTTATCGGTGTGGCTGAGCTGACCCGTCAGGGGCAAGAAATCATTGCCGGGAACTTCCGTGCGCTGGAGATCTGGAGCGCCGTTGCGGTCTTCTATCTGATTATTACTTTGGTGCTGAGCTTCGTGCTGCGTCGCCTTGAAAGAAGGATGAAAATCCTATGATTGAATTTAAAAACGTCTCTAAGCACTTTGGTAAAACCCAGGTGCTACATAACATCGACCTCGATATCAAACAGGGCGAAGTGGTTGTCATTATCGGACCGTCAGGCTCAGGTAAATCTACACTGCTGCGTTGCATCAACAAACTGGAAGACATCACCAGCGGTGACCTGTTTGTTGATGGCCTGAAGGTCAACGACCCGAAAGTTGATGAGCGCCTGATTCGCCAGGAAGCGGGAATGGTGTTCCAACAGTTCTACCTGTTCCCACACCTGACTGCGCTTGAAAACGTCGCCTTTGGCCCGATTCGTGTGCGTGGCTTAAGCAAAGATGCCGCCGATAAACTGGCGAAAGAGTTGCTGGCAAAAGTGGGCCTCGCAGAGCGTGCACATCACTACCCATCAGAGCTTTCCGGTGGCCAGCAACAACGTGTAGCGATTGCTCGCGCGCTGGCAGTTAAGCCAAAAATGATGCTGTTTGATGAGCCAACCTCAGCCCTTGACCCTGAACTTCGCCACGAAGTGTTGAAGGTTATGCAGGATCTGGCTGAAGAAGGTATGACGATGGTTATCGTGACTCACGAAGTGGGTTTTGCCGCCAAAGTTGCCTCACGCCTGATCTTCATTGATAAAGGCCGCATCGCTGAGGATGGCAATCCGCAAGAGCTGATTGATAACCCGCCAAGCCAGCGCTTGCAGGAATTCTTGCAGCACGTTTCCTGATAACCTGTTGCGCTTATCCCCCTGCGTCAGCTTTGGCGTAGGTCGGATAAGCGCAGCGTCATCCGACACCAGTTCGACGTTCGCACCAGATAATTCCTGTTTTCCCGACCACAAACCCCCGCGCTCTATACTTATTCCTTTGTCTGACTTTTCAGTTCGGAGGAACGCCGTGCCGCTACTCTTGCTACTGCTGTGCATGTTTAGCTTTCAAACGCAGGCCGTCACTCTACCGGCTGCGGCTGTTGCCGCGTCTGCTCAACAGAACGCGACCACCCCGCCCGCTGAACCTAACCTTGAAGAAAAAAAGAAAGCCTATTCAGCCCTGGCCGATGTGCTGGACAACTCGCAGTCGCGTGATGAACTGATTGGGCAATTGCGCAAAGTAGCCGCCACACCGCCGCCTGATCCGGTGCCCGCTATCGTTCCACCAGAACAACTGAGTGAAGACAAAACGGTTCTTGAAAATGTGACCGATGTAAGCCGCCACTACGGAGGTGAGCTGGCCCAGCGCTTTGCCCAACTACACCGTAATATTACCGGTGCTCCACACAAGGCCTTCAATCAACAAACTTTTTATAATGCATTGACGCATTTTACGATGCTCGTCGTGAGCGTTTTTGCCTTTTATCTGTTGATTCGTGCCTGCATGACGCCTGTCTGGACGCGCATGGGCAAATGGGGGCGCAAAAAGAATCGCGACCGGTCGAGTTGGTTTCATCTGCCACTGATGATCATCGGTGCGTTTATCATTGATCTGTTATTGCTGGCGTTGACCATTTTCGTCGGGCAGATCTTTAGCGACATGATGAACGCTGGAAATCGCACTATCGCCCGTCAACAAGGGCTGTTTCTGAATGCTTTTGCGCTGATTGAATTCTTCAAAGCCATCCTGCGTTTAATTTTCTGCCCCCGCTTTCCTGACCTACGCCCATTTCCGGTGCCAGATCAAAGTGCACATTACTGGAATCTTCGCCTTGCGGGGTTAAGCAGCTTGATAGGCTACGGTATTTTGGTTGCGGTACCGATTATTTCTAATCAGGTAAACGTACAGGTAGGAGCGATTGCCAATGTGGTGATTATGCTCTGCATCACCCTTTGGGCTTTGTATCTGATTTTCCACAACAAACGCCAGATTCAGCAAAGTCTGATTCAACTAGCCGACCGCTCAATGGCGTTCTTTAGCCTGTTTATTCGTGCTTTTGCACTGGTCTGGCACTGGCTGGCGAGCGCCTATTTCGTTGTGTTGTTTTTCTTTTCGCTGTTCGACCCGGGCAACAGTCTGAAATGGATGATGGCAGCGTCTGTGCATAGTCTGGCGATTATCGGTATCGCGGCGTTTATCTCGGGCATGTTGTCGCGCTGGCTTGCGAAAACCATCAACCTTTCACCACAGGTGCAGCGCAACTATCCTGAACTGCAAAAACGCCTTAATGGCTGGATCTCCGCCGCCCTGAAAATGGCGCGAATTATGACGGTATGCGTGGCGGTCATGCTGCTACTAAACGCCTGGGGACTGTTTGATATGTGGGCGTGGATTTCCAACGATGCCGGTGAGAAAACTATCGATATTATTATTCGCATCGTGTTAATTCTGCTTTTCTCCGCCATAGGCTGGACTTTACTGGCAAGCCTGATTGAAAACCGCCTGGCGTCAGATATTCATGGTCGACCGATGCCCAGTGCCCGCACCCGCACACTGCTGACCCTGTTCCGTAACGCTCTGGCAGTAGTTATCAGCACCATCACTATCATGATTTTGCTTTCAGAAATTGGAGTGAATATCGCCCCATTACTGGCTGGGGCTGGCGCACTGGGTTTAGCCATTAGTTTCGGCGCGCAAACCCTGGTGAAGGACATCATTACTGGCGTCTTTATTCAGTTTGAAAATGGGATGAATACCGGTGACTTAGTCACCATCGGGCCAATTACCGGTTCTGTTGAACGCATGTCAATTCGCTCAGTAGGCGTGCGCCAGGATACCGGGGCTTACCACATCATTCCGTGGTCATCGATTACCACCTTCGCCAACTTTGTGCGAGGTATTGGTTCGTTTGTCGCCAATTACGACGTGGATCGCCAGGAAGATGTTGAAAAAGCAAACCGAATTCTGAAAGAAGCCGTAGATGAACTGATGGAACAGGATGACATTCGCAAGCTGGTGATTGGTGAGCCGTCGTTTGCCGGGATTGTTGGTCTAACCAACCAGGCCTTTACCGTGCGTGTATCATTCACCACCCAACCTTTAAAGCAGTGGTCGGTGCGATTTGCATTAGATGGGATGGTGAAGAAACACTTTGATGCGGCAGGGATTCGCCCACCGGTACAAACCGTGCAGGTTATGCAACCCGGCAGCGATGCCACTCAGGCGCTTCAGGAGTCACAGGCAGCAGCGGGAGCACTGCCACCTGCCAATCCCACTATCTGACTATTTGTAACGTGTAGCAGCCCAACGAGCGCGTTGTGCGTCGTTCATAAACGTCCAGGCGATGAAGCGGCTCTGCTTCTGACCCTGGGCCATCTCTTTCTTCACGACTTTCTCAACGCCCGCTTCCTGCAATGCGCGATAAATCAGAGGCAAATTCTCGCCACGAGAAACTAATGAGGTAAACCACTGCACTTGACGGCCAAATTCTTTACTTTCGTTAACCATCTGGGTGACAAAGGCTACTTCGCCACCTTCACACCACAACTCTTGTTCACGACCACCAAAGTTCAACGCACCATTTTTATCCTGGCCGAGGTTTACGCGTTTACGTTCGCTACCGCTGCGCGCAGCCTGCGCGGAGTCGTGGAACGGAGGGTTGCAAAGTGTGGCATCAAACATCTCATTTTTATGAATTACACCTGGAAGAATAGCGGTCGGCGTTTTCTGGCGACGCAGACGAATCAGACGTGACAGCCCTGGATTAGCATCAATAATCGCCGTGGCGCTGCGCATTGCTTCAGGGTCCACATCGGTGCCTGTAAAGCGCCAGCCATATTCATGCTGGCCAATCAGTGGATAAATACAGTTCGCACCAACGCCCACATCCAACACTGAAGCCTGAGATGGCACCACACCGCCGTTACCTTCAGCCAATAAATCGGCCAGATGGTGAATGTAATCAGCACGGCCAGGGACAGGTGGGCAAAGAAAACCGTCTGGAATACCCCACTCTTTCACGCCGTAGAAGTGCGCAAGCAGCGCCCTATTCAGCGCTTTCACCGCCATTGGATCGGCAAAATCAACCGTAGTATCGCCATGCGGGCCAGGGCGTAAAAATGCGCTCAATTCCGGGCTGCTTTGCGTCAGAGCAGGGAAATCATAACGGTTACGATGGCGGTTGCGTGGGTGCAGACCCGGTTTAGTGGTGTCAGGGGTTTTCATTGCGGCTTCTCCTTGTGTGGGCGCGTAAGATACTCTGTGAACCCTGCGGGGTAAATACGCCGCGTGATTTTCGCCTGAGATAAATCAACATAAGGTGCGCTATGTCTAAACGCTATTACTACGAACCTGCCGATGGGCATGGTTTGCCACATGACCCACTTAACGCCATTATCGGCCCACGCCCTATCGGCTGGATTGCTTCATATAACCAGCAGGGCGCGCGCAATCTTGCACCATACAGTTTCTTTAACTGTTTTAATTATCGTCCACCGATTATCGGTTTCGCCAGCAGCGGCTGGAAAGACAGCGTGTGCAATATCGTTGAGACAAAAGAGTTCGTCTGGAATCTCACCACCCGTGAACTGGCTGAACAGATGAATGAAACGTCAGCCTCAATACCCCACGGTGAGGATGAGTTTCTCCGCGCAGGGCTAACTGCCGTTGCAGGACGTAAAGTCAAAGCAAGCCTGGTTGCCGAAAGCCCGGTCAACTTTGAATGCCGCCTGTCGCAATGCATTCAGCTCACAGCTGCCGACGGTACGGCGATTGATACCTGGCTGGTGCTTGGTGAAGTGGTCGCTGTTCATATTGACGAGTCATTGCTAAAAGACGGTATTTACCAGACCGCGCTGGCAAAACCGGTGCTACGAGCGGGTGGGCCATCAGCTTATTACACGATAGATGAGACTCACCGCTTCGATATGATTCGCCCTGACGCGCGATAAAATCAGCAAAATCATGAACCTGTATCTCACTGATCTGTAAGTATTTCGTCAAGTTTTGTTGTTCAAAAAATAAGCACAAGTCCATCAGTTTTTTGCGGCTATCGTTTACCACATTGCACCTACACTTTTAGTGTTGATGGTTTTTTAATCATCCCCCAAAAGCAATGAGGATGTGATTATGAAAAAATTTCTGTATTTTTCTGCGGTTGTCACCCTTGCGGCATTACCGTTTGCAACCATGGCAGCCCAGGAATTGTCTGCGGGAAACACCGGTCAGCTTCGCCCCGCAGGAACAGTCACCGTCACCGGTGCAAGCAACCTTGACGATCTACAAACCAAGCTTGGAGAGAAAGCGAAAGAAGAAGGGGCAAAAGGCTTTGTTGTTAACTCAGCTAGCGGTCAGAACAAGATGTTTGGTAGCGCAACTATTTATAAATAGCCCCAACGGGTTATCCCGTGGGTATCAATGATAGCGGTTTCCTTTTTTGGAGACCGTTATTTTATTATTTATTATAAATTGCAATCATTCATACAACTTATAAATATAGTAATCCCGAGCTATCTACTCGATTATTCCTTACACTCCACCTCTAATAACCATGTAAATTCGCTTGTGAAATTAAAATCATTTCTAAAATAGAAAAAGAGAGTGAGCGAGGACACAAAAAATAGTAATACCGCGCTGGTTAAATAAAAAATGTGATGTTGGAACAGTATGGTTATCGGACAAATATCATAAGCTGTTATACAGCAATGTTTGACTCTACTCGTTTCTTAACATTTTTGCAGGGAGCAAAATCCATGAATCTTTTAACTCTACCTCGCCAATTACTTTGCGCTTCACTTATTACACTGTGTGCTACAGGTGCAAATGCTGCAGATAAGATAACCTTAAAACTCGCTCACAACCTGGAACGCAGCCACGTTGTACACCAGGCTTTTGAAGAACTTGCCAAAGAGGTACAACAACTTTCTGACGGCAATATGCGTATTCGTATTTATCCAAGCAGCCAGATGGGAAGTGCCAGAGAAACTCTGGAACTTTTACAAAATGGCGCACTGGATATGACCAAAGGTTCTGCGAGTGATTTAGAATCTTTCGACAACACTTACGCTATTTATAATTTGCCTTACTTATTTAAAGACCAGGCGCATTTTAATCGCGTGGTATTTGGTGAGGTAGGTAAAGAAATTATGGACTCAACAAAAGATAAAGGGTTCTTTGCTATTTCAGCTTATGTTGCAGGCACCCGTAGTTTCTATGCTAAAAAACCTATTACCAAACCTGAAGATTTAAAAGGGCTAAAAATTCGTGTTCAGGCAAGTCCAACCACACTAAAAATGGTTGAACTGATGGGCGGCTCGCCAACTCCTATTTCTTTCGGTGAAGTTTATACCGCCATGCAGCAAGGCGTGGTAGATGGCGCGGAAAATAACGTACCGTCATGGGTTCAGACACGTCATATCGAAATTGCCAAAGTGTTCTCCGAAGATGAACACACCTCCATTCCAGACTTCCTGGTTATTTCGACTAAAACCTGGGCCAAACTCTCGCCCGAGCAGCAACAAATCTTGATTAACGCCGCGAAAAACTCCGAAGCTTACCAGCAAAAACTGTGGGAAAAAGTCGATGCCGATTCGCGTGCCCAGGCTAAAGCAATGGGTGCAACTATCTTGAGCGTTGATAAAGCTCCATTCCGTGCTGCAGTAAAACCGCTTTATGACGACTTTGCTAAAGATCCAAAACAGGCGGCTTTGCTGGCTAAGTTTGAATCCGCTGCTGAGTAATTTAGAGCTGCAAGTTTCAGCGGGTGATAAGTCATCGCCCGCTCGTCCAGGTTAATTTTCAGGTATGTAAACATGATACTTAAGCCCATAAAGCTTGCGGTAGACCGGACTATTGCCACTTTTTCGGTGTTGGTGATGATCGCTCTGGTTCTCTGCGTAGTGTGGCAAGTTTTCAGCCGCTATGTACTAAACCAGCCCAGCACCCTCACCGATGAACTGGCGCGTTTTCTGATGATTTGGGTCGGTCTTTTAGGTGCGTCCTATACCGTTGGCGCACAACGCCATCTGTCCATCGATTTTCTTGCGATGATGCTGCCAGACCATAAAAAGCCGCTGCTCGGCATTCTCATCAACACACTGGTGTTGCTGTTCTCGGGTGCGGTTATCGTCAACGGTGGCTTGAAACTGATTGAAAAAACCTTAGCCACTTCGCAACTCTCAGCAGCGTTACAAATCCCGATGGGATATGTCTACATTGTGCTGCCATTAAGCGGGGCAATTATGATGTTTTACTCGCTCTATTTTATCCTGACCGACGCTCACACTCTGGTCAGCAAGGAAGGGAAATAATGGAAACTTATATCGCCCTCACCTTATTTGGTGCGTTCTTCGTGCTGGTCTTTATCGGCGTTCCGATTTCATTTGCGATTGGCATTGCCACCGTTTCTTCAATGCTGCTGATGTTCCCGTGGGATGTGGCGATTATCACCGTTTCACAACGCCTCGCCAACGGCCTGGATAACTTTGCTCTGCTGGCAATTCCGTTCTTTATCTTTGCCGGAACGCTGATGAACAGCGGCGGCATAGCCATCCGCTTAATCAACCTCGCGCAAATAATGGTTGGGCGCATTCCAGGTTCACTGGGCCACGTTAACGTGCTGGCGAACATGATGTTTGGTTCCATTTCCGGTTCGGCTGTTGCTGCTGCGGCGGCTGTTGGCGGCACGCTTTCGCCGATTCAAAACAAAGAAGGCTATGACCCGGCGTTTTCTACGGCGGTCAACGTCTCATCCTGTATTACCGGATTGCTGATCCCGCCTTCTAACGTGCTGATCGTTTTCTCGCTGACGGCGGGTGGCGTATCGGTAGCCTCATTGTTTATGGCCGGTTATTTGCCGGGCATATTAATGGGCCTGTCAGTCATGTTGGTATGCTGGATTATCTCCAAACGTCGTGGCTATCCGGTATCAGCGCGTCCAACCTGCGCACAAGCAGCCAAAGCGTTTCTCGATGCGCTGCCGAGCTTGTTGTTAGTTATCATCGTTATGGGCGGGATTCTGGGCGGCGTCTTTACCGCGACAGAAGCCTCAGCCATCGCGGTGGTTTACACCTTTGTGCTCTCGGTGCTGATCTACCGCGAAGTGAAATGGCGTGATTTACCAAAGCTGATCCTTGATTCAGTGGTCACAACATCCATTGTTCTGCTGCTGATTGGTTTCTCGGTGGGCATGTCCTGGGCGATGACCAACGCGGATATCCCGTACATGATCAGCGACACGCTGATGGGCATTTCCGATAACCCGCTGGTGATCCTGCTGCTGATCAACATTGTGCTGCTGATTGTCGGCATCTTCATGGATATGACGCCAGCGGTGCTGATCTTCACGCCAATCTTCCTGCCAATTGCGCAAGATTTGGGGATGGACCCGGTTCATTTCGGCATCATGATGGTGGCAAACCTGTGCGTCGGCTTGCTGACCCCGCCGGTGGGTAGCGCGCTGTTTGTCGGTTGCTCCATCACTGGAGTTAAAATCCAGAACCTCATTAAACCGCTGTTACCCTTCTACGCTGCCCTGTTCGTCTCACTGATGATGATTACCTACATCCCGGAAATTTCCCTGTTTATTCCTAAACTTCTGGGATTGATGTAAACCATCGATAAAAAACGGCTTTCGGGCCGTTTTTTATTTTTCACTCTTAAAATAGCGCGCAAGCGATTGCAGGACAGACCAGATGCGTGATGGCAAAAAAAGTAGCAAAAGATGCGAAAAGCGAAGCGGGATCTGTGTTACATAAATAGAGATGATAATTCGCGTGCTAATCATTACTCATTTCAATGAGTTAGCTTAGCTTCAAAAATTTTGAATAAGGTGGTCAATTCTATTCGATTTATTATTCTGCTCAAAAGTGTGACCATAATCACATCGACGGAACAACGTCACTTTAAACAGAATAACCTGCGAGAATTAATTATGAAAACCATCAAATATGCTGTAGCCGCTATCGCCCTGACCACTCTTTCTTTCGGTGCAATGGCTGCACAATCTATCAGCGCTGCTGATGCTCAGAACATGAACAAAATCGGTGTAGTTTCCGCTGATAACGCAACCACTCTGGATGGCCTGGAAGCGCAACTGGCTTCTAAAGCAGAACAAGCTGGCGCAAAAGCGTACTCAATCACTTCTGCTAACACCAACGGAAAAATGAGCGGTACTGCGGTTATCTACAAGTAAGACTGCTGTATTGCCCTGATACACCCTCATTTTGGAGCTCTGCTCCACCCTGTTTGACTCTGTTATGACCCTTGTTGCCCGCGACCATTTATCGCGGGCTTTTTTTTGTCGTTTTTCTGTCAAACAACCATGAATCAGAAGACCTGATTAACGCGGGTTAAACCTTCCTCATATGTCGTAGCTTCACCCGTTGCCACAAGACAACATGCCATTTGTATTTTTAATGACTGCGGTACGGGTTCAACGCCTGCAACGCAACGTTCAATCCAGCGGGCGGTCACTTCCGGGTCTTTTCCAGCAGGCAGCACCACTTCTTCATCGCTGACTTCCGTCTGGCGTTCACTCACTACGCGCGAACCGAGGCTGTCGATAAGCGTAATCTGCGGGCAGCGTTGCGGGTTGGCATACACCTCCCCTTCTGTTCCATGCATCAGCAAGCCACGGCCGCCAATATCGGCAAAGAATTTTGCTACTTTCGGGACATATTCAGGATGGGAAACACTGGCAAGACGTAATGCGGCATCTTCTGCAAATGGAGTCGCCAGTTTGGCAAGTGTATGAGCGCTATTTCGTACACCCATACGCCAGCGCATCGCGAGCTGATCTTCCATCGGAGGGCACAGCGCACTGACAGGAATATAAACCGGGTGATGTAAATCTAGTTTAGCTTGCGCCTGACCCGCATGTAACGTTGGTTCAATGCCCATCAGTGTAAAAATGGTTTCAGTTAATACACGCGTTGGGTCATGGCTAACACCGTGTACTACCACTGGAAATCCAAGGCGATTAAGCAGAATAGCCAACAATGGCGTGAGGTTCGCCTGTTTGCGCGCGCCATTGTAAGAAGGAATAACAATTGGCATTGGTTTGTTCGCTGGAGGCGTAAGTGTAATCATGTGGTGCTTCATCGCGTCATAGAAACCGAGCATTTCCGCCTCGCCTTCCCCTTTGATGCGCAATGCAATCAGCACCCCACCCAGCTCCAGTTCTGGAACTTCACCTCTGAGCATATGGGCATATAAGCCACGAGCGGTGTCAAAATCCAGATCGCGAGCATGGTTCTTACCGCGCCCGACTTCTTTAATGATCTTACGGTAATCCACTCAGATTCTCCTTTCTATTTCTTGCTCACACGTTTGCGCCGCACCGTCTTTTTCGGCGTGGTATCAATCAGTTTAGCTGCTGGCGCCTCGGGTTGACTGATCGGAAACACCGGTAACGCACCCAGTAAACGTTGACCATAATTTTTGGTCAACAGGCGGCGGTCATAAATCACTACCTCACCATAACAGCCATGGCTACGAATTAAACGTCCAACTTGTTGGATAAGATTAAATGAAGCACTGGGTAAACTCTGTACTTCAAAAGGATAGCGTTTCAGGGTTTTTAACCATTCACCCTCAGTGAGCACCACTGGGCTGTCGATAGGCGGGAAAGCGATTTTATGGATGTGTACCTGACTGAGTAAATCACCCTTTAAATCAAGCCCTTCAGCGAAGGATTGTAAACCAACCAGCACGCTGGTTTCGCCCTGCTCAACGCGTTTACGGTGCAGCTCCACCAGTCTGTAACGGGGCATATCCCCCTGCACCAGTAATGTCAGGCGCAAATCGGTGACATGCGTCAGGAATACCTGCATTGCACGGTTGCTGGCAAATAGCACCAGCATGCCTTTGTGTTCGCCTTTCGCCAGTTCGGCACGGAAAAATGCAGCCATCTCAGCCAAGTGTTGAGCTTCATTTTCCATAGTTGGCTCAACGGTTAACTGCGGTATAACCAGCTTGCCCTGCTCGACATGGTTAAACGGGGAATCCAGCGCAATAAAACGATCGCCCGCATCTTCATCCAGCCCGCTCATCTCTTGCAGTCGGTCAAATTTATTCAGCGAGCGCAACGTTGCAGAGGTCACAATCACATGTGGAACGTTGCGCCAGACCAGTTTTTCTAACTGATCGCAAACACGAATGCCCACACAATGGAAATACAGATGTGGCTGCCCTTCACGGATTTCTCGCGTCACCCACTTCGACACAGGTGCTCCCGATGCCTTTTCCATTGCCGAAAGCCGCCACAGTTTGCTCTGCGTTTCGAAATAGCCTAACGCCCGGTTCATGTGCAGCAGTGAACGGTGCAAACGCACAATATCGTGCGTTCCGGTTTTTTCGCCAAGATCGTTAAGCAAGGCCTCCGACAGGCTGCGCAGCCCTTCCATCAGCTTTGCCAGCCGCTTGCAAATCACCATAATTTCTTCGGGCAGCACGCCCATTTCAAAACGATGCTCGGCCTCTTTTTCGCCCGGCAACCACAATGAAACAATGCTGTTAAATGAGCTGAGCAGCTCAAAAATTTCGTCGCAATGATTGGTCAAACGTTCTGGATTGGTCAGCGGCGGTGGACTTTTTGGGCGAAACTGCGCCATGCAGGTTTCGACCAGTTTGGTGAAGAGATCGAACTGCAAACGGCTATAACCCGGCGTGACTTCGGCACTCATTTCCAGCGCGTCACGCGCCACATCCGGCAGATGGTGGCCTTCATCTAAAATCAGCAGCAGGTTTTTGGCTTCAGGCAGCACCGCATCACTTTCCATCGCGGCCATCACCAGAGCGTGGTTAGCGACCACCACTTCGGCATCGTCTATTTCACGGCGAGCCACAAAAAACGGGCATTCACGATACCAGTGGCAATTGCGCCCCAGACAACTGGCTTTGTCAGTGCTTAAGCGCCGCCAGAGATCGTCTTCAATATTTTGCGAAGTGTGGTCACGCAACCCGTCCCATTTATAGGCATCAAGATCGGTTTTCAGTTTTACGCAACGCTGCTGTTCATCTTTGCTGGTCGGCGCCATCTCGTCTTCGAGAAAAGCCAGCAAATCGCCCTGTGAGGCGTTGTCTGTTGCCAGAGCGGCAAGATTGCGCGGGCAAACGTAACGCCCACGGCCAAACGCGGCGGTAAATTTCAGATCGGGAATAATTTTGCGCAGCAGCGGCAAATCTTTGCTGAATATTTGATCCTGAAGAGCCACGTTTGCCGTGCTGACCACCAGCGTTTTTTGCTCGCCGCGTGCAATAGCGATACCGGGGATCAGGTATGAAAGCGTTTTCCCCACGCCGGTAGGAGCCTCAATCGCCAGATGACGCCCCGCTTCACCCGCGAGCGTTTTCGCCACTTCGGCAATCATTTGCCGTTGCGGTGGGCGCGGAATAAAGTCCGGGATCTGCTGTTGTAGCGCCTTATACCAGGCGGCGATTTGCTCTTTTTGAGCGGAGGACAAGGCCATAAAAACCACTTTTACTGTATAAACAGCCACTATTGTCCCACTTTTTACCGTGAGGCTGTATTGTTTTTTCTAAGCCCTCTTACCGCTTGCCTTGACTCATGACAAGGCGGCCAGTAGCCGCTCTTCTCTATAATCGAGCCCGTTTATCCACCACTGGTATCAAAAAAATGGATTATCAACTTAATTTAGACTGGCCTGAGTTCTTAGAGAAATACTGGCAAAAAAAGCCGGTCATCTTAAAAAATGCGTTTCCTGATTTTGTCGATCCGATAACCCCGGATGAGTTAGCCGGTCTCGCTATGGAAGCTGAGGTGGATAGCCGACTGGTTAGCCATACCAACGGTCAGTGGCAAGCAGCCAACGGTCCTTTCGAGCATTTTGACAACCTGGGCGAAACCGGTTGGTCATTGCTGGCACAGGCTGTAAACCACTGGCACGCGCCATCTGCTGAACTGGTGCGCCCATTCCGCGTATTGCCAGACTGGCGTTTAGACGACCTGATGATCTCTTTCTCCGTACCTGGCGGCGGTGTTGGTCCACATATCGATCAGTACGATGTGTTTATTATTCAGGGCATGGGTAGCCGTCGCTGGCGCGTGGGTGACAAACTGCCAATGCGCCAGTTCTGCCCACATCCTGCGTTGTTGCATGTTGATCCGTTCGAGCCAATCATTGATCAAGACCTGGAACGTGGCGATATTCTGTATATTCCACCGGGCTTCCCACACGATGGCTTCACTCACGAAACTGCACTCAACTATTCCGTCGGTTTCCGTGGGCCAAATGGCCGCGATTTGATCAGTAGTTTTGCTGATTACGCGTTGGAAAACGATCTGGGTGGCGAGCACTATAGCGATCCTGACTTAACCGTCCGCGAACATCCTGGCAAAGTTGAAGGTTACGAACTTAATCGCCTGCGTGACATGATGATGGAAGTCATCAGCCAGCCAGAAGATTTCAAACAGTGGTTCGGCCGCTTTGTTACCACACCGCGCCACGAACTGGATGTTGCTCCGGCAGAGCCGCCATATCAGCAAGATGAAATCCTTGATGCGTTACTGGGCGGTGAAAACCTGACTCGTCTGAGCGGTTTACGAGTGCTGAATGTTGACGGTGAGTTCTTCGTGAATAGCGAAGCAATGGAAGCACCTGTTCCGGCAGCAGCGGACGCATTGTGCCGTTACACCACACTTGGTCAAACAGAACTGGGCGACGCGTTAGAGAACCCGGAATTTGTTAACGTGCTGACTGAGCTGGTAAATCAGGGCTACTGGTATTTCGACGACTAAATAGTTCTCCAAAGTTATCGTCACTGACTACAGTTATACGGGGGCTTCCCGGGCAGACAGTGGATTTAACATGGCGCTTTATACCATCGGTGAAGTGGCTGTGCTTTGCGATATTAACCCCGTGACGTTGCGTGCCTGGCAACGACGTTACGGGCTATTAAAACCTCAGCGCACGGATGGCGGGCATCGCTTGTTTGATGATGACGACATCGAACGTATCCGTGAAATCAAACGCTGGATTGAAAACGGCGTTCAGGTCGGCAAGGTGAAAGCCTTATTGGGCGGCGAACTCCAGGATCTGGATAGCGGCTGGCGTGAACGCCAGGAACTGCTGCTCCACCATTTGCAAAGCGGCAGCCCGAACCGATTACGTACCTGGATGGCTGACATTGGCCGTGATTATCCCGCAGAAACCCTCGTCCATCAGCTTTACACTCCCCTTCGTCGCCGCCTGCAATGCCATCAAGTCACATTGAATACTCTACTGAGCCTCCTGGATGGCGCACTGATCAACTACATTGCACTGTGCCTTGCCTCGGCGCGTAAACGCAGCGGCAAAGATGCGTTACTTGTAGGTTGGGACACGCCCGATACCACGCGCTTGTGGATGGCTGCTTGGATGGCAATCCAGCAGGGTTGGCGCATTGATGTGCTGGCCCATCCACTCCATCAATTGCGACCTGAGCTTTTTGCTCAACAAACACTGCTGGTGTGGTGTGGTGATACACCGACGCCCAATCAGCTCGACCAACTGGAGCTTTGGCGCTGTGCAGGACTGCAAATTTTCCCACTAATGAGCAACGGACAATCGACTGAACGCGCATAAGGCAAAGTTAATAGTTCATTAACAAGCCCGCTTCATCTTATAATCGTCCGCGTAACGTATGGAGCGGACATAAAGATGAAACTAAGTAAAATAGCCTTGGTGGGCGGCATGCTGGTAATGGCTATCGGCGGAATTGGCGGCGTGGTGCTGATGGGTTATATCGTCATCCTTCATAACGCGTGATATAGCGCAAAAGACGCTCAAACAGGCGGTCAATAACAATTGCCGCCATCGCAACCAGCAGAGCCCCCTGAATCACATAGGCGGTGTTAAAACCGCTCAAACCAATGATTATCGGCGAGCCCAGAGTGCTGGCACCAACGGTTGATGCAATCGCCGCAGTCCCAATATTAATAATCACCGAAGTACGGATCCCTGCCAGAATCACCGGTGCTGCCAGTGGCAACTCAACTTTTCTCAACATCTGCCAGCGGCTCATCCCGGCGCCCAATGCAATCTCTTTAGTCGCTTCCGGCACTGAGCCAATTCCAGCCAATGTTCCTTGTAAAATCGGCAGCAAGCCATACAGCACCAGGGCGATAATCGCAGGCTGCTGACCAAACCCCATCACTGGAACCGCAATAGCCAGTACCGCTACCGGAGGAAATGTTTGTCCTGCAGCCGTAATGGTTTCAACCAGTGAACGGAATTCAAGCCCTGCCGGGCGAGTCACAACAACACCCAATCCGACGCCTACGAGAATCGCCACTACGCTTGAAACTCCGACCAGCATGAAGTGTTTTAACGCCAGCGCAATAAAACTGTCTTGCTGATAAAGCGGCCTTTCCAGCTCTGGAAACAGCCAACTGAACAATGCGCTGCTGTATGGCATCAACACCAGCAGTGCCATAAAGAGTGCAATCAGCCAAAGTAGCGGGTCACGTAACAGGCGCATTTTCACCTCGCCGCTCTTCAACACCCACTAAATCACTAAAATGCAGTACGCCACAGGGTTCACCTTGCTGATTAACTACCGGCAACTGTTGGCACTGGCGGTCAACAAACAACGATAGTGCCTCACGCAATGTGATGGTTTCACCGATCGGTTCGCCCTCTAAACGTTCCTGCGTTCGTACGCGATCCGCAACATGGCGCAACGATAGCAACCGCACGCCTGATTCGCTTCGACCAAAGAAGTCGCGCACAAAATCTGTCGCCGGGTGAGTTAACAGCTCCAGCGGCGTACCTTGCTGAACCACCTTTCCCCCGTCCATTAGCACAATGCGGTCAGCAAGCGTCAACGCTTCGTCGATATCATGCGTCACCAGCACGATGGTGCGTCCAAGCAGTTGGTGGATGCGAATAATCTCCTGCTGAAGCGCACCGCGTGTTACCGGGTCCAACGCACCAAACGGCTCATCCATCAGTAACACTTCCGGGTCGGCCGCCAGCGCTCGCGCTACCCCCACACGTTGTTGTTGCCCACCGGAAAGTTGATGTGGGTAACGGTCACGAAATTGATCAGCTTCCAGACCGAGTAAAGCGAGTAATTCGTCAATACGCGCACTGATACGTGCTTTCGGCCATTTAAGCAGTTGCGGAACGGTGGCAATGTTCTGCGCAACGTTCCAGTGAGGGAAAAGCCCAATAGACTGAATCGCGTACCCCATACGACGGCGTAGCACTTTGGCGTCAAAATTGCGGATCTCTTCTCCGGCAAAGCGAATGCGCCCGGTATCGTGTTCAACCAGGCGATTAATCATTTTAAGCGTGGTGGATTTGCCGGAACCGGATGTGCCAATCAGTACCGTAAACTCGCCTTCCTTGATGTTAAGCGACAAGTCACTCACAGCGGCTTCGCCCTGGAAGAACTTGCTGACATTTTCAAATTCGATCATGGCTGTTTTTCCTCAAGTAATGAGATAAACAGTTTAAAAAGCGCGTCGAGGATGACCGCCAGCGCGATAACCGGGATCACACCAAGCAAGACCAAATCCAGCGCACTACTGAGTAATCCCTGGAAGATAATTGCCCCAAACCCACCGGCACCAATTAGCGCTGCAATCACCGTCATACCAATGGTTTGCACGCAAACCACACGCAAGCTACGCAGCAAAACTGGCAACGCCAGCGGTACTTCCGCCCGCCAGAAAATCTGCCAGCGCGACATTCCCATGCCCTCAGCACTTTCAATAATATTACGTGGAACATGCTGCAAGCCTGCTACAACACCACGCACCAACGGCAGCAATGCGTATAACACCAGTGCAATGAGTGCCGGAGCCACACCAATCCCGCTCACGCCAAGTGAGCCGAGCCACGGAGCTAACTTAACAAGCCCTGCCAGAGGCGCAATTAACAGCCCGAACAGTGCCACAGACGGTACCGTCTGAATCACATTAAGCACGGAGAACACCGGAGACTGCCAGCCCTGACGGGTGTAGCACAGCACGCCCAGCGGCACGCCAACCATCAGGGCGGGTAGCAAAGTCCCTGCCAATAAAGCCAGATGGCGAGTTAGCGCATCATCAAACACATCCTGGCGGTTGGCATACTCTTTAAGCAGCGAAAGATCGGCAAAGTACCCGCTCCACAGCAGCGCTACCGGTGCGATCCAGACCTGCAAATTGAGCAGTAAACGCCAGAGCGCATTGGGTGTCAGACGGTTGATGGTATCGGCACAAAGCAGCAGGCACAGAGTTAAAGACAGCCATAGCCCGCTACCGGGAGACGTTCGCGCAAGCGCGTTCCCTTGTTCAGCAAATTGCGAGGCGGTGTGCCCCGTCACCCACAAAATGGCGATAAAAAACAGCTCGCCCGTGATAAGCGTCAGTGTTAATGACAGTCGCCGGGAAGGTGCCAGAGTCAGGCATGCCAGAATAAGTACTGGAAGAGAGAGAATCAGACCAACATGTTCAGGAAGCCGACTAAGCGCGATAGATTCCCCGGAAACCAGGCGGTTAGGCGCAAAGTTGATAAATGGCAGAACTGCGCCCGCTACCACCAGCAAAATCACCAGCAGCAACAGAACGCGATTATGAATTTTGAGCAAACAGACATCCTGTAATTATTGTCTTGCCGGATGGCGCTTGCGCTTATCCGGCCTACTTCAACCTGTAGGGTGGATTAGCGTAAGCAACATCCACCAGAAGATCAGCAACCTACTTCACGAAGCCTTTTTGCTTCAGGTAATCAGCAGCCACTTTTTTGGCATCCAGCCCTTCCACCGCAATGCTGGCGTTAAGCTGTTGCAGTGTTTTCTCATCAAGTGATGCAAACACCGGTTTTAGCCACTCGTCCATCTGCGGATAAGCCTTTAGCACCGCTTCACGTACAACAGGCGTTGGCGCGTAAATTGGCTGCACACCTTTTGGATCGCTCAACGTCTGCAAACCCAGAGCCGCCACCGGGCCATCAGTACCGTAGGCCATTGCCGCATTCACCCCAGAGGTTTGCTGCGCAGCAGCTTTTATGGTCACAGCCGTGTCGCCGCCAGCCAGCGAGAGCAGTTGCGGCTGTTCAAGTTTAAAGCCATAGGCTTTTTCAAAGGCAGGAAGCGCATCGGAGCGTTCGATAAATTCAGCGGAAGCCGCAAGTTTGAATTCACCGCCTTTTTTCAAATAAGCGCTGAGATCGTCAAGTGAGGTGAGTTTGTTTTTTTCGGCCAGATCCTTGCGCACCGCAATGGTCCAGGTGTTGTTCGCAGGAGCAGGCGTTAACCACACCAGGTGATTCTTTTCGGCATCGAGTTTTTTGACTTTCTCATAGCCCTGCTGCGCATTTTTCCACGCGGCGTCTTTTTCATCTTTGAAGAAGAATGCGCCGTTGCCGGTGTATTCCGGGTAAATATCCAGTTCGCCTGCGGTAATCGCCCCACGCACCACTGGAGTTGTGCCCAACTGCACTTTATTGACGGTTTTCACGCCGTGGCTGTCCAGTACCTGCAAAATGATATTGCCGAGCAACGACCCTTCGGTATCAATCTTCGAGCCGACTTTGACAGGCTCTGCGGCCTGCGCCCCTGCGGCTAACAATGCTAACCCTGCCATGCTCCAACGCGCTGCTAAGTTCATCGTGCTTCCTCGCTGTTTTTCTTTGCTTAAAAATCATGGAGTCGCAAAAGTTTAGACGAATTTTGAGAGGTTGGTACAACGAGGCGGGCAGAATAAGAAAAGAGCCGGAAAACCGGCTCTTTATTTGGGATTAGATTCAAGGACGAAGGGATTACTTCAGTTCAAACTCGCCCTGCTTAACGCGGGCAGAATCCAGCCCGATGAACACATTAAACTTGCCAGGCTCGGCAATGTGTTTCATCTGCGCATTCCAGAACTTCAGCCCTTCGACATCAATCGGGAAGCTTACGGTCTGGGTTTCGCCAGGTTTGAGTGAGACTTTCTTAAAGCCTTTCAGCTCTTTCACCGGGCGACTCATCGACGCCGTCACATCCTGCAAATACATCTGCACCACGGTTTCGCCTGCGCGGTCACCGGTGTTTTTCACTTCAACAGAGGCTTCGACTTTGCCATCCGCTTTCATTGATGGTGCAGACATTTTCACATCAGATACGCTGAAAGTGGTGTAGCTCAGGCCGTAACCGAATGGATACAACGGGCCGTTGGCTTCATCAAAGTAGCGTGAGGTGTATTTGTTTGGTTTTTCTGGATTGTACGGGCGACCGGTGTTCAGGTGGCTGTAGTAAGTCGGGATCTGCCCAACAGAACGTGGGAAGGACATCGGCAATTTGCCTGACGGGTTGTAATCGCCAAACAGAATGTCGGCCACCGCGTTACCGCCTTCAGTACCGCTATACCAGGCTTCCAGCAGCGCATCGGCTTGTTGATCTTCTTTGACCAACGCCAACGGGCGACCGTTCATCATCACCAGCACCAGCGGTTTACCGGTGGCTTTGAGCGCGGCAATCAAATCACGCTGGCTTTGTGGCAGCACCAGATCGGTACGACTTGAGGCTTCGTGCGCCATCCCCTGAGCTTCACCAACAACAGCAACCACCACATCGGCAGATTTCGCAGTATTCACCGCTTCGTCGATCATCTCTTTGGCAGAACGTTTATCTACCGAGACAGCTGGTTCATACTGATTAAGGAAATCAACAATACCTTTGTCGTCAGTGACGTTTGCACCTTTAGCGACCACGATTTTAGCGTTTCCGCCAACCGCAGTTTTAATGCCCTGCAAAACGGTGACCGTCTGGTCAGCAACGCCTGCGGCAGACCAGCTACCCATCATGTCGCGTTTGCTATCAGCCAACGGGCCAACCACGGCAATGGTGCCAGATTTTTTCAGCGGCAAAGTTTGCAAGCGGTTTTTCAGCAACACCATGCTTTCACGTGCAACTTCGCGAGCATCTTTACGGTGCAGGCGGCTTTCAGCGTTGGTGTCTTGCGGGTCGGATTCTTTCGGCCCTAAGTGGCTGTACGGGTCATTAAACAAGCCCATATCGTATTTCACGTTGAGCACATGGCGCGCGGCATCATCAAGTTCAGCCATTGGCACAGCACCACTTTTCACCAACTCCGGTAAGTACTTGCTGTAGTACTCATCGCTCATACTCATGTTGATGCCGGAGTTCAACGCAATACGTACCGCATCTTTCGGGTCACTCGCCACACCGTGTTTAATCAGCTCTTTAATGGCACCGTGGTCTGAAATGGTAATGCCTTTAAATTTCCACTCATCACGCAGAAGATCTTTAAGCAGCCACGAGTCGGAAGATGCCGGAGTGCCGTTCAGGGAATTCAGTGCCACCATCACACCGCCGCTGCCTGCATCCAGTGCGGCTTTGTACGGAGGCATATAGTCGTTGAACAACCGCTGCGGGCTCATATCAACGGTGTTGTACTCTTTGCCACCTTCAACTGCGCCATAGGCCGCGAAGTGTTTCACGCTGGTCATGACCGAGTAACGGTCTGCCGGGCTTTTGCCCTGCATCGCTTCAACCATGGTACGACCCATGATGGAAGTCAGGTAAGTATCTTCACCAAAACCTTCGGAGACACGGCCCCAGCGCGGGTCGCGCGACACATCCACCATCGGCGCCCAGGTCATGTTCAGGCCGTCGTCTGCGGCTTCATAAGCCGATACACGCCCTACCGTTTTCACGGCATCCAGATTGAAGGAGGAGGCTAAACCGAGGCTGATTGGGAACACTGTACGTTGACCGTGAACCACATCGTAAGCAAAGAATAATGGGATTTTCAGGCGGCTAAGATCCATCACCTGATCTTGCATAGTGCGGATATCATGACGAGTCACGGTATTGAAAATCGCCCCGACTTGCCCATCTTTGATCATCTCGCGAATGGCTTCTTTCGGGTTATCTGGCCCAACACTGATCAATCGTAACTGGCCGATTTTCTCGTCGGTGGTCATTTTCTTCAGCAAATCAGTGACGAATGCGTCACGCGCTTCCGGGGTTAACGGGTGTGGACCAAACATTTCATTAGCCAGCGCGGGTTGCAGCGCAAGGCTAACTGCAATACTTACAGAACAGAGCCATTTCATCGACATTACTCTCTTGCTCAAGCCGCCACAGAGGGCCGCACGAAGTGATAAGACGTGCAGTGTGCCACAAGGTTACTGCTGTAAGAAGTGTCGCCTCGGTGTTATCTGCTGATTTTCCGGACGTTTAAGACGATTCATTATCGATTTGCGAGCTATGCTTGTAGTCGTCAATATTTTCCCAAGGAGCGGATAAATGTCTAACCCTACACCATCCCAAAAACAAACATTCATAAATGAGCTGAACCGTCTGGTGGGCAGCCAACATGTGTTAACCGATGCGGCAAAAACGGCGCGCTATCGTAAAGGTTTTCGTTCCGGCCAGGGCGATGCGCTAGCGGTCGTTTTCCCTGGCACATTGCTTGAGTTATGGCGTGTTCTGAGCATTTGCGTAAGCACCGACAAAATTATTCTGATGCAGGCCGCAAATACCGGTCTGACGGAAGGCTCAACGCCAAATGGCAACGATTACGACCGCGAAATTGTCATTATCAGCACCCTGCGTCTGGATAAATTGCAGCTGTTAGATGGCGGAAAGCAGGTGCTGGCCTTCCCTGGAAGTACGCTATATCAGCTGGAAAAAGCCCTTAAACCGCTGGGCCGTGAGCCGCATTCAGTGATTGGTTCATCGTGCATTGGTGCGTCGGTGATTGGCGGGATTTGTAATAACTCCGGCGGCTCTTTGGTTAAACGTGGCCCGGCATATACCGAAATGGCGCTATACGCCCGTATTGATGAACAAGGCAAATTAACGCTGGTGAACCATCTGGGTATCGATCTGGGTGTTACGCCTGAACAGATCCTTGGCAAGCTCGATGACGAGCGTGTGAAGCCTGAAAATGTGCTCCATGACCAGCGCCAGGCATCCGATAAAGATTACGCCGAGCGCGTGCGTGATGTGGATGCTGACACACCATCACGCTTTAACGCCGACCCAAGCCGCCTGTTTGAAGCCTCTGGCTGCGCTGGAAAGCTCGCAGTATTTGCTGTGCGCCTCGATACTTTTGTGGCAGAAAAACAAAACGAAGTGTTCTACATCGGTACCAATAAACCGGAAGTGCTGACTGAAATCCGTCGCCACATCCTGGCTAATTTTGAAAACCTGCCGGTGGCGGGCGAATACATGCACCGCGATATTTACGATATTGCCGAAGTGTATGGCAAAGACACCTTCATGATGATCGATAAACTCGGCACCGATAAAATGCCGCTGTTCTTTACCTTGAAAGGTCGCACCGATGCGTGGATTGAAAAAGTCCCGTTTATAAAACCCCACTTCACTGACCGCGTATTGCAACGCCTGAGCGGCTGGAGCCCAAGCCACTTACCACCACGGATGAAAGAGTGGCGCGGTAAATATGAACACCACCTGTTATTGAAGATGTCTGGCGAAGGTATTAGCGAGGCCCGTAACTGGCTGGAGAGCTATTTCGAGCAGGCTGAAGGCGGCTTTTTCGTCTGCACACCAACCGAAGGGGCGAAAGCCTTTTTACACCGTTTTGCAGCGGCCGGTGCAGCAGTACGTTATCACGCCGTACATGCCAACGAAGTGGAGGATATTCTGGCACTCGATATTGCCCTGCGTCGTAACGACCAGGAATGGTTTGAGCAACTACCGCCAGAAATCAGCAGCCAGATTAGCCACAGCCTCTATTACGGCCACTTTATGTGCCATGTTTTCCATCAGGATTACATTGTTAAGAAAGGGGTTGATGCACATGCATTGAAGGAGCAGATGCTTGAGTTGCTGCGCACGCGCGGTGCGCAATATCCGGCAGAGCATAACGTTGGGCATTTGTACGAAGCGCCGGACAGCTTAAAACAGTTTTATAAGGCCAATGACCCAACCAACAGCATGAACCCTGGGATTGGTAAGACCACAAAGCGAAAATGGTGGGAAGAGCAGGCTTGTAGCCATACGCATCACCACGATCCCCATTAAGTGAAACTGTCAACTGCCAGAACCCGGGCTGTTTTTTGCTTGTTTTTCGTACTAAATTAAAATGCGAAAAGTGGTGTGAGCTCATGCCACTTTGATTTTTTACGTACAGGAGCGAGAAATGTCAGTCCTCGAAACAATGCCGTCCGCTCGGATACAGGTTCGTGATGCCACTAACGATGATATCCCATCCATCACTGCTATTTATGAATGGCATGTACTGCATGGCCGGGGTTCTTTTGAGGAAATCCCCCCGACACAAGCTCAAATGGCTGAACGGATGCAAGCCGTTCGCGCTCAGGAGTTGCCGTGGTTGGTGGCTTTGCATAGCGGCATTGTGGTGGGTTATTGCTACGCGACGGTTTATCGTCCGCGCCCTGCTTACCGTTTCACGCTTGAAGATTCTGTTTATATCGACGCCAGCATGACAGGGCAAGGTGTAGGGCGTGAGTTATTGACTATGTTGATAGAGCGCTGTGAGCAAGGCCCGTGGCGGCAAATGGTGGCGATTATTGGCGATGGTGAAAACAACACGGGTTCGTGTCATCTGCATAAGCAGTTGGGTTTTGAAGTGGCCGGGTTGTTGCGAAGTGTGGGGTTCAAGCTCGGCGCATGGCGCGATACGTTGATTATGCAGCGTCCGCTCAATGATGGAGATCGGACGCTGCCCTGATACACGTCATACTTCAAGTTGCAGCTTTGTTGGCTACGCTCATTCGCCCGAATCACTTAGTTCACTAAGCTAATCGGGACTCATTCACTTGCCGCCTTGCTGTAACTCGAATTATTTAGGGTATCGTTTGATTTGCCTTAATCGTCAAGCGCATTACTCTGCGTACTATTGCTCGCCATTTGCGCAGCTTTTTGCTTTTTATAAGCCAGGGCCGAGCCCGGAACTGGCGTCACCTTGCCGGTTTCCAGATAGTTGCGCAGACGGTTTGCATCCGCAAAGTGGGTGTATTTCCCGAACGCATCCAACACCACCAATGCCACCGGTCGATTGTTAATCATGGTGCGCATCACTAAACAATGTCCGGCATTGTTAGTAAAGCCGGTTTTAGTCAGTTGAATATTCCACTTGTTGTTATAAACCAAATGGTTGGTGTTACGGAACGGCAGCGTATACGGCGGGTTGGCAAAGGTCGCCATATCTTCTTTGGTGGTACTCAGCTGACCGAGCATCGGATATTGTTTAGAGGCAATCAGCAGCTTAGACAAGTCGCGCGCTGTAGAGACGTTGTGAATCGAAAGCCCGGTCGGTTCAACATAACGCGTATGGGTCATTCCAAGAGATTTTGCTTTCGCATTCATGGCGCGAATAAATGCGTTATAGCCACCAGGATAATGGTGTGCCAGGCTCGCTGCCGCACGGTTTTCTGAAGACATTAATGCCAACAGCATCATGTCTTTACGGTCGATTTTACTATTCAGGCGTACGCGGGAATAAATTCCTTTCATTTCCGGCGTTTGGCTAATATCGACACTCAGCATTTCATCCATCGGTAACTTCGCATCAAGCACCACCATTGCTGTCATCAATTTGGTAATTGAGGCAATCGGGCGTACCAGATCAGGATGGCTGGAATAGAGAACTTTATTGGTTTGCAGATCGACGATCATGGCACTACCAGAGGCGATCTCTTGCCCGGCACTGACCTGTTGTACGGCGGTTTTATTCGCAGCCTGGGAAGCGAATGGTACGGCAATCATCAGCGCAAGGCTGAGCAACGAAAGACGAATTTTTGTCGGCATGGTGACACTTCTGTAAGTATTCAAAAAAATAATGTGCCCTTCGAATCTCTTCACAGCGCGTATGAATAGATGAGGCGCCAGCATAATACGCTGACGCCCCTGAAACCTGCCACTATTGATTCGTAACAATTATCAGAATAGACGATAACCATAACCCCAAAGAATAACACTCAGGGCTAACAGTACCTCAAGCACCAGCACGCCGATGGCGAGTGTTGAGCTGGAAAAACTCATCCCCTCTTCTTTGTTGATGCCAAGAAACTCAGGTACACCCACATACAACAGGTATCCGGTGTAAATAAGGGCTGCGGCCCCTACCAGCACGCATAACCACACCAATGGATACAATGCGACTAAACCGCTGATAAACAGCGGAGTTGCTACGTAACCTGCAAACACCATGCAACGAGCAAGCGACGGGCGATGCGGGTAGTTACGCGCCATCCACCAGATGACTCGCCCCATGACGGCCACACCAGCCAGCATCAGGGCATAAAACAGTACGCCTAAATAGAATCCGTTAAACATCGATAATTGAACGAAGGTACCATCACCAAAATTCCAGCCAATTTGGGTTGTGCCAATAAACGCACAGATAACCGGAATGGCCGCCATGATTAATACATGGTGAGTGTAGTGATGCGTTACCGTTTCGTTCTCGCGTTTTATGTCCTGCATTTCACGATTAGGGTGGGAAAAAAGCCCCCAGACATGACTCATAACGCCTCCTGACATGCCAAAAAAATCGATTGAGCACAGTCAAAGTATAATGCACAGCGGCTTGATTGTTTTTTAATCACCTGAAAATATCTGGCGTTCATTTTTATGGCTCATCTGTTCTCAAAAGTGGTGTATTCACTACATTTATTCAGCGGAGCGGGGTTTGTATTGATAGTGATACTGTCTTTAGGTGAGCGTTGGCTTAAACAAAAGTCGGTAAATTTCCGACCTGAGCAGCAATAAGCAAGAAAGCACGCCGCCCATGCTGGCGGTGTGCTTTCTCAGGTGATTACATCATCCCCATGAAACGTGGCAACCACAGTGAAATAGCCGGAACATAAGTTACCAACAGCAATACCAGCACCAGAATGGCATAGAACGGCAGCATCGATTTCACCACTTCTTCTATCTTCTGCTTACTCACCGCACTGGCGACAAACAGCACTGAACCGACAGGTGGCGTAATTAAACCGATCCCCAGGTTAACCATCATGATCATCCCAAAGTGTACCGGGTCGATACCCAGCGCATTTGTCACTGGCAGAAGCACAGGTGTTAAAATCAGGATAATTGGTGCCATATCCATCAGCGTGCCAATCAGCAACAGCATGATATTGATATAAATAAGAATGACGTATTTGTTATCAGAAATTGAGGTGAAGAATTCAGTGATACGCGCTGGCAACTGCATGTAGGTCATTACTGCGCCAAAAGCGGATGCAAAACCGATAAGTATCATTACGATAGTGACCGTTTTTACCGTGCGGAACATAAGTTTTGGTAACTCGCTCCATTTGTAGTCACGATAGATAAACATGGTCACAAAGAATGCCCAAAGACAGGCAACAGCCGCAGATTCAGTAGCAGTGAAAACACCAGATAAAATGCCCCCCAGAATAATGACCACAGTCATCAGGCCCCAACACGCATCCAGCAGAATTTTAAATGCCTGCTTCATCGGAATACGTTCACCTTTCGGATAACCGCGACGATGAGCAAAGAACAAGCACATCAGCATCAACGAAAGGCCTAGCAACAAGCCGGGTACAATACCTGCAATAAAAAGTGTGGCAATCGACACCGTACCGCCCGCAGCAAGTGAATAAATCACCGAGTTATGGCTTGGTGGAACCAAAATCGCCTGCACCGACCCACTCGCTGTCACGGCAGCGGCATAAGCTCGCGGGTAACCTTTTTTCTCCATCTCAGGGATCATTACCGTACCGATTGATGCGGTATCTGCCACAGAAGATCCTGAAATTGCACCGAAGAAAGTTGAAGCAACGATGTTAACCAGCGACAGCCCGCCACGAATAAAGCCAACGAATACGTAGGCAAAATTAACCAGACGACGAGCAATACCGCCTTCTGCCATTATCGCCCCGGCAAGAATAAAGAAAGGGATCGCCAACAAAGTAAATTTATTTACCCCGCTGGTTATTTGAATCATTAACGCTTCTAAAGGTAAATCAATCCATAATGCCCCGGCAATAGCACTTAAACCTACGGCAAAGGCAACTGGCACACCGATTGCCAGTAATATTCCCAGAGAGGCTAATAAAATAAATGCGTCCATAATGACTCCTTGTTATTAACCGTGGTTACCAATTAATACCACCGGGCGCTGCTCCTGAGAGCCAAATGCCAGCCGCTCGATAATAAACAGCAATAAAACAAATGCGCCAATAGGCAAAGGTAAATAGGTTTGCCCTGAGGTAACAATAGGGAATTCAGCGACCGGTTGGTCCCATAAATCCAGACATAGGAAAAAGCTGTAATAAAGCATGGTCAAGGTCATACAGAGCATGCAAATATCCACCAGACGTGCGCAGAGTTTTTTCATAAAGTCTGGAAGCCTGTCCGTCATCATCGTTACCGCAATATGGGAACCTGCACGATAACTAACTGCGGCACCAATAAAGGTAAATGTCACCATGCAAATAATTGCGACTGGCTCAGGCCAGGACTCCCCACGATTAAGGACATAACGCGAGAATATACCGATGGGGATAATGATTGTCATAGTTAATAATGCAATACCCGAAACTGCCATTGCCGTTAAATAAAGCCGATCCATCCATGGTAAATAATAACGAGCCATACGCCACCTTCACAAAACTCAGCACCTGCCAGAATATTTCCGGCAGGGTACTGATGAGTGTATAAATTAAGAGTAATTAATTAGGTCAAGTTTAAAAACTAAGACTTGTTTGCATCGGCAATCGCCTGTATTAACGCCTGATGTTTTTCACCATATTGTTGGCGTACAGGCTCCGTGGCTTTAATGAAGTAAGAGCGATCAATTTCATGGAAGGTCACCCCACCTGCCTTCATTTTATCAACTGCTTTCTGGGTGTAGTCCTGCCACAGCTTACGCTGCTCAAACTGCGCTTCACGGGCGAGGGTCAGGATTTTTTGTTGATCTTCCGGCTTGAGTTTGTCCCATCTTATTTTGGAATAGAGGAATACTTCAGGGGTAATAAAGTGGCCGCTCAGAGTGTAGTTTTTCGATACTGGCATATAGTTGTGCGCCACAAATGTTGGTGGGTTATTTTCAGCACCGTCTATTACACCGGTCTGCATGCCACTAAACACTTCACTCACGCCCATAGAAACAGAGTTTGCCCCCATCGCTTTTAACGTCGCCAATGCGACCGGGCTACCCTGGACACGAATTTTCATGCCTTTTAAGTCTTCTGGCGTTACAACAGGTTTTTTAGTTATTAAATTACGCGTACCGGAATCCATCCAGCCGAGGAATACTAATTTTGATTTAGGGTTATTGGTAATTTTATCACCGATTTCTTTACCTATATTTCCATCAACCACTTTATGCATGTGATCTTCATTTTCAAAAATATACGGTAGGGTAAAAACCTCTATTTCCGGGAGAATGGCTGCCACAGGTGCCATTGATACACGAATCATGTCAATTGCCCCCATTTGTGCCTGTTCAATCATCTGTTTTTCATCACCCAGTACACCGCCAGGGAACATTTTAATTTCCAGATTACCGTTCGTTTGTTGCTTAAGCTTTTCACCCATTTTCTCTACTGCAACAACATTCGGGTAACCTGCCGGGTGAACATCAGCTGCTTTAATAACTTGTGCTAAAACAGAAGGAGTAAACAATATTGCGGCACCGGTGATACATAAACCCGTAACCAAAGGGAGCAATTTTTTAGACATTAGGCATCCTTTCTTGTGAAATAATGTACTTTATTAATTAAACCATCGTTTTATTTTTGCGAATTGAAATTAAACCAATTGTTATTAATAGAATTTGAATGAGTTCACATAAACAACTTAACCCCTGTTATTTGTAGTGCTTTTGTGACTTGCACCACGCCAAAACACAGAAGTGTCGTAACAACCGCTATACTATTGTTGTAAAAGAACAAGGAGTTAGATTCATCATTGTGGATATTAATAATCTGATTGAGCATTACGGCTATGCCGCACTGGTTGTGGGTAGCATGGCGGAAGGGGAAACAATTACACTGCTAGGCGGCGTTGTAGCACACCAGGGGTTGCTCAAATTCCCGCTTGTGGTGCTGTCTGTCGCGCTCGGCGGCATGATTGGCGACCAACTGCTGTATCTGGTTGGCAGGCGTTTTGGTGGCACGATTTCAGAGCGTTTTAAAAGGCATCAGAAGAAGATCACTAAGGCGCAGAAGCTGATTAACCGCCACCCTTACTGGTTTGTAATTGGTTCACGCTTTATGTACGGTTTTCGGGTGATTGGGCCGATTTTGATCGGTGCCAGCCGCCTACCCCCGAAAATATTCCTCCCTCTTAACATCGTTGGCGCATTAATTTGGGCAACGCTTTTCACCACGCTCGGATATGTGGGCGGTGAAGTCGTTGGCCCATGGCTGCATAACCTGGACCAACATGTTAAGCACTGGATTTGGTTGCTCGGCGTGGTCGCCTTAGTGTGGCTGGTGCGATTGTGGTTTAAACACCGCGAGAATAATCAGCAAGACTAACCTTTCGGTTTGAAATGCGGGTTGGCAAACATAAAACCACCGTCGACGATAAACGATTGTCCGGTGGTGTAGCTGGCACTTTCTGAACAAAGCCATGCAACCAGGCTGGCTATTTCCTCGGTATCCCCCGCTCTCCCTAGTGGGATTTCCGGTATTTTGCTCCCCGCACCGTCGCCTTCTTTCATGTCGTTCATCGGCGTGGCGACAGCCCCAGGAGCCACGGCATTGACCAGGATTTTATGGTGCACCAGCTCCATTGCCATTGATTTAGTTAACCCACCCAACGCGTGTTTTGCCGCCGTGTACGCGCAGGCTTCAGGAAGCGGCGTGTGCTCGTGAACAGAGGTGATATTCACGATTCGCCCCCCCTCACCTTGCGAAATCATCGCCCGTGCCACTTTTTGCGAGCAGAGAAATGCGCCGTCTACATCGACAGTAAAAAGCTTACGCCACTCTTCGAGAGTGACATCAAGGAAAGGATTTTTGCTCATCGCACCCGCATTATTCACCAGCGCGTCGACACGTCCGAAACGGCTAATCAGTTCATCAATACCTGCGGCTCCGTCAGGCAGGTTGGCTAAATCAAGCTGTACAGTTTCGGCTCGTCGCCCGTACCCCCTGACCTGGTCTGCTGTTTCTTGCGCACCCTGTTCATCGGAATGCCAGGTGATACCCACGTCATAGCCTTGCTGCGCGAGAAGCAGCGCGCATTTTTTGCCAATTCCTGAATCCGACGCCGTGACGATAACGACTTTATTAGCCCCAGACATCACCACCTCCAGAGTACATTTTGACCTGTACGTAATTATAGGAGGTGGAGAAAAATCCGTGTTCGTTACGCTTTTCCTGCCCGATAACCCCCACCTAATGCAGAGACTAACTGCACATCAGCGTTCAGCCACTGGCCGTGGAGCTGAATGGCTTTGGCCTGCTCGGAGAGATCTGGCAGCAACGCGGCACTCATCTTCGCACCGGAAATAATACCGGCTTTATAACGAGCTTGGGCAAGCGTCTTGAGTTTTTGCGTGCCTTGCAAAACGGTAACCTGGTGCTGGTTTTCAGCCGCAATAGCATTCAATTGGCTTGCTGCTTTCTCCACATCATTTACCGCTCCAACAACAGCTTTGTTGTAGCTGGCAATCGACAAATTACTTTCCGCGCGCACGATATCGAGATTGGCATTGAGTCGGCCGCTGTCGAAGATGGGCAGCGTAAAGCCCCCAATCACGCCCATTTGCTGAGCGGAACCGCGGAACAAATCACTCAAGTGCAGAGCATCATTTTGCAAGAAGGCACTCAGGTTTACATCCGGGTAGAAAGCGGCTTTTGCGGCATCAACACTGCTCAGTGAGGATTCGATGTACCAGTGCGCCTCCTGAAGATCTGGGCGACGAGCCAACAGTTCATAACCCATATGATCAGGTACCTGGCTTTTCACGCTAGGCAGCGGTACACGTTTAATATTTGATGCGGCATGGGCGTCACCGGTAATTGCGGCGAGCTGCGCTTTAGCCATGTTGATACGCCCATCTATTTCATCAATCTGCTGCTGAGTTTTCACGAAATCGATATTGGGTTCTACGCCGTCCACCGATGAGTTAATCCCTTCGGCATACAGGCTTGTCTCTACATCAACTATCTTCTTCTGCGCAGCAAGTGTTTGTTGTTTCAAATCTTTTAATGCCAACAGGGTCTGCATATCCCAATACAAACGCACGACATTTGCCGAAATAACCTGTTTTGCCTGGGCCAACTCCGCCTGCTTCGCCCTCATGACACCCACTTTAGCTTCCACTTCCGAGCGGTTTTTACCCCACAAGTCCAGATCCCAACTGGCGGTCAGCCCAAAGTTACCGTTGGTGTAGTACGGGCCTGTAGTACCTGCGGCTGGATCAGTCAGAGCAAAGGGCCCCATCACCCCCTCCTGGGACATTTTCTGACGCTCAATGTTAGCTGAGAAATCCATCTGCGGACCGTCGCTTGCCTCCTGCATTTGCGTCTGAGCCTGGGCAAGCTTAATACGCTGTTGCACGACGGCGAGGTCTGGTGAGTCTTTGAGCGAGCGTTCTACCAACCTGTCAATTTGGCTATCGTGGTAACCACGCCACCAATCACTGCCCGGCCAACCGTGTGCCAACTCAGGCGGAAGTTTGGTATCAAGCTGTTGTGGAGGCGTTTTTTGAGCGAGAGGTGCATCGTCATCATGCATTGGCGCGCAGCCAGACAAAACGAGCATTAACGCGACGCCAGTCGCCGCGAGAGGGAAACGTGAGGAAGTCATAATTAGCCACAGAATAATAGAAAGGGCTCAGGTTACGCATTCCGGGACTGAAAAGTTTAGGTATCAGTGGCAATACACATAAGGTTAATAAGGGATACAATTTGAAATTGATTTACATCAATTATTATTACCATGCTAAATATAATCATAGTTACTACATATTCTTTAGGCGCTGTTTTCGGTTTTGACCACCAGGCGTCTGTGGCAGTCTCCGGGCTCGAGTTTTTTACCCCGAGCGGAACGCACTTCTAGTGGCAAAATGGTTTGTTCAAGCTCGTTATCCAGCAACACAGAGTGCGTCTCTCCTTTTTCGAACATGTAGCGCTCGCCCCACTGGCGCATAGCAACAACGATAGGAAAGACGGAACGTCCGCATTCTGTGAGCACATATTCTTTATAGGCACTACCATCTGAAGCTGGACGTATCTCAAGCACCCCAAGTTCGACCAACTGCTTCAACCGCACAGCCAGAATATTTTTTGCCAGACCCAGGTTTTTCTGAAACTCGCTGAACCGGCGAACATCGTCAAATGCCTCGCGAATTATCATCAAACACCATCGCTCGCCAATCGCCTCTAAAGTCCTTGCGACAGGGCATTCGCTGCCTGTGAGTGATTCCTGTTTAGCCATTTGAGCTTCCTTTTAATCGCGTACTTATATTTCGAGAGCATAATCGCATAACAAACTGGTTGCAAAATAAAACCACCACTGATAAAAACAAATAATCTGGTTGCTAAAAGCAACCACAATGTCACTGGAAATGAGTTATGAATATGAAACCAGTCGTATCAGTCGTTAAAACAGAAATAACAGCCGGCAGTACTGTTTCTAAAACAGAAAATAATAGTCAACACCACGCGCAGGCTGCTCCTTTGTTAACACCAGCTCTAACACTTCTCTTTTCATTGACGTCTGCGCTTGCCGTCGCGAATGTTTATTTTGCGCAGCCTCTCCTCGAATCTATGGCAAAAAGCTTCAGCGTACAGTCCGCTGCGATCGGTATGGTTGTGACAATGACTCAGGTCGGATATGGGGCTGGCCTACTTTTTATCGTTCCCCTTGGCGATATCGTTAATCGTAAATATCTCGTCATTACCCAGATGGTGCTTTTAGCGACAGCATTGTTCATTGCTGGTTTCTCTCAAAACTGGGCAACATTTCTGGGGGCGATGGTTTTTGTCGGACTAATGGCAGTAGTCGTTCAGATTGTGGTGGTCTATACGGCTTCGCTGGCGGCAGCACATCAGAGAGGAAAAGCCGTCGGTGCTGTGACAAGTGGAGTGGTACTGGGCATTCTCCTGGCTCGTTTTGCATCAGGTGTCATTGCCGACCTTGCGGGGTGGCGTGCCGTGTATTTGAGCTCTGCCTGCCTCATGCTGATGATGGCTGGCGTACTTTACAAAGCAATCCCCTCCTTGCCACAGCCACGGGTTAAGAGTTCTTATTGGGTGCTGATAAAGTCAGTATTTATGCTTTTTATAACTGAACCAACGCTAAGAGCCAGAGGGATATTTGCCCTGCTTATTTTTGCCGCTTTCAGCGTATTGTGGACATCCATGGTATTACCGCTAAGCGCGCAATCGCTCTCACATACTCAAATAGGTATGTTTGGCCTGGCAGGTATTGCTGGGGCATTAGCTGCGTCAAAAGCCGGGAAGTGGGCCGATCGGGGCATGGGACAACGTACTACGGGGTTATCACTGACCTTATTGCTGCTTTCCTGGTTACCCATTGCATTCGCCGAAAGATCCCTCCTGTTACTAATTGTTGGTGTCATAGTGCTGGATTTCGCCGTACAAGCGGTACACGTGACAAACCAGAGCCTTATATTTTCCGCAAGACCTAATGCACACAGCAGCCTGGTCGGGGCCTATATGTGCTTTTATTCTTTGGGTAGCGCACTGGGCGCCATCGCCTCAACCCAGTTTTACTCACTTTGGGGTTGGTACGCAGTATGCGCGTTAGGTGCAGGAATCAGTGCGGCAGCTTTGCTTTTCTGGTTATGGTTACAGAAAGAATGAAATTACAGCCAGAGGCATGGATTTTCTAAAGGTATACTTTGAGCAGTTCAATGTCTCACTATCAGCTCAGCAACGCAGATTTCTACCTGCTGATAGCCTGCCAATTACGGCTTTGCGAACAGGAGTTGCAATGACACAAAATATCTACGATAACCCCGCATTTTTTGAAGGATACGCCACGCTAGACCGCTCGATTAAAGGGTTGGATGGCGCACCTGAATGGCCAAGCATGCAAAAGCTACTTCCTGCGCTACAGGGAAAAACAGTAGTAGATTTAGGCTGCGGTTACGGCTGGTTTTGCCGTTACGCACATGACCAGGGTGCAGCAAATGTACTAGGGCTGGATGTCTCAGTAAAAATGCTGGAGAAGGCTCGGGAGATGACAACTGGCGAAGATATTGTTTTTCGCCGTGAAGATCTCGAGCAATTGCAGCTTGAGCCACAAAGCGTTGATCTGTTTTACAGCTCGCTGGCGCTGCATTATCTGGAAAATATTCCTGCGCTTTTTGCCACGCTTTATCAGACACTGGTACCTGGCGGTATGCTGGTGTTCTCTGCAGAACATCCGATTTATACCGCACCGCTACAGCAGGGTTGGCTATCTGACCAGAACGGACAAAAATCCTGGCCAGTGAATCACTATCAGCAAGAGGGCGAGCGCATCAGTAACTGGTTTGCCGACGGTGTTAAAAAGCAGCATCGCAAGCTTTCAAGCTGGATAAACGCACTCATTGCTAGTGGGTTTGTCATCGAGAAACTTGATGAGTGGGGCCCGAGTGCCGAGCAAATCGCGCAAAACCCAGCGCTTGATGAAGAAAAAGAACGCCCAATGATTTTCCTGCTGGCGGCGCGTAAACCACTTATCTAATTGCCTTCAACTATTCTCATTTTCTGCCCAAGGGGAGGTCACTCCCCCCGCGTTTTCCATCCTTGCCTATACTCTTTAAACACTAGTCATAAAATAGGAAGCATTGATGAAAATTATTCTATGGGCAGTTTTGATTATCTTTATTATTGGCTTACTGGTCGTGACTGGCGTGTTTAAAATGATTTTCTGATATCTGCGGGTGCCACCATGGTGGCACCCCTTTGCTTATCCCTTCCTTCAATTTAAATCCCCTACACTTGCGAACCCTGGTGGCGAAGCATTATTATCACTCCAATTGATTGGAGAAATAATGACTATCAAAGAAAGTGATTTTCGCAAAATTGACCTCAACCTGCTGATTGCCTTTGCAGTTTTATTTCGCGAACAAAGCGTCTCGCTGGCGGCTGATAAGCTGCATCTGGGGCAGCCTGCGGTGAGCGGCTCGCTCGCTCGTCTACGGGAGATGTTTGACGACCCACTGTTTATTCGTAGCGGGCATCGTATGCAGCCTACCGCACGGGCATCAGAACTGCATGGCGAACTGATGCCGCTGCTTGAGCAATTGCAGAGCGCACTGTTCCAACAGGCAGAGTTCAACCCTGCGCATGCGAAAGCAACAGTTACCATCGGCATGAACGATTGGGTAGAGATGTGGCTGATGCCGCAACTGGTTCCTGCGTTGCGTGAACATGCCCCTGGCGTGCGCCTTAACGTAGTGGCAAGCGATCCTTTCACTGATGCGCAGCGTCTGGAAGGTGGCGAACTGGATATGATCATCAGCGTGGCGAATCAGTCAGCGCGCTGGATGGAGCGTGAACAGTTGAGTGCAATGGAGTTTGTTACTCTCTGGAATCCCACTCAGCTACAGCTTGAGGCACCGCTTAACGCAGAGACGTATGCCGCGCAGCAACATATCCTGGTGAGCTACCGTGAGGCCTCCAGTAGCCACATCGACACATTGTTAGCCAGGCAGGGTCTAAAACGTGAGATTAGCTACACCACGCCGCATTTCTCCGCTTTACCGGGTTTATTAAGCATGATGCCTGTGCTTGCGACCGTGCCGCAGGGGCTTTGTGAGAGTTGGCAGAAAACATGGGGATTACGCAGCAGCCCTGTTCCGCTGGAGATGGCCCCGTTTGATGTGGCATTGCTATGGCATCAGCGCCATAACAGTGACGCGGCGCTAATGTGGGTTCGTGGTTTTATTAAGCGCCTGGTGGGTTAAGCTTATTTAAAATAAAATGCCATCCGCCAAATGTCGGATGGCGCAAGCTTATCCGGCCTACTTCAGACTCGCCCCATTACTGGCAATCACTTCTTTATACCAGTTGAAGCTTTTCTTACGGCGGCGCTCAAGGGTACCGTTGCCCTGGTCGTCGCGATCGACATAGATAAAGCCGTAGCGCTTAGATAACTCAGCTTTCGATGCGCTCACCAGGTCAATTGGCCCCCAGCAGGTGTAGCCCAGCACTTCCACGCCATCTTCAATCGCTTCGCGCACCTGCACCAGGTGGTCGTTGAGGTAGCTAATGCGGTAGTCGTCATGCACTGTGCCATCGGCTTCGAGCTTGTCTTTAGCACCAAGACCGTTTTCAACAATAAACAGTGGTTTCTGATAACGATCCCACAGCTTGTTGAGCAAAATACGCAGGCCTACTGGGTCAATCTGCCAGCCCCACTCAGAACTCGGCAGGTGCGGGTTTGGCACCATATTGAGGATATTGCCACGCGCCTTCTCATTCAGAGCTTCATCAGAAGTGACGCAACCCGTCATGTAATAGCTGAACGAAATAAAGTCGATTGTGGTTTTCAGCGCTTCGCGGTCGCTATCTGAGATCTCAAGCTTAATGCCATTGTCGCGGAAGTAACGCAGCATATAGCCCGGGTACTCGCCCCGACACTGCACATCACCAAAGAACAACCAGTTACGGTTTTCCTGCATGGTTTCCAGCACGTCTTCTGGCTTACAGCTGAGCGGATAAACCAGGCCACCAAGCAGCATGTTACCGATACGCGCATCGGGAATGATTTCGTGGCAGACTTTCACGGCCAACGCACTGGCGACCAGCTGATGGTGAATCGCCTGATAAATTTCTGCTTTGCTGCTGCTCTCACTTAGCCCAACACCCGTCATTGGCGCATGCAGCGACATGTTGATTTCGTTAAAGGTCAGCCACAGTTTCACTTTGTTTTTATATCGCGTGAACACGGTGCGGGCGTAACGCTCAAAGAATGTGATGACTTCACGATTGCCCCAACCGCCATAATTTTTCACCAGTCCCCACGGCATTTCGTAGTGGGACAGCGTCACCATTGGCGTGATGTTATGTTTCGCCAATTCATCAAACAAACGGTCGTAATAGGCAAGGCCCACTTCATTTGGCTGAGTTTCGTCCCCTTGCGGGAAAATACGCGTCCAGGCAATTGAGACGCGCAGGCAGCTAAAGCCCATTTCTGCAAACAGCGCGATATCCTCTGGATAGCGGTGGTAGAAATCAATGGCGACGTCTTTAATGCCAAAATCACCTGGTTTGCGTTCGGCGACATCACCAAATACGCCATGCGGCTGAACGTCGGACGTAGAAATCCCCTTTCCGTCTTCCTGCCACGCGCCTTCTACCTGATTTGCGGCAATCGCGCCGCCCCACAGAAACTTCTCAGGAAATGCTTTCATCTACTTCTCCTTAATGTTGAACCGTCAGGAACGGCATGCCCGAATCAATGGAATGGCTATTAGTCATACGTGTCACTGCTGTGTATTCATCGCTATTGCTGATAATCACCGGCGTCGCCAGGTCGTATCCAGCATCCAGGATGGCCTGCCTGTCGAATTCAATGAGCAGGTCACCTGGCTTAATTTTGTCCCCCACCTTCACATGGGTCGTGAAGTGCTGACCATTCAGTTTTACCGTATCAATACCGATGTGAATGAGTACTTCAATGCCGCTATTGCTAAGTAAACCAATGGCATGGCGTGTCTGGAATAACGAGGCTACTTCGCCATAGAAAGGTGCGATAACCTTGCCAGTGAGTGGAATGATTGCCGCCCCCTCACCGAGCAAACCACTGGCGAATGTGGAATCAGGGACCTGATCCATCGCCAGAACGGTGCCGCTCATTGGTGCAAGAATGTCGTTTTCACTCGTGTTCGTCGCGACATTCTCTGTGGCTTCGCTGCGAGGTAATCCCGCGATATAGGTCAGCGCGCAAGCCAGTACCAAAGCCAGAACCATCCCAATTACCGCGCCCCACACGCTGGCATCAATACCGCCTGGCGGAATCATTTGCGCGATGGTGAAGATATTGGCAAAGCCAAATGAATAAACGTTACTGTGGCTGAACCCCACGATGGCACCACCAAACGCCCCTGCTACACATCCGAAAATAAACGGACGACGATTTGGTAATGTGACGCCATAAACGGCGGGTTCAGTGATACCAAAGATCCCGGCACTCACCGCCGACCCTGCCAGCATTTTCAAGCGTGTATCACGAGTTCGCAGGAAGACCCCGAGACAGGCACCAACCTGCCCCATAATCGCCGGAAGCAGCAGCGGCAACAGTGTGTCGTGCCCAAATACCGATAAATTGTTAATCATCAGCGGCACCATGCCCCAGTGCAGGCCGAAGATAACGCACACCTGCCAGATAGCACCCATCACGGCACCTGCAAGCCAGGGTGCAAAGGTGTAAATCGCCTGATATCCATGCGCCAGCATCTGGCTAAGCCACGTTGCCGCCGGGCCAATCAAAAGGAAAGTCAACGGTACGGTAATCGCGAGGCAAAACAGTGGGGTAAAGAAATTACGCACCGCAGAAGGCAGCAGCTTGTTGCCCTGCTTTTCCACCCAACAACTTACCCATGCAGCAAAAATAATGGGGATAACCGATGAGCTGTAGTTAATAAAAGTAATGGGTATGCCGAGGAAATATTCAGTCGCAGCGCCCGCATCTAATGCCTGCATCACCACCGGGTGGGTTAACGCTCCACCAATGGCCATGGTAATAAATGGGTTTCCACCAAATTTCTTGCCTGCCGTATAACCGAGCACCAGCGGGAAGAAATAAAACAGTGCGTCACTTGCCGCAAACCATAGCTTGTAAGTACCGCTATCGGTCGCCAGCCAGCCGAACACCACCGCCATAGCCAGTAAGCCTTTGAGAATACCCGAGGCCGCCATCACACCAATAAAAGGGGTGAAAACTGCCGAGACAATATCAATCAATCGGCTGAGCAGACTGACTTTTTCACCTGATTCCTGTTCTTGTTGGGCTGTATCTTCCGTAATCCCCGCTTCAGCACAAACGGCGTTGTAAACATCATGGACGTGGTTACCAATCACCACCTGGAATTGACCGCCGCTTTCCACCACCATAATGACGCCCGGATTTTTTTTGAGCGTCTCCGCTGCGGCTTTTTTCGGGTCTTTTAACTTAAAACGCAGCCGTGTAGCGCAATGCACCAGGCTTGCTATATTCTCGCGCCCACCAACATGGGTCAGAATGTCTCTGGCAACCTCTTGATATCCCATAATGCTTTCCTTCCACCTTTCGGCATGTGTGTCTTGAGTAAAAAAAAACCTGAGACCAGCCTCCCGTGAAGGGAAGCCAGTGCTCAGGTTTTGCCTGCCGCAGCAGTAACAATCCGTTTTTATCACACGTCTTACGACGCGCATTTATGAAGCTTTAAGACTCTCTTTACGCACTCGCTCAATGTGAATAGCGAGAAACATAATCTCTTCCGTCGTCAGTTCACGCTGGTATTCACTCACCAAATGACGACTAATTTTTTCAGCACAGCGCCATGCGTGGGGATAATTATCTTTCACCGCCGCATGGAGCGTTAAGTCATCATCTGCCACCACATTACGACTTAGCATCCGCTGGGCGAAAAACTTAAGATGGGTAACAAAGCGCTGATAACTCAAACTATCTTCATCATACTCAAACCGTAGCTGGTACTTTACGATTTGCAAAATCTCCTGCATCACCCGGGTAACATGCATCACTTCCGGCATTTCGCTGTTTAACTGCGCGGTGACCAGATGCAGCGCGATAAACCCGGCCTCGTCTTCAGCGAGCTGCACATTAAGCCGTTTTCCAATCAGCTCTACGGCTTCCTGACCCAGCAGAAACTCTTTAGGGTAAAGGCGCTTAATTTCCCAAAGCAGCACGTTACGGATTGCCACCCCCTTCTTTTGCCGCTCGATGGCAAAATGGCAGTGGTCGGTCAACGTGATGTAGAGACTATCTTGTAACTTCCCCAACTTCTGGCGAGAAAGCTCGATAATACGATCGCAGGTAGTCATCACTTCCAGCGGGATTTGGCTCAACAGCTCACCTAAACGCGCTACCAGCTCATCACTTTTCAGGGCAAACACTTTCTCGATCTTGTCGTTTTCCAGGGTGTCGCCAATATGCTTCTGAAAGCCAAGGCCACGCCCCATAACCACTTGTTCACGTCCGTGTTCGTCAAGAATCACCACTACATTGTTATTGAGTATTTTGGCGATTTTCATCAGTACCCCAGAAACAAAAAAACCTGACATCCGGCAGGAGCCAGAAAATCAGGTTTTGCCTGCCGCAGCAGTAACAATCCAACTGGGACACTCTATCAGCTTCGAAATATCACTCAAATGAATGTATTGAAAATCGTGACGAAGATCGCGGCTTAATGCCTCCCTGTAGGAACACGGTATATCAGATCTTAAGCTTTGTTTTCGTCAGAGCATTCATAACATTGACAAATGGTTAGCGTGGTAATAATATCATTATCAAATTAGAAGCTGGCTAATCAAATTGAAAACCGATTTTTAGCTTGATTGGAGTTGTAGTGATGTCCAGACGAAACAACGATGCAATGACAATTGATTGCATTTTGGATTGGATAGAAGAGAACCTGGAAGCTTCAATGTCAATTGAAAGGGTTTCAGATCGTTCAGGCTATTCGAAGTGGCACTTGCAAAGGATGTTTAAAAAAGAGACTGGCTATTCATTAGGCCAATACATCCGCAACCGTAAACTGACGGAGATAGCCCGCAGACTCAAACAAAACGATGGGTCAATTATCCATTTAGCCTATCTTTATGGGTTTGAATCACAACAATCTCTCACGCGCGCCTTCAAAAACTTTTTTTCCGTACCACCGCACAGATACCGTGTTGCGCACGTAGAACGCGCAGAGGAAATGTATTTCCTCCGCATACCACATTCAATGCATTCCATCGCTTAAGCGGTAGATAGAACGAGGGGTTATGAAAATTTTTGTTTTGTTTGTCATTCTTCTACTGACATCGAATAACATTCTGGCGGAACAACCCAATAACTTTAACGCCTCCCAAAGTAACGAGGGAGAAATGGTTATTCCGCACACTGATGATCCTTACGATATCAATGCGCTCCATAATTATAGTGATAAATCAGAATCACTCTCTTCACCTTATTATAATGACAACATTATTTAATACTTTCATTGATAAAGAAAAACCCAGCATGTTTAGTATTAATCCCTGGGGTAAGATTTCTCTCCCTGTATTTATTCACAACTCACTCTCTACAAATAAATCCGCTGAATTTTTACCTATTTGTGGTGGTAATACGCGAGTTAAAGGTTATGACTTACCCGAACCCTTTAGCGTTGGTGTGAACTATATTAACCGGTAACAGAATATTATTGTTGATGGGTGTGCAGTATGGAGTCATTCGCGATTTCAATGTTCTTACAGAAGTTTTCATAGCGAACGTAATAGTTTTATGCACCGGGATAATTCCGTTTTTAATATGCAGAATTATTGATTATGAAAACCCTTAATTTATATTCATCACTAAGAGCTAACCAACTCTCCCAGGCTATAGGAAATTTCATGCTGTATGACCTTGATTATATTGCTGCATGGCAAATTCATTGCAAATAAAGGTATTAACCATGAGCAAGCTTAACCATACCCACTGCAATCACTTTTGCCCGATTGATGGAACAAAAGGTCAATGCCAACTAAGCGGAAATATCATCATGAATAACGATCCGCGTTGCAGAAACTTCAGCGAGAGATTGTGCTGTAGACATTGCTACCATTTTTGTGATGCAACAGTACCCGCACTATGCTCAGGTCTAACAAAACTGAGCATAGTCGATGCCGACACCCATGCCGAACAATGCAATGCCTTTAAACCTTATTAGCCGATTAATTCTGGTGATGACACCAAAGCGTTAATGCCATAAACATTTCGTTTTCCAGGGTCTGCAATGCTAGTCACAATTATGCTGGATACTTCAAATACAAATCAAAGCCGTTGAATAGATGATGCAATATCTTTCGATGTTTTCAATGTGCGAATTTCAGCAAAAACATCCGTCGCTTCAACATATTCTTTACGCAAATACCCCAGCCACTGCTTGATGCGCGCAACGTGATACATACCGGTATCGCCCTGCTTTTCGAGCTGGCTATATTTTTGCAGAAGTTTTACTACATCCGGCCATGGCATACGCGGCTCGTTGTATTTAATCACGCGGCTGAGATTGGGGATGTTCAACGCGCCACGGCCGATCATCACTGCATCACAGCCCGTTGCCGCCATACAATCCTGCGCACTTTGCCAATCCCAGATTTCACCGTTGGCAATCACCGGGATCGATAACCGTTTGCGGATTTCACCAATCGCAGCCCAGTTAATGCGCTCGGCTTTATAGCCGTCTTCTTTGGTACGCCCGTGAACGACAAGTTCAGTGGCGCCTGCCTGCTGCACCGCATCAGCAATTTCAAACTGCCGCGCATCACTGTCCCAACCGAGTCGAATTTTAACGGTTACGGGTAAGTGCGCAGGCACGGCTTCACGCATCGCTTTCGCGCCGCGGTAAATCAGATCGGGATCTTTGAGCAGTGTGGCACCGCCGCCGCTACCATTCACCAGTTTAGATGGGCAGCCGCAGTTAAGATCAACACCCCAGGAACCTAGCTCCACCGCGCGCGCAGCGTTTTCAGCCAGCCATTGCGGATGTTGCCCCAGGAGTTGAATTCGGACTAACGTACCGGATGATGTACGGCTCGCCTGATGCAGTTCGGGGCAAAGTTTATGGAAGGATTTTGCCGGTAAAAGCTGGTCGACCACGCGCAAGAATTCGGTGATACACAAGTCGTAGTCATTGACCTCTGTCAGCAGTTCACGAACCAACGAGTCGAGAACCCCTTCCATTGGCGCAAGCAGTACACGCATAGCGTTTTTCCGGTAAAAAAAGAGGCGCTATGTTAGCGCCTCTATTTGAGTTGGCAAAGCCTAATTAATTATGCGGATGCAGGCTTACGCGCCGGACGACGACGAGCGTTCGCCCCAGCCGGTTTCGCAGCACCATCACCTTGTGGGCGAGATGGACGACGCGGTGCATTGCTGCGCTCAGAAGATGCGCCACCATTGCCACCACGACGTTGGCCCTGGCCCTGACCGCCGCCATTACCACGACCGCCACCACGCTGCTGTTGACGACCATTAACAATCGGCTCAGCAGGAATTGATGGGTCAACTTCGTAACCTGGCAGCGCCATACGCGGCACTTCACGTTTAAGCACACGTTCGATGTCACGCAGCAGTTTGTGTTCATCAACACAAACCAGTGACAGCGCTTGACCAGTTGCCGCCGCACGGCCTGTACGGCCAATACGGTGTACGTAATCTTCCGGAACGTTTGGCAGTTCGTAGTTCACAACGTGCGGCAGTTCTTCGATATCAAGACCACGCGCGGCGATGTCTGTTGCCACCAGCACACGAATACCACCGTTTTTGAAATCAGCCAATGCGCGAGTACGCGCACCCTGGCTCTTGTTACCGTGAATCGCCGCTGCGGTAATACCGTCTTTACCCAGCTGTTCTGCCAGGTGGTTCGCACCGTGTTTGGTACGGGTAAACACCAGCACTTGCTGCCAGTTACCTTCACCAATCATCTGTGACAGCAGTTCTCTTTTACGTTTCTTATCGACGAAATGAACGTACTGAGTGACTTGCTCGGATGCGGTGTTACGACGCGCAACAGAAACTTCTTCCGGATTATGCAGCAGCTTTTCAGCGAGGCCTTTAATCTCATCAGAGAAGGTTGCGGAGAACAGCAAGTTCTGACGACGCGCAGGCAATTTAGCCAGCACACGACGGATATCGTGGATAAAACCCATGTCCAGCATGCGGTCAGCTTCATCCAGCACCAGGATTTCGACCTGATCGAGTTTCACGGCGTTCTGGTGTTCCAGATCTAACAGACGGCCAGGTGTTGCCACCAGCACATCGACACCGCTACGCAGTTTCATCATCTGCGGGTTAATGCTCACGCCACCGAAAACCACCAGCGAACGGATATCTAAATACTTGCTGTAGTCACTCACGTTTTCGCCAATCTGAGCGGCAAGCTCACGAGTTGGCGTCAGGATGAGCGCACGAACCGGACGACGACCTTTGGCATGAGGCTGTTTGTCTACCAGGCGCTGCAAGAGCGGCAAGGTAAAGCCAGCGGTTTTACCGGTGCCGGTTTGGGCACTGGCCATCAGGTCACGGCCGGATAAAACAACCGGAATCGCCTGGCGTTGAATAGGGGTAGGCTCACGATAGCCCTGCTCTTCCACTGCACGCAGAATATCGGCGTTCAGGCCGAGAGAATCAAAAGACATTTGGAACTCCAGAATCGCCCTGACCGCGAGGTGCGGTGTAGTTTCCAGGGGTTCATATGACGCCAGTCATTCTGGCGCGAGAGAGGGGCACAAACCACGGTGCCGTAAGCCGCGCAGTGTAGCAGCTTTTGTGACTTTGCGCACAAATTCTATTTTTGCATGCATCCACAAGATAAATGTTTGCAACTGGACACGACTGAATCGGGAGCCTACTCTTAGTCAATCGATTGATTAACTTTTTTAAGAGGTCGGTATGAATGCCACACCGACGCCTGTCACCTCCCGTGGCGAGCAGGCCAAAAACACGCTGATTACCGCCGCCATTGCCCAATTTGGCGAATACGGTTTACACGCCACGACTCGTGATATCGCGGCTCTTGCCGGGCAAAACATTGCCGCTATCACTTACTATTTTGGCTCAAAAGAAGAGCTGTATATGGCGTCTGCGCAATGGATAGCCGACTTTATCACGCAAAATTTCAAGCCTCATGTCGAACGCGCCGAGGCGATCCTTAGCCAGCAGCAGCCCGATAAACCGCAGATTCGCGAACTTATTCATACCGCTTGCGAGCATATGATCATCCTGCTGACCGCCGATGAAACGCTCAATCTAAGCAAGTTTATCTCCCGCGAGCAGCTCTCACCGACCCCGGCTTATCAACTGATTCACGAGCAGGTGATTGCACCGATGCACACCCATCTCACCACGCTGGTTGGGCGCTACACCGGACGCAGCCCGGATGACACCGCCACCATTTTGCACACTCACGCGCTACTCGGGCAGGTTCTGGCGTTTCGCCTCGGGCGCGAAACCATTCTGCTGCGCGCTGGGTGGCCGACGTTTGATAAAGAGAACGTGAAACAAATCAGCGATGTGGTACGCAGCCATATCGATTTCATTTTGCAGGGGTTATCAATGGAACGAGGAAATGCCAGCAATGAAAAGTAAAATGCCAATAATTATCGTGGCGCTGGTGGCGCTTATCGCGGCGGGGCTTGGCGGTTGGTACTGGTACAAAAGCCAGCAAGACCAAGGCCTGACTCTTTATGGAAACGTGGATATTCGCACCGTTAATTTGAGCTTTCGCGTTGGCGGGCGACTTGCGGCCCTGCAGGTTGACGAAGGTGATGCAATCAAAGCCGGGGAAACGCTGGGCGAGTTGGATCAAGGGCCTTATCAAAACTCATTGCTGCAAGCGCAGGCGAATGTCGCAGCAGCGCAGGCAAAGTTTGATTTGATCATCGCCGGTTATCGTGACGAAGAAATCGCTCAGGCCGCAGCACAGGTAAACCAGGCACAGGCCGCTTTTGATTACGCACAGAACTTTTATCAGCGCCAGCAAGGTTTGTGGGCGCGCCGGGTTATTTCTGCCAACGAACTGGAAAATGCCCGTTCATCGAGCGACCAGGCAAAAGCGACGCTGAAAGCCGCGCGCGATAAGTTAAGCCAGTATCGCACCGGTAACCGCCCGCAGGAAATTGCCCAGGCACAAGCCAGCCTGCAACAGGCGAAAGCCCAGCTTGCTCAGGCGCAACTGGACTTGCAAGACACCACGCTGATCGCGCCATCTGACGGTACGCTGCTGACCCGCGCGGTTGAACCTGGCACCATGTTGAACGCCGGAAGCACCGTGTTAACCCTCTCCCTCACCCGCCCGGTTTGGGTGCGAGCTTACGTCAACGAGGTGAGTCTGAATCAGGCAAAACCAGGCACTGAACTGCTGGTTTACACCGATGGTCGCCCGGATAAGCCTTATCACGGAAAGATTGGCTTTGTCTCCCCAACGGCTGAATTCACTCCGAAAACTGTTGAAACACCTGATTTACGCACCGACCTGGTTTATCGCCTGCGAATTATCGTAACCGATGCCGACGACGCGCTGCGCCAGGGAATGCCGGTCACCGTGAAATTCAATGACGAGAAAGCGCATGAGTAGCCAGGACGGTATCATTCGCCTGCAAGGGCTAATGAAGCAGTTCCCAGGCCAGGAAAAACCAGCGGTGGCACGCCTTGAGTGCGAGATTCATACCGGTTCAGTGACAGGTCTCGTCGGCCCGGATGGTGCAGGGAAAACCACGCTGATGCGCATGCTGGCGGGGCTGTTAAAACCAAGCGAAGGGAATGCCAGCGTAATCGGGCTCGATCCTATAGAAGATGACCGTGCGTTACATGCGGTTCTGGGATACATGCCGCAAAAGTTTGGCCTGTATGAAGATTTAACCGTGATGGAAAACCTGACGCTGTACGCCGATTTACGTGGTGTAACCGGGGAGGAACGCGAAAAAACCTTTAAGCGGCTGCTGGAATTTACCGCGCTCGGCCCGTTTACCACTCGCCTTGCCGGGAAGCTCTCCGGCGGGATGAAACAAAAACTCGGCCTCGCCTGCACGCTGGTCGGCCAGCCAAAAGTGTTGCTGCTCGATGAACCCGGCGTTGGCGTCGACCCGATTTCTCGCCGCGAATTGTGGCAAATGGTGCATGAACTGGCAGGCGACGGCATGCTGATTCTATGGAGTACATCATACCTCGACGAAGCAGAACAGTGCCGCGACGTGCTACTGATGAACGAAGGCGAGCTGTTGTATCACGGTGCCCCTAAAGAACTGACGCAGCAAATGGCTGGGCGCTCGCTGCTGGTGACTCATAGTGACGAGAACAACCGCAAGTTACTGCAACGTGCGCTGAAATTACCACAGGTCAGCGATGGCGTGATTCAGGGCCGTTCGGTGCGCCTGATACTCGCCAAAGACGCCTCCGTTGAAGAACTCACCCAGGCACTGAATGTGCCACCAGAAAATATTTCACAAACCGAGCCACGCTTTGAAGATGCGTTTATCGACCTGCTAGGTGGTGCGGCAACCCAGGAATCTCCGCTGGGGAAAATTCTGCATACCGTGGAAGGGAAACCGGGGGAAACTGTTATCAAAGCCGAATCGCTCACCAAAAAATTCGGTGATTTTGCTGCCACTGATAACGTTGACTTTACCGTTCAGCGCGGGGAAATTTTTGGTCTGTTAGGGCCAAACGGTGCCGGGAAATCCACCACTTTTAAAATGATGTGCGGCCTGCTGGTGCCAACGTCTGGCAAAGCGCTGGTGCTGGATATGGACTTGAAAACCAGCTCTGGAAAAGCTCGCCAGCATCTTGGCTATATGGCACAGAAATTTTCGTTATACGGCAACCTTACCGTGGAACAAAACCTGCGATTTTTCTCCGGTGTGTATGGTCTGCGCGGCAAAGCTCAGGAGGAAAAAATTAACCGAATGAGTGAAGCGTTCAGCCTAAAACCCATCATGAACAGCTCAACAGATGCGCTACCCCTGGGCTTTAAGCAGCGCCTGGCGCTGGCCTGTTCGCTGATGCATGAGCCAGATATTTTGTTTCTTGATGAACCTACCTCGGGCGTTGACCCGATCACCCGCCGTGAGTTCTGGCTGCATATCAATAGCATGGTGGAAAAAGGCGTGACCGTTATGGTGACCACGCACTTTATGGATGAAGCCGAATACTGTGACCGCATTGGCCTTGTGTATCGCGGTAAGTTGATAGCCAGCGGCACACCGGATGACCTGAAAGAACAAGCAGCCGACGACGAGCAAACTGACCCAACGATGGAGCAGGCATTTATTACGCTTATCCATCAGTGGGATAAGGAGCACGAAAATGCGCGAGCATAATCAAGCCGTTTCCTGGCGGCGCGTACGCGCTCTGTGCGTGAAAGAAACACGCCAGATCGTGCGCGACCCAAGCAGTTGGCTGATTGCGGTGGTTATCCCACTGTTGTTGCTGTTTATTTTTGGCTACGGCATCAATCTCGACTCCAGCCGCCTGCGCGTCGGGGTTTTGCTGGAGCAGCAAAGCGAGGAGGCACTGGATTTCGCCCATACCATTACGGCCTCACCCTATATCGCCCCCACCATCAGCGATAACCGCCAGCATCTGATTCAACTGATGCAGGCAGGAAAAATTCGCGGGCTGGTGGTTATCCCTACTGATTTTGCGCAGAACATGGCGCGAGCCGGAGCCACCGCCCCGGTGCAGGTGATTACCGACGGTAGCGAGCCGAACACCGCCAACTTTGTGCAGGGTTACATGGAGGGTATCTGGCAAATCTGGCAGCAACAGCGAGCGGAAGATCGGGGCGAGAAGTTTGAGCCGTTAATTGATGTGCAACTACGTTATTGGTTTAACCCGGCAGCCATTAGCCAACATTTTATTATTCCTGGAGCCATTACCATCATCATGACGGTGATTGGCGCGATCCTGACCTCGCTGGTGGTGGCGCGCGAATGGGAACGCGGCACTATGGAAGCGTTGCTCTCAACTCAGGTGACGCGCACCGAGTTGCTGCTGTGCAAACTGCTGCCTTATTACGTACTGGGTATGCTGGCGATGCTGCTATGCATGTTGGTGTCGGTGTTTATTCTTGGCGTGCCTTATCGCGGTTCGCTGCTGATTCTGTTCTTTATCACCAGCCTGTTTTTACTCAGCACGCTTGGCATGGGGCTGTTAATTTCGACGATCACCCGCAACCAGTTTAATGCAGCCCAGGTGGCGTTAAACGCCGCGTTTCTACCGTCGATTATGCTGTCGGGCTTTATCTTCCAGATTGACAGCATGCCAGCGATTATCCGCGCGGTGACCTATATCATTCCGGCGCGCTATTTCGTCAGTACGCTGCAAAGCCTGTTTTTGGCGGGGAATATTTCGACCGTTTTGATTATCAACACACTGTTTTTGATTGCCTCGGCGGTGATGTTTATCGGCCTGACGGCACTTAAAACCAAGCGCCGTCTTGATTAGGGGAAAGCGATGATTTATCGGTTATGGACATTAATACGTAAAGAGCTGCAATCCCTACTGCGCGAACCGCAAACGCGGGCGATCTTGATTTTGCCTGTGGTATTGCAGGTCGTACTGTTCCCGTTTGCCGCAACGCTTGAAGTCACCAACGCTACTATCGCGATTTATAACGAAGATAACGGCAGCCACTCGGTTGAATTGACTCAGCGTTTTGCGCGCGCTAAAGCGTTTAGCCATGTGTTGTTGCTAAAAAGCCCGCAGGAGATCCAGCCGACAATCGACAACCAAAAAGCGCTGCTGCTGATTCGCTTCCCGGCAGAGTTTTCACGCGATATTGCCAGCCAGCAACCGGCAAAACTGCAAATTATTCTCGATGGGCGTAACTCCAATAGCGCACAGATTGCGGCAAATTACCTGCAACAGATCGTCAAGAATTACCAACAGGAACTGGTCTCCGGGCAGCCAAAACCGAATAACAGCGAACTGGTGGTTCGCAACTGGTACAACCCAAATCTGGATTACAAATGGTTCGTGGTGCCTTCGCTGATTGCGATGATCACTACCATCGGCGTGATGATTGTTACCTCGCTTTCCGTGGCTCGCGAACGTGAACAAGGCACGCTCGACCAACTGCTGGTTTCCCCACTGGCGACCTGGCAGATATTTGTAGGCAAAGCAGTGCCTGCGCAAATTGTGGCGATTGGCCAGGCAACCATCGTGCTGGGTGTTGGGATATGGGGTTATCACATTCCATTTTCCGGCTCGCTGCTGCTGTTTTACTTCACGATGCTGATTTATGGCTTGTCGTTGGTGGGGTTTGGTTTGCTGATCTCATCGCTATGTTCAACACAACAGCAGGCATTTATCGGGGTATTTGTCTTTATGATGCCAGCGATTTTGCTGTCGGGTTACGTGTCGCCTGTCGAGAATATGCCAGTGTGGTTGCAGAATCTGACATGGGTAAATCCGATACGGCATTTCACCGATATCACTAAGCAGATTTATTTGAAGAACGCGAGTTTTGACATTGTGTGGGGAAGTGTGTGGCCACTATTGGTGATAGCAGCCACAACGGGTTCAGCGGCGTATTGGATGTTTCGGCGTAAAATCGCCTGATGCCTTATCTTTAACCAGCAGCGAATAAATAATCGGTCCGGCAATCATTGCCAGGCCTGCGCCTGCCAGCAGGAATTTGTTTTCGACCACGCGTGACAACAGCCACAGCACGATCATCGCATTGCCGAAATACCAGGTGGTAGTCAGCTCTTCAAGAAAATCACCAATGTCACGTAACCGCCCGGTGCGTACACGCTGGAGGGCGAACATTAAAATTACTGTTGCTGCATACAGCAAACATAAGCCAATCCCGACCGGTATGAGGGAGGCAGTTTTCCAGCCAACGAGCAGTAAACAAAGCACAGAAAGATGCAGCATTATCTGCCAGCAGCTTAGGCCTGTTGTCACTTGTACACGTTGTTGCCATTTCATTATTTCTCTCCTGGCCGCTATTTCCTGTCATTCAGAGTACCGCAGTATGCGGAAAATTCCGTAACCCGGCACCTATTTGTGACAGAGACTACACTTTATTTTCATCAGGATGTTAACAATGCCGGGAGAAGCATGAGTAATAAGGCTCAGCACCTATCTTTTAAAGTGCTCACAATTAATACACACAAAGGCTTCACCGCACTCAACCGGCGTTTTATTTTGCCTGAGTTGCGTGATGCAGTACGTGCAGTTTCTGCTGACATTGTCTGCTTGCAGGAGGTGATGGGTGCTCATGAAGCACACTCACTGCATGTTGATAACTGGCCGGATACCAGCCACTACGAATATCTCGCCGATACAATGTGGAGCGATTTTGCCTATGGTCGCAACGCGGTTTATCCCGAAGGCCATCACGGCAATGCCGTGTTATCTCGCTTCCCTATCAGCCAGTATGAAAATCGCGATATTTCGGTAGAAGGCCACGAAAAACGCGGCATGCTGCACTGCCAGATAAACCTACCGGGTGCCAATATTCGTGCGCATGTCATTTGTGTGCATCTCGGTTTGCATGACGCTCACCGCCAGGCTCAGCTCAATATGCTCTGCCAACTGGTTAATGAACTGCCAGAAGGCGAGCCAGTAATTGTGGCTGGCGACTTTAACGACTGGCAGCAACGCGCTAACCGGCAATTAAAGCAAACTGGATTGGATGAGGTATTTACCCGTGCAACCGGCCGTCCGGCACGCACCTTCCCAGCTCGCTTTCCGCTGCTTCGCCTCGATAGAATTTATGTGAAAAATGCGTCCGCGAGTGCACCAACGGCGCTGCCATTGCGGCAGTGGCGGCATCTCTCCGACCATGCGCCATTAGCCGTGGAGATTCATATATGAAAAATAACTGGCGTGACGGGAACCGAATTACATTACTCGAAAACGGTGACCAGTTTTTCCCGGCTGTATTTAAAGCCATAGAACATGCCCGCAGCAAAGTGATTCTCGAGACATTCATCTGGTTTGAAGATGATGTTGGAAAGCAATTACATGAAGTTTTGCTTAATGCTGCCCGTCGCGGCGTGAGCGTAGAAGTTCTGCTTGATGGCTACGGTTCACCGGACTTAAGCGATGAATTTGTTAGCCAACTCACCACTGCCGGTGTGATGTTCCGCTACTACGATCCGCGCCCGTTAGTGTTTGGCATGCGGACCAATCTGTTCCGCCGTATGCATCGCAAAATTGTGGTAGTCGACGGCACGGTGGCGTTTGTCGGCGGTATTAACTATTCCGCTGAACAGATGAGTGATTACGGCCCGGAGGCTAAACAAGATTACTCGGTCAAAGTTGAAGGGCCGGTGGTGGATGATATTTACCAGTACGTGATTTCTAACCTGCCCGGTCACGACGATAAACGCCACTGGTGGCGACGCCGCCGTAACCCAGCGCAAGAAAACCTGACGCCCGGTGAAGCACAAGCATTGTTTGTCTGGCGAGATAACAACCAGCACCGCGATGATATCGAGCGTTATTACCTGAAAATGCTCAGCAAAGCGAAGCGTGAAGTGATTATTGCCAACGCCTATTTCTTCCCCGGCTACCGGCTGCTCCATGCAATGCGTACTGCATCTCGCCGTGGCGTATCGGTGAAATTGATTGTGCAAGGCGAGCCTGACATGCCGATTGTCAAAGTCGGTGCACGCCTGCTGTACAACTACTTAGTGCGTTCCGGAGTGAAAATCTATGAATATCACCGCCGCCCACTACACGGCAAAGTCGCCATCATGGATGACCATTGGGCAACAGTCGGCTCCAGCAATCTTGACCCGTTGAGTTTGTCGCTAAATCTTGAAGCGAATTTGATTATTCACGACCGCACATTCAATGACACGCTGCGTGCCAATCTAACCGGGTTGATTGCCAAAGATTGCCACCCGGTTGTCGAATCGATGCTGCCAAAACGCACCTGGTGGAATTTGGGTAAGAGCGTGCTGGCATTCCACTTCTTGCGCCACTTCCCGGCGATGGTCGGCTGGTTACCTGCGCATACGCCAAAACTTGCGCAAGTGATGCCGCCCGCACAGCCACATATGGAAACGCAGGATCGGGTTGAGACAGATAATCCAGGGGTGAAATACTGATGTCGCACTCGCATCCAAAATGGCGCAAAGCGAAGAAAATACTCACCTGGCTGTTTTTCATCGCCGTTATCGTGCTGCTGACGGTGTATGCAACGAAGGTTGACTGGGAGGAGGTCTGGAAGGTTATTCGTAACTATAACCGTCTGGCACTGTTTAGCGCAGTCGGCCTGGTCATTTTGAGCTACCTGATCTACGGCTGTTACGATTTACTGGCGCGGTCGTATTGCGGGCACAAACTGGCAAAGCGCCAGGTGATGTTAGTGTCGTTTATCTGTTATGCCTTTAACTTAACGCTGAGTACCTGGGTTGGCGGTATTGGTATGCGCTACCGGCTCTATTCACGGCTTGGCCTGCCCAGTGCCACTATTACGCGTATTTTTTCGTTAAGTATTTCGACTAACTGGCTCGGCTATATTCTGCTGGCCGGCATGATTTTTACCGTCGGCGTGGTGCAACTACCGGAGCACTGGTACATCGATGAGACGACATTACGGATTTTAGGTGCCGTTCTGCTGGCGATTATCGCGGTGTATTTGTGGTTCTGCGCCTTTGCTAAACATCGGCATATGACGATAAAAGGCCAGCGTCTGGTGCTGCCATCGTTCAAGTTTGCTCTGTTGCAACTTGCAATTTCAGGCGCCAACTGGATGGTTATGGGCGCGATTATCTGGCTGTTGCTGGGTCAGGATGTGAATTACTTCTTCGTGTTAGGCGTGCTCTTGGTCAGCAGTATTGCCGGGGTGATTGTGCACATTCCTGCCGGGATCGGCGTGCTAGAGGCGGTGTTTATCGCGCTACTGGCAGGAGAGCATGTTAGCAACGGCACTATTATTGCCGCCCTGATCGCCTATCGAATGCTCTATTTTATCGCCCCACTGCTGCTGGCGATTGTTTGCTATTTAGGGCTTGAGAGTCGGGCGAAGAAGATGCGCGTGAAGAACGAGAAGAATATTCAGGAGAGTTCGTAAGAATTAGGGTGGATGTCGCTAACGCTAATCCACCCTACATAATCATCGAAATTAACGGCGGTTGCCGAAAATACGCAACAACATCAAGAACAAGTTGATGAAGTCGAGATACAGGGTCAATGCGCCAAGAATTGAATATTTGCGCATAGTTTGCGTATCACGGGTATCAATTTGCTCACCGATGTTTTTCAGCTTCTGGGTGTCATAAGCCGTCAGACCCACAAACACAATCACGCCGATATATGTTACAGCCCACATCAGCGCCGTGCTTTTCAGCCACATGTTCACTAGTGAAGCCAACACAATACCGATCAGCGCCATAAACAGCATATTGCCAAAACCGCTGAGATCACGCTTAGTGGTGTAACCGTACAGGCTCATGGCCCCGAACATGCCGCCTGCAACGACGAAGGTGCTGGCGATAGACGAGTAGGTGTAGACGATAAAAATGCTGGAAAGCGTCAGACCCGTTAATGCCGAATAGAGCATAAACAAGCTGGTTGCCATACCTGCGCTGAGCTTATGCACCATGCCCGAGAGCACAAACACTAAACCCAACTGAACGATGATAAGCCCGAAGAAAGTGATTTTACTGGAAAAAACGAATTCCATTACTGCTGGCGTATTCGCAGCATACCAGGCGACAAATGCCGTCAGTAACAGGCCGCAGGTCATCCAGCCATAAACTTGTGCCATATATGCCTGCAAGCCGGTACGGGCCTGCTGCACGATGGTGTCATTGGAACGTGGGAATCGATCCATGATGCTTCCTTAAGTGAATTACGTTGACCGAATTTCAGGCTTGATAGCCTGTACTTTAAGATTAACACAACTGCGCGAAGGTGCCTGTTACCAGCGTTTGGCCGCCTGCTTATCACTTTCGCGTGATTCGACCCAACGGTCGCCTTCAGCAGTGGCTTCGCGCTTCCAGAACGGCGCACGCGTTTTCAGATAATCCATAATGAATTGCGCAGACTCGAATGCCGAACTACGGTGCGCGCCGGTGACCCCGACAAAAACGATTTCATCACCCGGCCATAGCTCACCAATACGGTGAATCACACTGACACGTTGGAGCGGCCAGCGATTACGCGCTTCTTCGATAATTTCCGCCAGCGCTTTTTCGGTCATGCCGGGATAGTGTTCGAGCGTTAAAGCGCTGACGCTATCGCCAAGATTGTGATTACGCACTTTGCCAGTAAAGGTCACCACCGCACCGTCTTCATCGCACTGCGCGAGCCACTGGTACTCATCACCCACGTTGAAGTTTTCATGGCTTACGCGGATTCGGGTGTTCTCCATTTCAGCCTCCGGTAACCGGTGGGAAGAAAGCAACTTCATCACCGTCGGTAAGTGGATGGTCGAAACTCACCAGCGTCTGGTTCACGGCAGCCAGTAATTTCCCGGACTCTAATGCCAGCGCCCAACGATCGCTTTTGGTTGCAAGGTTCTCTCGCAGCTGTTCAACATCGCTAAAAGTGGCGTCTAGTTGCAGTTGGTCACAATCGACCAATTCACGCACCTGGGCAAAAAACAGAACTTTAATCATTGCTCTCAACCTTAAAGTCGCCAGACTTACCGCCACTTTTTGCCAGCAAACGCACCGGGCCAATCACCATGTCTTTTTGCACTGCTTTGCACATATCGTAGATGGTTAACGCGGCGACAGATGCTGCGGTCAACGCTTCCATTTCAACACCCGTTTTGCCCGTCAAACGGCATACAGATTCAATACGCACGCGGTTATGTTCAGGCTCAGCGGCTAAATTGACTTCGACTTTGCTAAGCATTAGCGGGTGGCAGAGCGGAATCAAATCCCAGGTGCGCTTCGCAGCCTGAATCCCGGCAATACGCGCCGTGGCAAATACATCACCTTTGTGGTGACTGCCTTCAATAATCATGGCGAGCGTTGCAGCTTCCATGGTGATAAACGCTTCCGCACGCGCCTCGCGCACGGTTTCTGCCTTGGCGGAAACATCAACCATGTGCGCTTCGCCTTGCGCATTAATATGAGTCAGTTGCGACATAGTTTATTTCTTGAGATGTGGGTGGAAATTACAAGGGCGCACGCGGGCATCCAGCTGTGGCTGAATGATATTTTCCCACGCGGTATGACATGCTTTGGTTGAACCTGGCATAGCAAAGATCAGCGTACGGTTCGCGATACCTGCCAGCGCGCGCGATTGCAGCGTTGATGTGCCGATTTCTTCAAAAGAGAGCATGCGAAACACTTCACCAAAACCTTCGATTTCGCGGTCAAACAGCGGCAGAAGCGCTTCCGGGGTCTGGTCGCCATCGGTAAAACCGGTGCCACCGTTAATCAACACCACCTGAACTTCATCATCAGCAATCCATTGGGAAACGTGGGCACGAATTGCGTAGCGGTTTTCTTTCACAATCGCTTTGGCAACAATGTGGTGGCCCGCGTCAGTTGCCGCTTCACGCAGATAATGGCCGGAGGTGTCGTCTTCTTCGCCACGGCGGCTTGAGACGGTCAGAATGGCAATATTTACCGGGACAAATTCGCTACTTATCTGGCTCATTGTTATCTTCCTTTTTATACCCAAAATTATTGGGGTCCAGCGGGTTTTAGCCGCCGATATAAGACAGGTTTTGAGTGATACCGGTATCACCGTCATGCAGGAAATGGGTCTGTTTTTTGTGCGTTAAGGCTTCAGCAATGCGCGCCTCAAGCTCGTCGATTTGCCCGTCATCAGCTAACAGGTCACGCAGGGAAATGCCCTGTTCACCAAACAAACACAGATGCAGGTTGCCGACTGACGACACGCGCAGGCGGTTGCAGCTGGCACAGAAATCTTTTTCATACGGCATGATCAGGCCAATTTCGCCTTGATAATCCGGGTGGCAAAAGACCTGCGCCGGGCCGTCGCTGCGGCTGCGAAGCTGGTGAACCCAGCCGCGAGCCAGAAGTTGGTCGCGAATGGTTTTGCCAGAAATGTGGTGTTTGCGGAACAAATCGCCGCCGTCGCCGGTTTCCATCAGCTCGATAAAGCGTAGCTGGATTGGACGGGGTTTGATCCACGCAAGGAAGGTATCGAGTTCGTGGTGGTTTACGTCGCGCATCAGCACTGTGTTCACTTTTACACGTTCAAAACCTGCGGCAAACGCGGCATCAATGCCATCCATCACCTGGCGGAATTTATCCTGCCCGGTAATAGCATGGAATTGGCGAGCATCGAGGCTATCAACACTAACATTCACTGCGGTGAGCCCTGCATCGCGCCACTGCTGGATATCGCGAGCAAGACGATAGCCGTTAGTTGTCACGGCAATCTGGCGAATACCAGGGTTTTCACGCACAGCGGCGATAATGTCAGTGAAGTCTTTACGCAAAGAGGGTTCACCACCTGTCAGGCGTACTTTTTCAGTACCCAGGGCGGCAAAAGCGCGCGTTACACGGCGAATTTCAGCGACGTTGAGGAAACTTTTGTTTGCCACGCCATGAGGCTTGTAGCCATCCGGCAGGCAATAGTTGCAACGGAAATTGCAAACGTCGGTAATAGACAGACGCAGGTAAAAAAACTTACGAGCGAATGCATCGGTAAGTTGAGTAGCCATGTACACCTTCCAAATACGGGAGATGCAGTCATTTCTTTCTGCACCCTGGTGACTCAAGGTCACGGCCAAAGCACCGTATCTTTCGACTTAGGTCCAGAGGCTTAGTGTGTTTTAGAGCGATAAGCGATAGTAGCGCGTGACGGCGTTAACTGCCATAACAGCTTTCGCTATATAAATCTATATATAACGAACTAATCGTTCAATTTCGCCACAGACTACGCGAAAAGTGAACTTTTGCTTTGATATACATCATTAACCCTTGAGCCTGAATCGTATTCTGTACTCTTTTGCGCTACCTTATTTCGATAGTTCGTCATAAGGAATAGTTATGCGCAATCGTACGTTTGCGGATTTAGACCGGGTGGTCGCCCTTGGCGGTGGGCACGGTCTGGGCAGGGTTATGTCATCCCTATCCTCTCTTGGTTCACGCTTAACCGGCATTGTTACCACAACCGATAATGGTGGTTCGACAGGTCGTATCAGGCGCTCTGAGGGAGGCATTGCCTGGGGCGATATGCGCAACTGTTTAAATCAGTTAATTACTGAACAAAGCGTTGCTTCTGCTATGTTTGAGTACCGTTTTGGCGGTAATGGCGAACTTTCCGGGCATAACCTCGGAAACTTGATGTTAAAGGCATTGGATCACCTGAGCGTGAGGCCTTTAGAAGCCATCAATTTAATTCGTAACCTGCTAAAAGTGGATGCATTTCTAATCCCGATGTCTGAACACCCCGTGGATTTGATGGCAACAGACGCAGATGGCCATTTTATTTACGGTGAAGTAAATATTGACCAGCTTTCTTCACCGCCCCAGGAGCTATCGCTGTACCCAAAAGCGCATGCTACCCGCGAAGCTGTTCAGGCTATCTCTGAAGCAGACCTTATTCTGATTGGGCCCGGTAGTTTTTACACAAGCTTAATGCCGATACTTTTGCTGGAAGATATGGATCAAGCATTGCGCAGGACTCCAGCTCCAGTAGTGTTTATCGGCAATCTGGGTAAAGAATTAAGTACCGCCGCCGCCAGCCTGTCGCTTGGGCAGACACTGGACATCATGGAACAGCGCATCGGGAAACGTATTGTTGATGCGGTGGTGGTTGGCCCGCAGACCGACGTTTCTGAAATTACCGACCGTGTAGTCATTCAGGAGCCACTGGAAGCAGTTGATATTCGTTATCGCCACGACCGGCATCTACTACGCCAGGCATTGGAAAAAGCGATTCAACAACTCGGATAAGACAACGCCTTCTTCACGAAGGCGTTATTATTACGACGTTGCGATAAACAACTGCCGAAGCTGATGAAGCTGGTCACGGATCTGCGCGGCCTCTTCAAATTCCAGGTTTTGCGCATGCTCCAGCATCTTCCCTTCCAACTGGTGAATTTTCTGCTGCAAAGCTTTTGGCGTCAGGATGATTTCATCATCTTCAATCACGCTGCGGGCTTTACTCTTCATTCGGCCTTTGGTTTTCGCCATGCCTTCACCAAGCTGAAGGATATCCACGACTTTTTTGTTCAGCCCTTGCGGCGTAATACCGTTTTCTTCGTTGTAACGCTGCTGTTTTTCACGGCGACGTTCAGTTTCACCGATAGCCTTAGCCATTGATGCTGTGATCTTGTCGCCGTACAGAATCGCTTTACCGTTGATGTTACGTGCCGCACGGCCAATGGTCTGAATCAACGAACGCTCAGAACGCAGGAAGCCCTCTTTATCGGCATCCAGAATCGCGACCAGCGACACTTCAGGCATATCCAACCCCTCACGCAGCAAGTTGATGCCCACCAGCACGTCGAACTCGCCAAGGCGCAAATCACGGATGATTTCCATACGCTCGACGGTGTCGATATCTGAGTGCAGATAACGCACCTTTTCGCCATGCTCTTCGAGGTATTCGGTTAGATCTTCTGCCATACGCTTGGTCAGTGTGGTGACCAGCACGCGTTCGTTAACCTCCACGCGCTTGCGAATTTCAGAAAGCAGGTCGTCAACCTGAGTGCCAACCGGGCGAACTTCGATAATTGGGTCCAGCAAACCTGTTGGCCTGACAACCTGGTCGACAACATCGCCGCCAGACTTTTCTAGCTCATAGTTGCTAGGCGTTGCCGAAACATAAATGGTTTGCGGTGCCAGCGCTTCAAACTCTTCAAATCTCAGCGGGCGGTTATCAAGTGCTGATGGCAAACGGAAGCCATACTCCACGAGTGTTTCTTTGCGCGAACGGTCACCTTTGTACATGCCGCCGATTTGCGGAATTGTCACGTGGGACTCGTCAACAATTAACAAACCATCTGCTGGCAAGTAATCGAAAAGCGTAGGAGGTGGCTCGCCAGGACCGCGCCCAGAGAGGAATCGCGAGTAGTTTTCTACCCCTGAGCAGTAACCCAATTCATTCATCATCTCTAAGTCGAACTGAGTACGTTGCGTCAGGCGCTGCTCTTCAAGCAGTTTATTGTTTGCCAAGAGAACTTTGCGGCGGTCTGCCAGCTCAACTTTGATCTCTTCCATGGCTTGCAGAATACGTTCACGCGGTGTGACGTAGTGCGATTTTGGGTAGACAGTGAAACGCTGGATAGCCTGGTCAATTTGCCCGGTCAGCGGGTCAAACAGCGACAGCCGTTCGACTTCTTCATCGAACAGCTCAACGCGTAATGCGAGATCGTCTGATTCGGCCGGGAAGATATCAACCACTTCGCCGCGCACGCGGAAAGTACCACGCTGGAATGCCTGGTCGTTGCGGGTATATTGCAGCTCAGTCAGGCGGCGAATAATTGAGCGCTGATCGATGATCATCCCTTTGGTCAGGTGAAGCATCATCTTCAGATATAAATCCGGGTCGCCCAGACCGTAAATTGCCGACACAGACGCCACCACAATCACATCACGTCTTTCAAGCAATGCTTTGGTCGCCGACAGACGCATCTGCTCGATGTGCTCGTTAACCGAAGAGTCTTTCTCGATAAATGTATCGGAACTTGGGACGTAGGCTTCTGGCTGGTAGTAGTCGTAATAAGAGACGAAGAACTCCACCGCGTTATCCGGAAAGAACTCTTTCATCTCACCATACAACTGCGCGGCCAGCGTTTTGTTAGGAGCCAGCACCATAGTGGGGCGTTGTAAATCAGCAATCACATTTGCCACGGTAAAGGTTTTACCAGAGCCCGTCACTCCCAATAAAGTCTGATGGGCAAGCCCGTCCTCCAGACCTTCTTTAAGGCGACGAATGGCCTCTGGCTGATCGCCAGAAGGTTTAAAAGCTGAATTTAATTTGAACGCTTTACTCATGAAGAGGCTACCTGATGAAGAAACGAGCGGGCCGGAGGGTAATTTTACTCGGCACAGAAAATTTTGCCAGAAAATAATACTGGATGAAAAACCAGTTACTCACTACCGCGTTTATGATACTTACCCCCTTTACCGTCTGGTTTGCCGGTAAAATACTCTACTCGCAGATATTTCAGCTGACCAAAATGGTTATCCCCAGATTTTTTTACCTTTTAACATTTGTCAAGCAGTGTCATAAAAGCGTAAGGAACATCTGTGGCACTTTTATTGCAACGATTGATTTTATTCAACTAATTGATTTAAAAAAGTTATTTAAGAAAGTCTGGTTTCGCGCCAATTCATGCGCAACCCGCGCCCGCTCTCGCTTACCGCAAGTTTTCTAACTCTAATGCACATGGTTATCCACAGGAATAGTGGATAACTGCTCTCAGCCCTTTTGCAGCGCACACCGCAAAAAACCTTAAATTCTCTGTGCCGGGGCCCAAAAATATTTTTCATCATTATTTTTACCCTTTTTGGACTTACCTGAAGCCAGCCATTTCTTATGATCCTGCTCACGAATTGCGCATTTGTATGGAGCAGTGGTCTGATGTTGCACCAAACACACCAAAGACCAGGCACCGACAAAGTGCATTCTGATTTTCGAGTCGTAGAAGCCTAAGGTTTATTCAACCATTTTCATGAGGCTTTTCTCAAAGTTGCATTGTTCTGGTCTTTAAACGGGTTAATGGCAAGGTAATTGCAAAGTTTGTAACTCTTGCTTCGTGTTGCACAAGCAGCCTGGGTCGTTAACCCTGCCAGAAGGAAAATGTCGATGTTGAGCCTGCGTGCTGTTAATCAGTTTTATGGTGAAAGCCATATCCTGTGGAATCTGGATCTTGAGCTGGTGCCTGGAGAGTGCACCTGTGTTCTTGGCGCACCAGGGATGGGGAAAACAACGCTGGTAAACTGTATTACTGGTTACTTGCCAGTACAAAGTGGCAGTATGACCTGGCTTGAAGCAGGCCATCCACCACAGGATCTTCTCACCCAACCTCTAGAAGGCCGAGTCGCTCTGGGAATGAGTTATGTCGCGCAGGACCGGCGAATATTCTCCCAACTAAGCGTTGAGGAAAACCTGCAAATCGCGCTATTGGCTGCCCGCGTGCGTTCCCGTAGCATTCCAGGCATGATCTATGAACTGTTCCCTGAACTGTACAGCTTAAGGCACATGCGCGGTGGTGAGCTATCAAACGATCTTCAGCAGCAACTGGCATTGGCAAGAGCGCTGGTGACAGAACCAAAACTGTTGATTCTTGATGAACCCACTTTTGGCAGCGGACAACGTTTTATCAATGAGCTGGGCAATATTATCCGCCGTCTGAGCCGTGATTTTGGCCTGACAATATTGCTGGTAGAGCAACGCTTATCGTTCATTCGCCGCGTGGCGGACCGTTTCTGCTTGCTACACCGGGGCCGGAATGTTGCTCAGGGAAATGTCGCACTTCTGGATGATAAGCTGGTAGCCAGTTGGATAGATCCATGATGGTGCGTAAAACGACGGCATGAACAGCCTCTCAGGTTCTGCCGTCACAACTTACCAAGTTGCTTCTGCATATTTCTATCGAGACTGGCGAGCTCCCGTTGTAAGTTGCATTGCCGGGTTACAGCAGATAATTCCACCAATGGTAAAGGTACTTTTGAAACACCAGCTTCGCGCATCCAACGCAGCACCGGTTCCAAATGCCAGATAGCGGTTTTACCGTCGTGTATTGGTTGCGGAAAAGCCTCGCGGCTTACCATTACTTTGCGAATATACTGCCGGGAAAACCCAAGCAGCTCAGCAATATCTGTTAGCCCGACCAGATCTGGCATCACTTCAACCAACGCAGTACCTGGAATAATGCGTTTTACATCCTGAATCGCTGAAACAACGGCTAGTTTTGCATCCGATGCTTCGCGGATGAAATTCAGTGCAATTCGCCCTGTGACACCCACACCCACCAGCGCGTCATCGCAACCTTGCGCACCCAAAGCTTCAACCCATTGCTCCGGATTCTGGCCATTTTCTGGCAGGGTGAAAATCAACGTGAAGCTAAATTCTGACATATTCTGCTCCTTGAAAATTAATGTCTGATGGCAGGTGGCGAGCCTTGCTGGCTACAGTTATCGACGACACGACGTATCTGCCTTGCATGGTTATAAGCACTGCGCGGGGTGCTCCAGATGCAGCTAATGCAAAACTCACCGCAGCGGCAGGCTTTGTCGTTCCACGGACAATACATTTTCCCCCAACAATGTGCCCCACCCGGCCGCACTTGCCAGCCCTGACATTCGGCATAACTTAATGCTGCTTCAATGTCCTTATTGGGGTGTATACGCCGCTTCATAAAACCTCCTGTCCATACTCGCAAATAAGTTGTCATGTGACAACTTGAAATTGAGAAACAATTTACCTGCGAGGTATTTTTCTTCAAGGAGAAGATTTGAAAATTAGCGGTATATCGAAGAGCGCCCGCAAGATTTATCGGGCGTTGCAACAATGAGCAGTGGATTTGCGAATTACTGCGAAAGAAGGGAGATATCCAGGTGACGGCCGAGCGAAGTTTCATCGTCGATATGCGGATAGAATGGGATCTCACCTAACATGGGGGCTTTTAAAACATCACGTAACGTTGCGAGATACTCAGCATGGCGCTTGCCGGTAGGTTGAACGTCATTAGCAATCCAGCCCGCAAGGCGCAGACCCGCATGTTGCACTGCATGCGCAGTTAGCATGGCATGGTTGATACAGCCGAGTTTTACCCCTACGACCAAAATTACAGGCAACTGCTCTTGTATTGCCCAGTCTGCAAAAGTGGTTGTTGCTGAAAGTGGTGTAAACCAGCCCCCCGCCCCTTCAACCTGTAACCAGTCGGCCTGAGAAGCAAGTGCTTCAAGGCCTGCTGACATCTGCGAAAACTCGATAGGCTGCAATGCTTCTGCACTAACGATATGCGGCGATGTAGGCTCCAAAAACGCAAACGGGTTGACCTGTGCATAGCTTAATTTGACGTTACTGTAGCGCTGTAAGGCAAGCGCATCACCGTTGCGAATACCCTGAGCAGTCATTTCACTACCAGAGGCAACCGGCTTATATCCTGCAGTACGGTAACCCGCATCTCCTGCGGCCTGCAGCAAAGCACAGCTGGCAATGGTTTTACCCACTTCCGTATCCGTTCCGGTTACAAACCATTTTTTAATCACGTTCAATCACTCCACAAACGAGTTGCCAGGTCAGAGGGAATTGCCCCTGTTTCTGTGGCCAGGCGAGACTTAATTTTTGTAATTGTTGGCGGGTCATCAGCGATGCTTTACGCCCATCATGAAGATGTGTCGCACCAATACCTTTTAGCGATTGCATGGCACTCAATACGCTATCGTAAGACTGGCTGATTTCATGAATTTTTAGAGTGTAGCGCCATCCTTCGCACGCGCCCTGAATCTGCTCAAACGTCATAAATCGGTTGGCATGAGACCTTTCATCCACCACCTGCCAGGCGGTATGCAGTTCGCAAAGTGAATCTGCAGCAAGCGTAGTAAATGCCAGGCAACCGCCAGAGCGAGTGACACGATAAAGCTCACTTAAGCCACTGCGTAAATCGCTGCACCACTGCACTGCGAGATTACTCCATGCGAGATCCACCTGCTGGTCGGCAAGGTTGATGGCTTCAATATCGCCTTCGAGATAGTTATCAGCTGAACCTTGAAGTGCAGCGTGGTTCAGCATCGCGGGTGAGAGATCCAGTGCCGTAACATGGCAGCCTTTTTCGCGCCAGGCGCGGCTATACCAACCCGTACCGCATCCAGCATCCAACACGTTGCTGATTTGACGGCCTTCAAGCATTCCCACCAGCAAGTCCCCGCTGGTGCGTTGCAATTCGGCGTGGCTGTCGTAGGTGCTTGCCGCACGGCCAAATGCTGCGGCAATAGCCGCTTTATCAACGAGTCGCGTCATACAGCGCCTCCAAAAGCTTGTTGATATCTTCGCTGGTGTGGCTTGCAGTAAGCGTCACACGCAGCCGCGCCGTACCAAGTGGCACGGTTGGTGGACGAATCGCTGTTAGCCAGAATCCGCGTTCACGTAAAGTAGCGGCAAGGTTCACCGCAGGCTGATTTTCCCCCACGATCAACGGCTGGATGGCAGTTTGTGAGGCCATTAATTGCAGCGGTAGTTGTGCGGCTCCCGCGCGGAAATGGGCAATATTGGCGTGTAATAGGGCACGCCGGGAATCCTCACGGCGGATAACATTCAACGCTGCTGATAACGCACACGCCTGTGCAGGTGGCATAGAGGTGCTGTAAATAAGATGCCGGGCGGATTGCAGCAGATAATCAGCCATCGATTCACTACACAGAACTGCGGCCCCACTCGCACCAAATGCCTTGCCGAACGTTACGACCAGCAAGTCTGGTTTGACGTGTTGCTGATAGCAGCTACCCCGTCCTTCTTCACCTATCACGCCAATACCATGGGCATCGTCAACCATCAATAAACCCCGTGCTTCCCGGGTAGCTTGCGCGATTTCAGCCAACGGAGCGGCATCTCCGTCCATACTGAAAATACCTTCGGTAATAACCAGTTGTTGACCATCAGTTTGCGAGGCCAACAGCGTTTGCAACGATGCGATATCGTTATGGGCAAAACGCCGTAACTGCGCTGGACTGTGCATTGCGGCTTCCAGAAGTGAAGCATGACTAAGTTTATCGGCAACAATCCGGTCTGATTTTTCAGTCAGTGCAGCGATAAGCGCCTGGTTAGCCGCGAAACCTGAAATAAACAGTAATGCGCGCGGATAACCCAGCCAGTCAGCTAACTGCTGTTCAAATCGCTGATGGGCTTCGTGATACCCGGTGACATGTCCGGAACCACCACTCCCAATACCGTAAATCTCAGCACCCTGCTGCCAGGCATTAACCACTTCAGCATGGTGACTAATTCCCAGATAATCGTTACTGGAAAAATTTAGATAACGGGTATCGTTTTGAACAAGGTAGCGCCCGCTACCTTGTTGGTTGGCCTGCCTGGTGCGAAAACTGTCGCTTTCGCGCCGCCTGGCAAGCGCATTATCGATGCGTTGCTGCCAGGTCATACTGCCGCCGCGTTGTAGTAATTCTCCGTATCCGCATTGAGCAATTGATCGGTTAGTTGTTGTTGCTGCTCATTGTCGCCTGCATGAGTGGTTGTTTGCTGCGGATTAAGCCCAAGCTTGCGGAACAATTGCAGGTCTTTGTCTTCTTCCGGGTTTGGCGTAGTCAGTAATTTGCAGCCATAGAAAATCGAGTTTGCGCCAGCCATGAAGCACATGGCCTGAGTTTGCTCACTCATCTGCTCGCGCCCGGCAGAAAGCCGTACGAAAGAGGTCGGCATCATGATACGCGCGACAGCAATAGTGCGAATAAAATCAAACGCATCGACGTCTTCGTTATCTGCCATCGGGGTGCCTTTTACCTTCACCAGCATGTTGATTGGCACGCTTTCTGGTGGGGTTGGTAAATTCGCTAGTTGCAGCAGCAACCCGGCACGATCGGTTACCGTTTCACCCAGACCGACAATGCCGCCAGAGCAGACTTTAATCCCGGCATCACGCACTTTATCGAGCGTATCAAGACGTTCCTGATAAGTACGCGTAGTGATGATATTGCCGTAGAATTCTGGCGAGGTGTCGAGGTTATGGTTGTAGTAATCAAGCCCTGCTGCCGCCAGGCGATGTGCCTGCGTATCGGTTAAGGTGCCGAGCGTCATACAGGTTTCAAGCCCCATTTCGCGCACGCCTTGCACCATTTGTTCAAGGTACGGCATATCGCGATCGTTCGGGTTTTTCCAGGCAGCGCCCATGCAGAAACGAGTAGACCCCGCATTTAACGCTTTACGTGCGGAGTCCAACACTTGCTCAACTTCCATCAAGCGCTCGGAAGCCAGCCCGGTTTTGTAGCGCGCACTTTGCGGGCAATATTTGCAGTCTTCCGGGCACGCCCCAGTTTTAATCGACAGCAGCGTACTGACCTGAACGTGGCGGGGATCGAAGTGCTGACGATGCACCGTTTGTGCTTCAAACATTAGTTCGAGGAAAGGTTTTTCAAATAAAGCAGTGACCTGCGACATTGACCAGCGTGCGTGGTGAGCCATGGGGCATCTCCAAAAAGGGTGTTGTTAGCCATTGATTGACGTTATACTTGTAAACCTAAATCTTTTTCAAATGGTTTACAAGTCACCCTATGACCCCTGCTGATTTAGCGTTCGACCAACAACATATCTGGCACCCTTACACTTCCATGACTAAACCGTTACCGGTTTATCCGGTTGTGGCGGCAACAGGCTGCGAACTAAAACTTGCTGATGGTAAAGCCCTTGTTGATGGGATGTCGTCCTGGTGGGCGGCAATTCATGGCTACAATCACCCGCGCTTAAATCAGGCAATGAAAGACCAGATTGACCAGATGTCGCACGTCATGTTTGGCGGGATCACGCACCCACCCGCAGTGGCGCTGTGTTGTAAACTGGTCGCCATGACGCCGGAAAATCTCGAATGCGTATTTCTTGCAGACTCCGGTTCTGTCGCCGTAGAAGTCGCAATGAAAATGGCATTGCAGTACTGGCACGCCAAAGGCGAACCTCGCCAGCGCTTCCTCACTTTCCGCAACGGTTATCACGGCGATACTTTTGGTGCCATGTCGGTGTGCGATCCGGATAATTCAATGCACAGCCTGTGGCAAGGTTACCTGCCTGAACACCTGTTTGCTCCCGCGCCAAATTGCCGTTTTGACGATGAATGGGATGAGATGGACATCGTGCCATTCGCACGTTTAATGGCTGCTCATCGCCACGAAATTGCAGCAGTGATCCTTGAGCCGATTGTTCAGGGGGCTGGCGGTATGCGGTTCTATCACCCGGAATGGCTAAAGCGTATTCGCCGCATGTGCGACCGCGAAGGGATTTTGCTGATTGCCGATGAGATTGCGACCGGCTTTGGTCGTACAGGCAAGCTGTTTGCCTGTGAACACGCTGAAATTTCACCGGATATTATGTGCCTCGGCAAAGCGCTGACGGGCGGCACAATGACACTTTCTGCAACTCTCACCACTCGCCTGGTCGCAGAAACCATCAGCGATGGTGAGGCCGGATGCTTTATGCATGGCCCAACGTTTATGGGCAACCCGCTGGCGTGTGCTGTTGCGACCGAAAGCCTTGCGTTGCTCGAAGAAGGCCACTGGCAGCAGCAAGTGCAGGCGCTGGAGGAGCAGTTGTCGGAAGGACTGAAACCGTTATTGGAATGTGAGCTAGTGGCCGATGTACGCGTGCTTGGCGCAATTGGCGTTGTCGAAACGCACAAGCCGGTGGATATGGCAGCACTTCAGGCGTTCTTTGTCGGGCAAGGTGTCTGGATTCGCCCGTTTGGCCGGCTGATTTACCTGATGCCACCTTACGTTATCAACCCTGAGCAACTGGATAAATTGATTCAAGCCGTGGCGTGTGCGGTACAAAATCCGGCATTTTTCAGAAGCTGAGAGCCAGCAAGCCCTACGGCTATGCACTACACTTCGAGGATCTTTTCACGTCCCACACAGGGAGATTCAGATGAAAATCCTCATGGTTTTAACCTCGCACAATCAGCTCGGCAACACCGGCAAACCCACAGGCTTTTGGCTTGAGGAGTTTGCCGCGCCGTATTATGTCTTTCACGATGCCGGGTTGAAAATCACGCTCGCGTCACCAAAAGGCGGGCAGCCGCCGCTCGATCCCGTAAGCGACGAGCCGGACGCGCAAACCGACGATACCCGTCGTTTCCGTGGCGATGCTACCGCGCAAAAGTTATTAGCCAATACCGAAAAACTCGAGGGCATCAAGGCCGATGATTTTGACGCGGTGTTTTACCCAGGCGGCCACGGGCCGTTGTGGGATCTCGCGGAAGACACATACTCAATCAAACTGATTGAGCAATTTTGGGCCGCTGGCAAACCAGTTGCTGCGGTGTGCCATGCCCCCGGTGTTTTGCGCAAAGTGACAAAACCCGACGGCTCACCGTTGGTCAAAGGCAAAAGGGTCACCGGCTTTACCAATAGCGAAGAAGAAGCTGTGGGTTTAACCGCAGTGGTGCCCTTCCTGGTAGAAGATGAGCTGAAAAAAGCAGGTGGCTTGTTTGAGCGCACCGATGACTGGGGCGAGTATGCTGTAGTTGACGGGCACTTAGTTACCGGGCAAAACCCGGCATCTTCAGCGATTGCGGCTGAAGAACTGCTGAAGTTACTGAATCTCTAAGCGCGAGGAGTTGAGATGAAACTGGTCAGTCAGGATTTCAAAGATGGGGATAAACTCCCCTGGCGTCAGGTACTTAATGGAATGGGTTACGATGGCGATAATATTTCGCCTCATCTAGCGTGGGATGATGTTCCTACGGGAACCAAAAGCTTTGTCGTGACCAGCTACGATCCTGACGCACCAACTGGTTCTGGTTGGTGGCATTGGGTGGTAATCAATCTGCCAGCCAATACACGCGTCCTGCCGCAAGGTGCAGGTTCAGGCCTGGCTGAACTGCCAGAACCTGCCGTGGAGACACTCACCGACTTTGGTAAACCGGGTTATGGTGGTGCAGCGCCACCGAAAGGTGAAGTACACCGCTATATTTTCACAGTTCACGCGCTTGATGTTGAAAAGCTAGATGTGACGGAAAATGCATCCGGGGCAATGGTGGGCTACAACGTCCATTTCCATTCATTAGGCAGCGCTTCAATCACCGCGAAGTTTAATTAACCCTATCTTTTTATACCCAAATAATTCGTGTTGCAGGTGAGCGGCAAGAGAAAGGGTCCCGATGAGCTTACTTGAGTAAGTGATTCGGGCGATTGAGCGTAGCCAACAACCCTGCAACTCGAAGAATGACGGGTATATGAAGCCGATTTGCACAATCGGCTTCCAGTTTCCCCCAACTTAGTATAAAAAAGCAGGCTTTCAGATCCCCTTTTAAATTTGCACTGCAAGGAGCAACCCTTGAACACCTTCTTTGTTTCTCGTCGGGCAGCTGTGCTCGCTTTTGCTGTGGCGCTATCGGCTTGTAGCTCTACACCGCCAGAAGATAAACCGTCCACGCAAGTGGCACCAGGCACCCAATCTCGTCCAGTTTTATCGTCCGATGAAGCCCAGAACTTTGTTCAGGCACGTTACTTCTCATCTAAAAATAAAAATGAAGCCCCTTGGGCGCCATCATCTATTCGTATTCCGCAGCAGCCTGACTTTGTTGTTGGTGCAGCCGGTGGCGAAGGTGTGACCCACACGTCTGTCCAGGCTGCCGTTGATGCAGCCATCATGAAACATAGCAACACCCATCAATACATCGCTATTCAGCCAGGTGAGTATGTCGGCACAGTTTATATTCCGGCCGCTTCTGGCAGCGTAACGCTGTACGGCACCACTGATAATGCAAGTGATGTGAAAATCACTATGCCATTGGATTCTGAAATCGATGCGAATACCTGGCGTCGTGCAGTTAACCCAGGTGGTAAATATATGCCGGGTAAACCAGCCTGGTACATGTTTGATAGCTGCCAGAACAAGCGTAATGCCACCGTAGGTATTATGTGTTCTGCTGCTGTCTGGTCGCAGAACAGCGGCTTGCAGATGCAAAACCTGACTATCGCTAACACTCTGGGTGACAGCGTAGATGCCGGTAATCATCAGGCTGTAGCACTGCGCACTGATGGCGATAAAGTACAGTTGAACAATGTTCACCTGTTGGGCCGCCAGAATACCTTCTTCGTCACTAACAGCGATGTGCAAAACCGCCTGTTAAATGACCGCCAGACACGCACATTAGTGACTAACAGCTACATTGAAGGTGATGTGGATGTGGTTGCTGGTCGTGGTGCTGTGGTGTTCGAAAATACCGACTTCCGTCTGGTTAACAGCCGCACAAAAGAAGGCACCGTGTTTGCGCCAGCTACACTGCCGAATATTTATTACGGTTTCCTGGCCATCAACAGCCGCTTCACTGCAGCAGGCGATAACGTCGCGCAACTGGGCCGCGCCTGGGATGTTGAAGCAAGTGAAAATGGTTATACCGCAGGCCAGACCTCTAACGGTCAGGTTGTTATCCGTGACAGCGTGATTAACGAAGGTTTTAACAGTGCAAAACCTTGGGGCGATGCCGCTGGTTCTAAGCGTCCATTCGCTGGCAATATCGGTACTAAAGGCGAGAAAGGCGAAATCCAACGCGATTTGAATGATGCGAATGCTAACCGTCTATGGGAGTTCAACAACCGTGGCGTGGGTAGCCCGGTAGTTGCTGAGTAAAATTAAGTATCCGCATAAAACTAAAAACCTCGCAATCGCGAGGTTTTTTATCACTAAATCAGAAATTACTTAGCGTTTATTACAACCCACATCGGCCCTTGCCCTACTGCATAACGGCCTTTCTCTTCCAGTAAACCTTGTTCACCGGTAATTTGATAAACCGCGATGTGATGCGATTTCTGGCCTGCTGCAATCAGATATTTACCACTGTGATCAACATTGAAGCCACGCGGTTGCGTTTCAGTCGGCTGATAGCCTTCCACTGCAAGAACGCTACCATCTTCAGACACGCTAAATACCGTGATGATGCTGGCAGTACGGTCGCAGGTGTAGAGATGGCGACCATCAGGTGTAATGTGGATATCTGCGCCCCAGCGAGTATCTGAGAAGCCCGGAGGCATCATGTCCAGCGTCTGCACGCATTCAATTTTGCCGTTAGCATTTTTCAGTTCCCAGACATCAACAGAACCATTGAGCTCGTTCACGCAGTAACCGTATTGTTGATTCGGGTGGAACGCCATGTGGCGCGGGCCTGCGCCCTCAACGGTGGTGACTTCTGCCGGGGTCTGCGCCACCAGATGGCCATCGTCAGAAAGGGTAAACTGGCAAATGCGATCTTGTTTCAGTGCCGGAACCCAAAGTGTGCGGTTATCCGGGGTGATATTGGCTGAGTGGCAACCTTCCAGCCCTTCCACCACATCAACAACTTCACCTGGCAGGCCATCGTTGGCAAGACTAACAACGCTTACGCTGCCTGAATTATAAGAAGCGCTGAACAGGTAGCGGCCCTGATGGTCGGTAGAAATGTGCGTTGGGCTGCCAGGAATGGCAGTGACACCCGCCTCGGTGAGCGAGCCGTCATCTGGCGTAATACGGTAGGCGATAACGCGAAACTCAGGGCGCACACCCACATACAGGTAACGTTTGTCAGGGCTGATAACCATTGGCTGAACCTGGCCTGGGACATCAACGACCTGCACAAGCGTAAGCTCACCACCTGGGTTAAGCTGCCAGACGTGAATTTGCTGGCTTTCCGGGCTGGCGGTATAGACTGTTTGTTTCATGAAATCTCTCTCCTCCCAACATATTGAGTTATTGTCACAAGGGTAGTGCGTGTTGCCATTTTGAACAACGCGGCAAGCGGTGTAACATCGGCACAGGCCTTATGATTCTGAATTTGACTGGAACCCTAAATGACTTATCGCGTAATCGCCCTTGATCTTGACGGTACATTGCTGACACCGCAAAAAACCATTCTTCCTGAATCACTGACAGCTTTACAACGCGCACGTGACGCTGGCGTGAAAGTTGTCATCGTGACGGGCCGTCATCACGTTGCCATCCATCCTTTTTATCAGGCACTGACCCTGGATACACCTGCAATTTGCTGTAATGGCACTTATTTGTATGATTATCATGCGAAAAAGGTTCTTGAGTCCGATCCTTTACAACCGCAGCAGGCCAATCAGTTAATTGACTTACTGGATGCCCACAACGTTCATGGGCTGATGTATGTTGATGATGCCATGCTGTATCAAGAGCCTACCGGCCACGTTTTACGTGCTGAAAACTGGGCAAAATCTTTACCTGAATCGCAACGTCCTGTGTTCCGCCATGTGAATTCACTGCGTGAAGCTGCTTATGACGTTGATGCAATCTGGAAATTTGCTCTTACCGATGAAGACACGGTGAAACTGCAAAACTTTACCCAGGTTGTTGAGCAACAACTTGGACTGACATGCGAATGGTCATGGCATGATCAAGTCGATGTGGCGCAAAACGGTAACAGTAAAGGCAATCGCCTGGCGAAATGGGTTGAATCACAAGGTTTATCAATGAGCCAGGTGATGGCGTTTGGTGACAACTTTAACGACCTGAGCATGCTGGAAAGCGCAGGTCTGGGTGTGGCGATGGGTAACGCTGATGACGCGATTAAAGCACGCGCGGATTTGGTGATTGGTACTAACCTGGAAACAGGCATTGCCGAGACGATTTATAAGCATTTGATTTAGTTTTATGAAAATGGTGGATGACGCTTTCGCTTATCCACCCGACAAAAATCACGCGGTTATCGAAACACTCTTAATTTGTGCGTACAACCACTGGCCCGGCTTAATCATTAACTCATCCCGCGCCCACGGGCTAATTCGCGCCCAAAGTGTTCTTGAACCCACTTCCAACTGCACTTCAACCTGCCCTTCATCGTCGTAGCACTGTGCAACCCTGGCACGTAACACGTTACGAATACTGCTGTTGACCGGCGGCTGGAGAATTAATGAAACATCTGACGCCTGAATGCGAATGCGCAATGTTGACTGCAATGGGCTTTCCAGTTTATTCACCCATAAATGCTGGTCTCCCAGCGCCAGCGCGGTCATCGCGTAATGCGGATGATGTTCTAACACCGTCACTTTCAGCACGCTGCTTTGCTGCTCTTTTGGCAACCATGGGTGCATAACGCTGCTACCCCATACCTCCTCCAGATTGCCAAACGCTTTCACTTCACCGCCATCGAGCACCAGCACTTTATCCGCCAGATGTAGGATCTCTTCCAGCGAGTGGCTGACATATAGCATCGGAATGTTAATTTCACGCGCCAGGCGTTGCAGATACGGCAGCAATTCACGCTTACGCGGGATATCCAGCGAGGCGAGCGGTTCATCCAGCAACAGCAACTCTGGCGACGTCAGCAGAGCGCGGCCAATCGCTACACGCTGTTTTTCCCCACCAGACAAACTCCACGGAAAGCGCTCCAGTAAAGGTTCAATACCCAGTAAAGCGACTAACTTTTCAAACTGCCCGGCGGCGGATCGCGGCATACCGTATTTCAAATTGCCGCGCACACGGTAGTGCGGGAACAGCCGCGCATCCTGGAACACGTAACCGATACGGCGTTTTTCAGGAGCCAGGAAACGCTTGTTTTCAGCATCACTTAACACGCGGTCATTAAGAACGATTCGTCCCTCTTGCGGGCGAGTCAGGCCACTTATCGCGTTAATTAGCGAGGTCTTTCCTGCACCTGAAACGCCAAATACCGCAGTAATCCCCTGCCCCGGCAAGGTTTCGTTAATCGCCAGGCGATGGTCGCCCAACGTCTGAACAAAATTTAGCTCCAGCATTAAAGTGCCCCTATCCGTTTACGGCTCTGGCGCGCTAACCCTTCGGCCACCAGCAAAGACACCAGAGCCAGCACGATAGAAATCACGCACAATCGTGCGGCTGCACTTTCGCCACCGGGCGTTTGAATCAGGGTATACATTGCCGAAGGAATGGTACGGGTTTCACCTGGAATATTGGAAACGAAGGTTATAGTGGCACCGAATTCACCGAGCGAACGCGCAAAAGCCAGCACCGTTCCGGCAATAATGCCAGGTAAAGTCAGAGGGAGCGTAATGGTGCAGAACACTCGCCAGCGCCCGGCACCTAATGTGCGCGCAGCCTGCTCGAGTTTCATATCCACACCTTCGAGCGCAAGGCGAATCGCTCGCACCATCAGCGGGAACGACATTACCGCCGCGGCAAGCACCGCACCACGCCAACTAAACGCGAAGGTGATACCGAAAATATCGTAAATCCAGGCGCCAATCACGCCACGTCGACCCATCGCAATCAGTAATAAGTAACCAACGACTACGGGGGGGAGAACTAATGGGAGATGGATAATACTGTCGAGCAAAGCTTTACCCGGGAACCGGCATCGCACCAGCACCCAGGCAAAGAAGATCCCAAAAGGAAGGCTAAATAGCACCGCAAGGGTAGAGACTTTCAGGCTCAGCAGTACCGCCTGCCATTCGGGATCGGTCAATATCATTTGATAGTCGTAAATCCGTAATGTTGGAAGATAGCGCCCGCTTCCGGTCCTTTCAGATAGGTGTAAAACGCGCTAACTGTTGGGTTGTCGTGGCCTTTCACAATGGCAATTGGGTATTCCACTTTCTTGTGGGAATCTTCCGGGAAGGTGCCCACTACTTTCACGCCTTTGCTGGCAACCGCATCAGAACCATAGACGATACCAAGTGGTGCTTCATCACGTTCAACCAGAGCCAGTGCGCCACGAACATCTTCTGCCGGAGCTAATTTTGGCGATAGGGTATCCCACGCGCCTAACTTTTGCAGCGCTTCTTTAGCGTAAATGCCAGCAGGAACATGGTCAGGATCGCCAACAGCAAGACGGCCACCGTTGAGTAATGAAGCCCAATCAGTTTTCGCATTAATGGCCACATCACCAATTTTACTGGCTTTCGGTGCAACGACCACAAGGCTGTTGCCGAGCAGCGTTTCGCGGGTGTCAGTTTTGATAGCATCTTTGCTTACTGCGTAATCCATCCATTTCTGGTCAGCAGAAATGAATAAATCAGCAGGAGCACCCGCTTCAATCTGGCGCGCAAGCGTTGAAGATGAGGCGAAAGAAGATGCGATTTCAACAGTCTTGCCTTTCTGGTATTGCGTAGCAATATCCTGCATCGCGTTGGTTAAGGATGCCGCGGCGAAAACGGTAATTTTGCTGTTATCGGCAAATGCCTGCCCTGCCATTGTGACGCTCAATGCGGCACCTAATGCCAGACGTACCCATTGCTTAGCCATTTGTTACTCCACTTGGTTTCGTTATGTAGCTCATAATATAACGATGCTAAGGCGGAATTTACAGATCTTATCGGCAATACGGGCGGAAAGTTTACCCACAGGAGAAGTTCAAGTGGCTGTGGCTACAACAAAAATATGGTCGCCAGCCCCAGGAATATAAAGAAACCACCGGTGTCGGTGATAGCGGTAATCAACACGCTTGAACCGACAGCCGGATCTTTGCCCAGACGCATCATGATCATCGGGATCAGCACGCCCATTAGCGATGCCACCAGCAGATTGAGTACCATCGCCAGCGTCATCACGCCGCCCAACGCCATGTCGTCGTAGAGCAGCCATGTCACGCACCCCATTACACCACCCCAGATAATCCCGTTAAATAAGGCAACGCCCAGTTCACGCAACACTAAAAAGGAGAAGTTCCCCGGCTGGATATGTTGCAGCGCCAGCGCCCGCACAATCATGGTGATGGTTTGGTTACCGGTATTACCGCCGATACCTGCAACAATCGGCATCAAAGAAGCCAGTGCCACCAGTTGAGAAATGGTGTGTTCAAACAGACCGATAACGCGTGAGGCGACAAACGCGGTACACAAATTTATTGCCAGCCACGCCCAACGCGCTTTAACCGCTTTACTCACCGGGGCGAACACATCTTCTTCCGCGCTCAGGCCACCCATACGGCGCAAATCGTTGTCGGTTTCTTCGTAAACCACATCAACGATCTCATCAATCGTCAGGCGGCCAATCAGTTTGCCGCTGCTATCGATAACCGCCGCACTGACTAAGTCATCACGTTCAAAGGTACGCGCGGCAACTTCGTCGTTGTCTTCGGGAGCAAAGCAGGTTGGATTGTCATCCATCACGCTCATGACCAACGTCTGCGGAGCATGCAGCAAAATGGTGGTCAAACCCAGTTCGCCAATCAGTGTTTTATCGCGCGTGGTAACAAAAACTTTGTCGGTGTTTTGCGGCACTTTGCCGCGCAAACGCAGGAAACGTTGCACCACGGCGAGCGTGACATCTGCCCGCACGGTGATCACCTCGAAATCCATAATCGCGCCAACACTGTGCTTTTCGTAGTGCAGCACTTGCCTGACACGGGCGCGTTGTTCCTGCGGCATGCTCGCCAGCAACCGCCCCATCAAGTCGCGAGGCAGATATTGCGCAAGGTAAATTTGGTCGTCTATATCCAACGGGCGAATGATATTGAGCAGCGCTTTATCGCTCATCCCTTCAATCAGGTCATCCCAAACAGTTTCCGAGGCTTCAATTAATATCTTGCCGCGCTGATCGTCTTTGATCAGACGCCATAACGCATGGCGCTCTTCCGTCGGAAGAGCTTCCAGTACGTCAGCAAGATCGGCCGCGGGCAGTCTTGCCACAAGCGTGGCTACCTCTGAAATATCCTGTTCGGGAGTATGAGCATCAGGTTGTGGCAACCTGCCCAGAATGCCTGTGGCAACAGCTTTATTGGTTAATAGAATTTGTAGGATGCGGGCTCGGTCTTGCGCACGTTGTTTAGTGCTGTACTTTGGAGTGACAGACATCTGGCAGTTTTCCCTGAGAACGACGAGCTAAGTTATAGCCTGTCGGGCCGAAGATAACCAGATTTTGTAGGGTGGATAAGCGGCTAGCCTCATCCACCATTGTGGTCGGTAATGTCGGGGGCGCTGCGCTTGCCCGACCTACGAAGAAGATTAGCTTCCGGTTCTCGCGACGGCATCTCTTGAGGCATGCTCGCGCTCATGGCCGGTTAACTCACTGAGTTGCCCGTGGCGCATTTCCAATAACCGGTCGGCATGAATAAAGTAGTGATCGTCATGACTGATGGCAAAAATGGTTTTGCCCATTTGCTGCATTAGCGGCAACAGGGTCTGGTAGAACTCGCGGCGGAAATGCGGGTCCTGGTCGGCGGCCCATTCATCTAACAAGATAATGTCGCGCTCTTCCGCTAATGCCAGTAGTAAAGCGACGCGTTTTTTCTGCCCTTTCGACAGTTTCAGATTGAGAATAGTGCCGTTTTCCAACTCCAGCTTGTCGCTCATTTTCAGGCGTTCAAGCCATTGAGCAACCAACTCTGGGTTAGCCTGTTCACCCTGCGGCCCGAGCAGGCGGTCAAACAACCAGACATCGGTAAACACCGCAGAAAACAGCTTGCGATAATCGTCCTGATTACTGGCATCAATCTTTTTACCATCCAGATAAATTGCGCCAGATACCGGCTGGTAAAGCCCGGTCAGCAGCATCGCCATGGTGGATTTTCCGCTACCGTTGCCGCCAATAAGGAACAGCAATTCGCCACGTTCAATTTTGAGATTCAGCGGCCCAACGGAGAAGCTGTTGTCACCGTACTGGAACACCACATCGCGCATTTCGAGGGTTTGCCAGTGGGCAGGTTCAAGGCTTCGCGGGAATTCGGCATCGTACGGTGCAAGATGGAATTTGTTCAGCTTGTTGAATGCCACCTGAGCGGTAAGCAACGTCGGTAATGCGCCAATCGCCGACAACATCGGCGTGCGTAAGAACAATAATGTCAGAGAAAACGTGGCGGCAACGTTGGTATCAGACCAACCGAGGCTATTCGCCATCCAGAACACCAGGCCAATCACGCCGAGCATCATAATATTCGACCAGTTCACCGCACTCAGATGGTAGGTATCCGCGCGAATAATATGGCTGCGATAATCGTTAGCATGAGGAATATAGGTGTCTTCATAGACGCGTTCAGCACGTTCGCGGTTTAACGCCAGTTCTTTGCGCCCTTCAATCACGGTCTGGTAATCGTTGTAAAGCTGGTCTTCAATTTCACGCAACTGCGCCAGATGCTTGTAAACTCGCGCCACCAGCACGTAGCCGCCATAGATGGTTATCGCGACCCAAATCGCCGTCACACCGAGCATTTTTGGCGACAACCACGCCAGATATGCCGCTGAACCAAAGGTCAGAATAATGCCCTGCACCAATTCCGGCAGGCGCACAAAGGCAATGGTAATGTTGCGCACGTCACTGGTTAAACCCGCCAGCAGTGCCGCATTGCCCAGTTGTTCAACCCGTTCAACGTGCGTATCCATCAGGCGTTTAATAAATTCACTGCGCAGACGGAATACAAAGTGGTGGCCAAGTGTGGTCAACGCCAGCTGTGAACCTAATGTCACTGCCATTAATAGCAGTAATAAGCCAAGAAATTCTGGTAGCACCGATAGGGAGAGATCGGGCGTTTCAATCAGCCGCAAATTAATAAAGGCAATTAAGCCGATACCTAACGCCGCACTGAGCAGGCTTAATGCCATTACTGTCAAGAAAGGCCAGCGATACTGCCGGTAAACCACACGTAAAAGTTCCATCACTCACTACCCAAAATCGAAAACAGCGAGCAGTTTAAACGGCAATTACTGTACAGCAAGAATAATTCTTATTTATATTCGTGTTAACGGGTGTGCCGGAAAGTGAGATTGTAGCGAAACTCGTCAGTAGCAGGATGATGGCCCGGTTTAAGCGGTAAAATACCATGATAAAACAGCCTTGACGGCCCGCCCCAAACCACGATATCACCATGTTCAAGCATCACTCTTTTCAGCGGGTCATTGCGCTTAAGCCCACCAAACTGAAACACGGCGGGTAACCCAAGCGACACCGAAACAATTGGCTGTTGTAGATTTAGCTCATCTTTATCCTGATGGAGTGAAAGCTTAGCGCCCGGTGCATAGCGGTTAATCAGACAGGCATCAGGATTAAAATCAGGATACCCCGCAGCCTTTGAGGCGGCATCGGATAACTGGCGAAAAACAGTCGGTATCGCGGGCCAGTGTTGTGAGGTCAGCGGGTCAATCGGGGAATAGAGGTAGCCGTGAGCGTTAGTGGTCCAGCCGACTTCGCCGCAGTTGGTCATCGCCACCGACATCGTGTAACCGCCTGGCGTGACCATCTGGCGAAATGGGGAAAGTGCGGCAACCTCCTCAATTTGCGCGATAAGCAGCCGTGCATCAGCACAGGCAAAGCGACGCAAAATAACTGCGCCATCAGCCAACGGCTCTAGCCACGGTGCTTCATCGGCAAATAAATCGAGCATCACTCCCCCTGCTGTTGGGCTTCAATCTTAAGAAGTAGGCGCTTACGCTTAACACCCCAACGGTAGCCAGAAAGCGCACCGTCATTACGCACAACACGGTGGCATGGAATAATGACCGCCAGTTTATTTGCGGCGCATGCTCCGGCCACTGCACGTACTGCCTGCGGCTTGCCGATACGTTCAGCAATGTCACGATAGCTTGCAGTCTGCCCGGTAGGAATCTCACGCAATGCCTGCCAGACTTGCTGCTGAAATGCGGTGCCCTGAATATCCAACGGCAAATCAAACTGCTTGCCCGGTCTCTCCAGTAAACTCACCACCTGGGCGACATTTTGCACAAAGAGTTCGTCACCGGCCATTAATGCAGAGTGCGGGAACAGCGTTTCCAATTCGGCAATCAGCGTTTTGGCATCGTTACCTAACAGTATGGCGCAAATACCTCGTTCACTCTGCGCTGCCAGAAACATCCCCAAACGACAGGACCCCACCACAAATTGAATCACGGTGCGTTCCCCTCCCTGCCTGTATTGCTTCGCCGTCATCCCTAAGACTTTATCCGCCTGCTGGTAGTAGTTGCTTCCTGACTGAAAACCGGCGTCGAAAACAGCCCGTGTGACAGGCTCACCCTGAGCCAACTGCGCACGTAACCGTTTCGCCCGCAACGCCTTTTGCCACGCGTGAGGCGTTAGCCCAGTGACTTGTTTAAACAGACGATGAAAATGGAACGGGCTCATTGCCACTTGCGAAGCCAGGTCGGCAAGAACGATTGACTCGTTGCTGGCTTCAAGAATTCGGCAGGCCTGCGTGATGCGGTCAATACGTTGTTGCTCAGGCGCTTGTTTGTCTGGCTGGCAACGTTTGCACGGGCGAAAACCAGCATCAACGGCGGCGTCAACGTTTTCAAAGAACAGCACATTTTTGCGTAACGGATGGCGCGCGCTGCAAGAAGGACGGCAGCAGATCCCGGTAGTTTTCACCGCAAAGACAAACTGCCCATCAGCGCGACTATCACGGGTTTCCACAGCCTGCCAGCGGCTTTCATCGTTGGCTTTATCAAAAAAATGATTCATGACTGGCTCCTGTATTTTGCTGTCATGATATGACTTTGACAGTTTTAGGACGCTGGGAAACCCGCAATCTTGCTTTCTAATTTTACTCGCTAAGTAAGAAGGTTTTAAACTGAGGCGACATCCAGGTGGTAAAACTATCGCCCTCTTTAGTGATTAAATAAACCGCCAGCCCCTCTTTTTCTGCCACCTGTTTGGCTTTTTCAGTTCCAAGCACCATCAAACCGGTATCCCAGCCATCGGCTTCCATTGCCGTTGGTGAAATCACTGTCGCGGAAACTAATTTATGCTGAATCGGTTGGCCTGTTTGTGGGTCAATCACATGAGACAAACGCTTGCCATCCAGTTCGTAATAATTGCGATAGCTGCCGGAGGTGCTTATCCCGTGCCCATTGAGATCAACCACCGCCTGTACAGCATTTTCACGATCGGTAGGTTTCTGAATCGCCACTCGCCAGGCTTTACCATCAGGATTAGTCCCTCGCGTTACCACTGCGCCACCCACGGAAACCAAATAGCGGCTGATGCCATTTTGTTCCATTAAACGCGCCAGATGATCGGCAGCATAACCCTCACCCATCGTGGAGAGATCAACATACAAACCCACAAGATCTTTCTGTAACCACTGTTTCCCGGCCTGGTTTATCACCGTGAGATGATGCAACCCGGTCAGCGCTTTCGCAGCATCAATTTGTGCCTGATCAGGCGTTTTTATCGGTTGTTTATCTGGGCCAAATCCCCACAGATTCACCAGCGGCCCGACGGTAATATCCATCGCGCCATCGGTCTTCGCGCCAATGCGCAAAGCCATAGTCACAATATCGCTCATTGCTTCAGCGACGGGATAAGGTTCCGTCGTAGAGGACTGATTAAAGCGCGATAAGGCAGAATCTTTTTTGTAGGTCGACAACAGGCGGTCGTCACCATCTAGCTGCGCCTGAATTTTTTCCCGCAGCTCAGTCTGTCTTGCATTGTCCACACCCGCGAGACTTGCACGCCAGTATGTCCCCATGGTTTTGCCTTCCAGCACCATGCCAGTATTACTTTTTGCTGCTGGGTTATCACAGCCTGCCAAAGCACCCAAAACTATGGCAAACAGGCCATAGCGTAATAATCGTAAGTCCATTGTTTCTCTCTCCTGTTTGAGCGCAAAAGGGTACACCAACTGGCAAAGAATTGGATTAAAAGTGAAGGATTGTTGAGAGTCCAGACGTAAAAAAGGCGCCCTAAGGCGCCTTTTACAACGAACACTGCAAAAGCAGGAATTAGAACTGGTAAACCAGACCAACACCTACGATGTCATCGGTACCGACGCCAGCGTTACGAGTGAATTCGTTTTCGTCCAGCAGGTTGATTTTGTAATCAACGTAGGTGGACATGTTTTTGTTGAAGTAGTAAGTCGCGCCAACATCAACATATTTAACCAGATCCTGGTCGCCGTAACCTTCGATGTCTTTACCTTTGGACTGCAGGTAAGCAACGGAAGGACGCAGACCGAAGTCGAACTGGTACTGAGCGACAACTTCGAAGTTCTGTGCTTTGTTAGCAAAGCCCAGGTCACCCGCGCGAGTTGCGTTGTAAGTCTGGGTGTACTGAGTTGCCAGATAGATGTTGTTAGCGTCATATTTCAGACCGCCGGTGTAAGTTTCAGCGCGATCGCCTTCACCTACAGCCATGTTGTTCTGGTCAGTAGTACGCTTGGAGCTAGAGATAGCTGAACCCAGGCTGAAACCTTCACCCAGATCGTAAGTTAAGGAACCGCCGAAGCCGTCACCGTTCTGTTTCAGAGCGCCACGACCGTTCTGAGTAGAACCTTCGCCAGAAACGCTGCCGTTTTTACCCTGGTATTGCAGAGCAAAGTTCAGGCCGTCAACCAGACCGAAGAAGTCGGTGTTACGGTAAGTTGCAACACCGTTTGCACGTGATTGCAGGAAGTTATCAGAACCGTAAGTGTCGCCGCCAAATTCTGGCAGAACGTCGGTCCATGAAGTTACGTCGTAGACAACGCCGTAGTTACGACCGTAGTCGAATGAACCGTAGTCAGCAAAACGCAAACCTGCGAATGCCAGACGAGTCCACGCCTGATCGCTGCTGCCTTCAACGTTGTTAGCCTGAACGTTGTATTCCCACTGGCCATAACCGGTCAGTTGGTCGTTAATCTGAGTTTCGCCTTTAATGCCAAGACGGAAGTAAGTCTGGTCACCGTCAACGCCTTTGTCGTCGGAGAAGTAATGTAAACCATCTACTTTACCGTACAGATCTAATTTGTTGCCGTCTTTGTTATAAATTTCGGCCGCATGAGCGGTGCCTGCTACCAGCAATGCTGGAACCAGGAGGGACAGTACTTTAACTTTCATGTTATTAACCCTCTGTTATATGCCTTTTTATATGCCACTGCTTACTGATTAATTCTCTAATCAGTCGGCTAACCCATTGTCCAAAACAAATACAGATTAATCCAATCCGAATATGATACTAAAACCATAGAGATGTTTCATTTATCCACATACGTGTTTCAAAATGTAAATTCAATGGAACTTTTTTCCGCACAAAAAGATAATAATATAAGCACTAATCGTCAAAAAAAATAAAATAACCATTAAAATCAATAGTTAAAATTATATCACCCTCTGTAGCACTGAATGATAAAACACGCTCATTATTTATATATAAAATAACTCCCGCTATCATCATTAACTTTATTTATTACCGTCATTCAGCTTTGAATGTCTGTTTACCCCAATTTGGACCGGATGCTTGCATCCGGTTTTTTTTACGTTTCTTTACGTAACTTTAATCATTTTGTGCTATCCCCTTCAAAAAATAACGTCTATTAACAAATTACCGCTTCGCTTACAGATAAATCTCACCTCTCATGCGGGAACTTTCTAAAAAAAGAAAACCTAAATAGACAATCATTTCATATTAAATAATTGTACAAGTGAAACTATTTTGTACAAAAATACCGCGAAAAGTTGATTAAAATACACTCCGCTCAATGACGTTATTTCAGCTAATTATCAACAGCCTGGAAATGTCACGATTTCGAATTATACTCGTTGAGTTTTAAGACACAGACGATGACGCCAACGCCTGTTGCAGGTATTCTTGATCTGGATATGTTGGTTTACTTACTAACAGCTATAACGCCTGCTGGCTTGCCTTGCAGAGCAGTGGATTTTTTTAAGTGGCGAATGCTCGCCGGGTTGCGCGCTAACAATGAGTCAGTCAGACCGTATGATCCCTAATAAATTTTCGCTTATTCCCGGTAATATCACTCGCTTCTTCCTGCTATTGATAGTCGTGCTACTGGTTGCCATGGGTGTCATGGTGCAAAGTGCCGTCAACACCTGGCTCAAGGATAAAAGCTATCAGATTGTCGACATCACCCATGCACTTCACAAAAGGGTTGAGACCTATCGTTACGCAACCTGGCAGATATATGACAACATCGCCGTCTCAACGGCGCCAGCAAGCGACGGCCTGCAAGAAACGCGTCTACGCCAGGATGTGTATTATTTAGAAAAGCCACGTCGTAAAACCGAAGCCCTGATTTTTGGCTCACACGACAGCTCAACACTGGATATGACACAACGTATCTCTACTTATCTTGATACGTTGTGGGGTGCTGAAAACAACCCATGGTCGATGTACTATTTAAATGGCCAGGATAACAGCATGATCCTGGTTTCCACCCTTCCACTTAAAGATCTTTCTTCCGGTCTTAAAGAAAGCGGCGTCAGTTCAATAGTCGATTCACGCCGAGCTGAAATGCTTCAGCAAGCAAACGCACTTGATGAGCGTGAAAGCTTCTCTCAACTACGCCACCTGGCATGGCAAAACGGTTATTACTTTACCCTGCGAACAACCTTTAACCAGCCAGGCCACCTGGCAACGGTCGTAGCGTTTGATTTACCCATCAACGATTTGATCCCACCGGGGATGTCACTTGACAACTTCCGTCTGGAAAATAACGACGCTCCAATGGCGGCTAACGGCATAGAAAAAGAAGATCCGGATAGCATCTCCATTAATTTTAATGGCGCGAAAATTGAAATAGCGTCCCCGCTTGCTACAACCCATATGCGGCTGGTCTGGCAGGTTCCGCTCGGCACTCTGCTGATGGACACCTTGCAGAATATTATCTTACCTCTGCTACTCAATATTGGCCTGCTGGCACTGGCGCTCTTCGGCTTCACCACTTTCCGCCAACAGGCAGCACGTCCTGCAGAGGTACAAAACGGCAACGGCGAATTGCAAATTTTACGTGCACTTAACGAAGAGATTGTCTCGCAATTGCCGCTGGGCCTGTTGGTACATGACCTGGATTCAAATCGCACAGTCATCAGCAATAAAATTGCCGATCATTTGTTGCCACACCTTAATCTGCAAAACATCATTGCGATGGCCGATCAGCATCAAGGTGTTATTCAGGCAACTATCAATAATGAATTGTATGAGATTCGCCAGTTTCGCAGCCAGATTGCACCACGCACGCAGATATTTGTGATTCGCGATCAGGACCGCGAAATTCTGGTTAACAAAAAGCTCAAGCAAGCTCAGCGTTTATACGAAAAAAACCAGCAGGGACGAATTACGTTCATGCAGCACATTGGGGAAGCGCTACAGCAACCGGTGAAAAATATCGCCGAACACGCCAGCGCACTAGATACTCCAGAGGCGCATGCAGTTGCCAATGAAGCCCAAAGCATTGTGCGCCTGGTGGATGAGATTCAGTTGCTGAACATGCTGGAAACCGATACATGGAAAACGAATGCAACGCTGTTCGCAATCCAGCCATTGATTGATGAAGTTGCACTTGAGATGTTGCCGATCATCAAACGTAAAGGCTTGCAACTGCTAATCAACAACCATCTGGCGGCAGATGAAGAGCGTCATGGCGACCGGGAAGCGCTTCGCAAAGTGCTCCAGTTATTGCTGCATTATTCAGTAACGACTACCCAAATTGGCAAAATCACCCTGGATATTACTGAAGAAGAGTCCGGGCCGGACCGTCTACTATTCCGTATTTTGGATACTGGTGAAGGCATCAGTAGTGGTGAAGTCGATAATCTCCACTTCCCTTTCCTCAACGAAACCAGTGAAGATCGTTACGGGCGTGCTAATGGATTAACATTCTATTTATGCGATCAGCTTTCACGCAAACTCGGCGGGCATCTGAATATCAAGACCCGTGAGGAAATTGGTACACGTTACAATTTGCATATCAGAATGACAGCCGAACCGCAGCAGGAAGTGCAGGAAGAGAAACTGCTCGATGATGTGGTGGCGATGATTGATATCACCTCCAATGAAGTCCGAAATATTGTCACCCGCCTGCTGGAAAACTGGGGCGCGCAGTGCATCACTCCGGATGAAAGACTGGCAAGTCAAGAGTTTGATATCTTCCTGACAGATAATCCGTCTAATCTTACATCTTCGGGTTTGCTTTTAAGCGATGATGAGAACGGAATGCGGAAGCTAGGCCCAGGCCAGTTCCGAGTTAACTTTAATATCAGTAATGCCATGCAGGATGCGGTGCTGCAGCTGATAGAAGAGCAACTGGCGCAAGAAGGTATTTCGGAATCACCATTGGGTGGCGATGAAAATGCACAACTTCATGCCAGCGGCTATTACGCGCTGTTTGTCGACACAGTACCGGAAGATGTTAGGAGATTGTATACTGAATCAGCGGCGCACGATTTCGCAGCATTAGCGCAAACAGCTCACCGTTTGAAGGGAGTGTTTGCAATGCTCAATCTGGTACCCGGCAAGCAGTTATGTGAAACGTTAGAGCATCACATTCGTGAAAGTGATGCTACCAACATACAAAAATATACCAGCGATATTGACGCTTACGTCAAGAGTTTGCTGTAGCAAGGTAGCCTATTACATGAACACTATGAACGTAATTATTGCCGACGACCATCCGATTGTCCTGTTCGGCATTCGTAAATCACTCGAGCAGATCGAGTGGGTGAATGTTGTCGGTGAATTTGAAGATTCCACAGCGCTTATCAATAACCTGCCAAAACTAGATGCTCATGTTTTGATAACCGATCTCTCAATGCCTGGCGACAAATATGGCGACGGCATTACGCTTATCAAATACATCAAGCGTCACTTCCCTAGCATTTCTATCATCGTTCTGACGATGAATAACAACCCAGCTATTTTGAGCGCGGTGTTAGAACTGGATATCGAAGGAATTGTGCTCAAGCAAGGCGCGCCAACTGATTTACCAAAAGCGCTGGCAGCACTGCAGAAAGGCAAAAAATTCACACCGGAAAGCGTATCTCGTCTGCTGGAAAAAATCAGCGCGGGTGGTTACGGTGACAAGCGTTTGTCTCCAAAAGAGAGCGAAGTTTTACGTCTGTTCGCCGAAGGTTTCCTGGTGACTGAGATTGCCCGCAAACTGAACCGCAGCATCAAAACCATCAGTAGCCAGAAGAAATCAGCAATGATGAAACTGGGTGTGGAAAATGACATTGCGTTGTTGAACTATCTTTCGTCGGTAAGTCTGTCCCCGGCCGACAAAGAATAAATCAATGTCGGATGACGCTGCGCTTATCCGACCTACAAGAAAGCAATCGTAGGGTGGATTAGCGTAAGCGACATCCACCATTTTTTTATCTGCCGCTACGCACCCTTGCGGCATAAAGATCGACCGTCGTTTTCAGGATATCCAGCGTTACTGGCTTAGACAGGCAGCTATCCATTCCCGACTCAATACACCGTTGTTTCTCTTCTGCCAGCGCATTTGCCGTCACCCCCACCACAGGCAAAGTCAAACCGAGCTGACGAATCCGTTGTGTCAGGCGATAACCATCCATATTCGGCATGTTCACGTCGCTCAGCACAATATCAATGTGATTTTTACTCAACACATTCAGTGCATCGACACCGTCGTTCGCCGTTTTACATTGATAGCCCAACGATCCCAACTGATCTGCCAGCAAACGTCGGTTGATAGGGTGATCGTCAACGACGAGGATCATCATGTCATCGTTTCGTTCGTTGTTGTCGGAAGGTGCAGGCGATGCAGAATCAGCCCCCGGCACATTCACCGTAACGCTGTAAATACGGCCCAGCAGCAGCATGAGATCATGAGGTGCCGCAAGGCTATGTAACCAGCAACCAGGTGATGTTTCGATTGGAATACCGATATGACGACGGCAGAAAATAATCGCTGCACGTCCTTCCCAGTCTTTTTCCAGTTCATCATCAGTTATCAATATATCGTCGTTATCAGGCCGTTGGCCCTGATACTGCCGAACTTCGATTTGGTTACGAGCAAGCACGGACTCGAGATATTTACTCAGCGAAGCATTACGCACCGCCAGCCAGCAGCGTTTATTAACCAACCCTTCAACATGGGATTGCTCGGCGTATTTTGCAGCATATAAAGGAATACGGATCGTAAACTGGCTGCCCATCCCCACTTCGGTATCTACGGCAATATCGCCATCCATCATGCTAATGAGCTTCTCGCAGATAGCCAGCCCGAGCCCTGTACCCTGGAAGTTGTGCTGTACGCCTGTGCCCACCTGGAAGAATGGGTCAAATAAGCGCGTAACTTCTTTAGCCGGGATGCCCACGCCGGTATCACGCACACGCCAGGAGAGGTAGTCCCCTTCGACACTGACATGCAAAACAATGCAGCCAATATCGGTAAATTTGATGGCGTTACTGAGCAAGTTAGAAATGACCTGCTGCAAACGCATCGGGTCACCTTGCAACGTCAGCGGCACATCCGGTTCGATAAAACAGTACAGTCCGAGTTGTTTACGCACCACCAGCGGCAGGTAGTTTGCGGTGATATGGCTCATCACTTCGCGTGGTGAGAACTCATGCGGCTCTATTTTTAACTGCTCGGATTCAATTTTTGAGAAGTCGAGAATATCGCTGATGATTTTCAGCAACAGGCTCGATGAGTTGTTCATCGCCGTCACCAGGCGATCTACCCCTTTCGGTAGTTCTTTAGTCTGCAATAAATCCAGGTTACCAATGATGCCATATAGCGGTGTGCGCAGTTCATGGCTCACGGTGGCTAAGAACATAGATTTTGACTGGCTCGCCTGCTCTGAGGCTTGTGCCATTTCCTGGAGCGACTCTTCCATCTTGACGCGCGCGCTGACATCCACCAGCACACAAATCGCCACGTTTTCATTTCGGTAACGCGAATGGACAAAGCTAATCTGCAAGTTGGTATGGCTACTGGTCAGCACATCGACAAAGTTAACCTGCTGGCCACAGATAATTTGCGTTAACCGCTGTCGGTCTTCATGGGTGAGCATGTTGAGATAATTGTGCGCCAACTCGTTACTCAGAATATTGGTGCCATCCTGAGTGCGCAAAATACAGATACCGACCGGCGCTGAGGCGACAATTTTACGGTTGAACTGCTCGTGCTCTTCGAGGCGCAGGGCATCATTTTCTGCTGGAATAAAGATCCGTTTTTCATACATCCGTGCCAGAGTAAACAGCACGACCCCAACCAGGATATTCAGCAGAACCGCATTGAGAATCAGCATGCGAATGCGTTCCAGCACCATATCCACAGGTACGGAGTACACCACGCTCATCGATGATGGCGGCAGGTTTTTCTTGAGAATAAATTGCTTAAATCCGGAGGTATAGCCAAACCACGAACGCTCCTGAAGCCATTTTTCATCAGGCTGAAAATTTGCTCCCGGGCCAGTCAGTGAAATCAACGGACGGCTATTTTCATCGAGAATCGTCACGCCAACTGGCATTGAACCTGGTGAAAGGAAGTTCTCCATACGAATGGTTTGCTCAACACCTAACAGAGCCTGCAAGCGGTTAGCCAGATACACCGGCGTAAGAGTATAGAAATACCCGACTCCTGGACGTGACCCCTGACCAATCCAGTAAATACTATTACTGCGCTCATCTTGTGGTGCATTGCGGTATTTCATGATGCGTTCATGCAGCGTTTTTAACGCTTTTTCACGCTCAAGGGGCATTTCCCGCAGGCCGAAATCCGCCATGCACAGATTGTCACCGCCAATTAAAAAGACGCGATTGAGATCGTAGGCCGCCGAGAAATTGTCTCGCCAATAGCGTAAGAACCACGCCAGGGATTGCAAAGATGAACGCCAGGTTGAGCTGACAGCTGAACAGTCAGAGTCCGGGAACAACGGCATGAAACTCGGTGGGTCGACTCTGTTGTCATCATTTTCCACGGACGGCAACACGCCATTAGCGGCGGTCAGGCGATTTTCCGCAATGTACTTGAGCTCTTTCACCACATCAGACGTACGCTGGATATAACGCTGCGCCTGGTCAAAGCTGATATTAAATTCCTGGCGAATTTCTGACTCTTTTTCGTGTAGGGCATTCATGATGTAGAACACCGAAAAGAGCGCAATCAGCAGCCAAAGCAATAAAGCCAGTGCCCGAAACAGGTAGCGGGAGACTTTTAGTGTGGTGCGAAAGGAGACAAGATATTTCAAATTGAGCCTGGTCGTGGAAATAGCAAAACTTTAGATGCCGTTAAGGTAGCCGCAAAAATGGCAGCCCGCAACGGCAAAGGGAACGATCACTGTGTGATAGTTTGACAGCCGATCCGGACTTACTCATAACATCACTTCATAATTCATCAACAACTCGCCATCGGAAGGCTAATGTTAATGTTACGGTCCCTTTACCAACAATGCACCCCACGACGACTACGCAGTAAGCTCATTCTCATAGTAGTATTGATGGTAACTATTCCCATCCTGACAATTGGCTACTTTGTTGAAAGCGAAGGCAGAGCGGCATTACTTCAGGAAAAACAAAATAAGTTATTCGCGGTAACGCATCTGTTAGATAAGCAACTTGGCGATGACTTTGCTCTGTACGCAAACCTACCCCGGGCGGCAAGAATTCAAGCCTTGAATCAGCACCTTTCATCACGAACCGAGCAGATAGCAACTTCCTTCCCTGGCGTGGGGGCGGGTTACTATCACCGCCAACTTGATGCCATTATTACCTACGCCCCCAAAAATGATTATCAAAGTAATGTGGGTCTGAGCATTTCCGTAGATCACCCTGGTCGACATGTCATGACCAGCCGACAAAACCAAGTCGTATGGGGTAAGCAAGTACGCGGCAACATTATGAATGTGATGCTGCCAATCAGACGCAACGGGGAAATAATTGGCTATATCTGGGCTAATGAATTGTCCGAAGATATTAGCCAGCAAGCGCTGGCGATGGATTTGCGAGTCATTATCGTACTCGCTGTCGGTTTGCTTATCAGCATTTGCCTGATCATTGTGTTCTCACGCCGTCTGAGTTCAGATATTGAAGTCATTAAACATGGGCTTGCGGCATTGCCGCAAAACCTGGACACCCAACTGCCAACGTTAACGGGCGAAATGGGTGATATAACTTCCAGTGTCAATGCTCTGGCGCGAGCATTGCGTGAAACCAGAACACTTAATGACCTGATTATTGAAAACGCAGCAGATGGTGTGATTGCTGTCGATACTCAAGGGCTTGTTACCCTGATGAACCCTACTGCCGAAACGACGACGGGATACCGCCAGGACGAACTCCTCGGCAAACCCTACTCTACAATGTTTTCTACCTCGCTCTTCCATAGCCCCATTCTGGAAACTCTGGAAAAAGGCATCAGTTTTGTTGCCAGGGAAATCACCTTCCCAGCACGGCATCGCACCATTGAACTGAGTGTCACCACCAGCCAGATTTTCAATGCTAACAACGAACTAATTGGCGCACTGGTGATTTTGTCTGATCTCACCGCCCGCAAAGAAATACAACGCAGAATGGCACAGGCAGAGCGATTAGCCGCCCTCGGCGAACTCATGGCTGGTGTTGCGCATGAAGTCCGAAACCCTCTCACCGCAATTAAAGGATATGCCCAAATTCTCAGAGAGCTGGAGACAGATCCGCAACGTCAGGAGTACCTGCGCATTATCCTTAAAGAGATCCAGTCTATTAATGCTGTCATTCAACAGTTACTGGATTTTGCCCGTCCTCAAACGGGAAAATGGCAGGCCGTAAATCTCAATCAAATCCTCAATGATTGCCTGGTGTTAATTAAAACCAAAGGTGTTGAGGCGCGAATTGATTTTCTTACCCGAGTCGATCAATCGCTCACAGATATTGAGGCCGATGGAGAAATGCTAAAACAGGTCATTCTTAATATTCTGATCAATGCCGTACAAGCGATTCCCGCCAGAGGAAAAATCTTCATCCGCACCCGACGACTGGGCGATACCCATCAAATACTGCGTATTAAAGACAATGGTTGCGGTATTAGCGAACAGATAAAAAGCAAAATATTCGATCCTTTTTACACTACAAAATCATCAGGAACAGGGCTTGGTCTGGCAATCAGTCAGCGCATTATCAATTCTCATCAGGGTGATATCCGCTTCTCCAGCCATCCAAATAAGGGAACCACTTTCACGCTGTTATTACCCGTGAATCAAACTCAAGGAAGCGATCATGAAACAAAGCTGGCAAATACTGATTGTTGATGATGAAGCAAACGTTCGTCGGATGCTCACCACCGCTTTCACGCTTGATGGGCATCGTCCACTTTGCGCGGCAAACGGCTGCGAGGCGCTCAAGTTGTTCCATTCACATCAACCCGATGTGGTGTTAATGGATATACGCATGCCTGTGCTTAATGGTATTGAAGCACTGGAAAAAATGCGTGCTGTTCGCCCGGCAACGCCAGTCATTCTGATGACAGCTTATGCCGCCGTGGAAACCGCTGTAGAAGCGCTTCGTTTTGGTGCCTTTGATTACGTTATTAAACCTTTCGATTTAAGTGAGGTTAAGCTCGTCATCCTGCGTGCTATGCAAATGCAGGACATGAAGCAACAAATTAACCAACTGCATCAGCAATTGTCGAAAAGCTATCAATGGGGTCATATCCTCACCCAAAGCCCATCCATGATGGAAATATGTCGCGATACCGCCAAAATTGCGCTTAGCCACGCCAGCGTATTGATATCAGGAGAAAGCGGCACGGGTAAGGAACTAATCGCGCGAGCCATTCATTATAATAGTGGCCGTAGCCATGGGCCGTTTATCAAAATCAATTGTGCGGCATTGCCGGAATCACTTCTGGAAAGTGAGCTTTTTGGTCATGAAAAAGGAGCTTTCACCGGCGCACAATTGCAACGACGTGGTTTGTTTGAACGAGCCCACGGAGGCACATTGCTGCTGGATGAAGTCGGTGAAATGCCGCTAAACCTGCAAGTAAAGCTTTTGCGCGTTCTCCAGGAAAGAGAATTTGAACGCATTGGCGGTAGCCAGACTGTACGTGTTGATATTCGAATTATCGCTGCAACTAACCGGGATATTCCCGCCATGGTTGAAGCTGGTACATTCCGTAATGACCTTTGGTATCGCCTGAACGTTATCCATTTAACACTTCCACCGCTACGAGAGCGTCTGGAGGATATTTCACTGCTGGCAAACCACTTTTTGCAAAAGTTTAACCTGGAAAATCAAAGAGAAATTATTGAAATCGACACCTCCGCCATGGCGTTATTGGAGTCTCACACCTGGCCTGGCAACATTCGTGAGCTTTCCAATATTATCGAGCGTGCCGTCATCATGAGCACTGGTATGGTGATTTTCCCGGAAGATTTACCTCCCCTCTTACAAGCCTCTAAACCCATAAACGACAAAGAGCCTGGTACGACGGGCTCTCTGAAAGAAAACGTTAAGCGCTATGAAAAAACGCTGATCGTCACTGCGCTTAACGATAGCTATGGCAATCGAACTCGGGCAGCAATGCTGTTAGGGATCAGCCGTCGGGCATTAATGTATAAATTACAAGAATACAATATTGAGCAAATCTCCGAAGGCTAATCTTTCCCTGACAAGAATTGCGCAACTGTGCAATTCTTGTCAGGTTCACTCCATCTATACCCTCCAGTACCATTCGTTCAAAAATGAAAAATATTTCATTAAATTCAATTAGTTGAATTCATTTTTTTGTGTTTCCCACGAACTGGCATTCCCCTTGCTATGTCATGGACATCTCCATAAGGAGAGTGACTAAGGGAAATAGCATGAAAAACAAAATAATCACTATTGGTAATGCCGCTGAGCACTTCCGCGATGGCATGACCATTATGGTCGGTGGCTTTATGGGCGTAGGAACCCCACCCCGCCTAATTGAAGCGTTACTGGCTTCGGGTGTTAAAAACCTTACGATAATTGCCAACGATACCGCCTTCGTTGATACAGGTATCGGCCCGTTAATTGGTAACCGACGTGTTAAGAAAGTCATTGCTTCGCACATTGGCACCAACCCAGAAACTGGGCGGCAAATGATTGATGGTGAACTTGAAGTTGAACTTGTTCCACAAGGAACACTGATTGAACAAATCCGCTGTGGCGGTGCTGGGCTTGGCGGAATATTAACTGCTACAGGCGTTGGCACCGTAGTGGAGGAAGGTAAACAGAAGATTGTACTTGAAGGAAAAACCTGGTTGCTGGAGCGCCCTCTACGAGCTGATATTGCATTGGTTCGCGCACATCAGGCTGATACCTCTGGAAATTTGACCTACCAACTTAGCGCCCGCAATTTCAATCCATTAATTGCGCTAGCCGCTGACATAACTCTTGCTGAGCCAGATGAACTTCTGCCCGTCGGTGATATTGCACCAGACAACGTCATCACCCCCGCCGCCGTCATTGATTTCATTGTTAATCCCCAGGAGTAATGCCATGAATGCTAAAGAAAAAATTGCCCGACGCGTCGCCTTAGAATTACACGACGGCGCAATAGTCAACCTGGGGATTGGGTTACCGACCAAAGTGGCTGATTACCTGCCAGAAGGAATTCACATCACTCTCCAATCAGAAAATGGTTTTCTCGGCCTTGGTCCCATCAATGATCCCCATCCGGATCTGGTTAACGCCGGAGGGCAACTTTGCGGAATCTTACCGGGTGCAGCAATGTTTGACAGCGGCATGTCGTTCGCACTGATTCGCGGTGGTCATGTTGATGCCTGCGTACTTGGCGGGCTGCAAGTTGATCAACACGCTAATCTGGCTAACTGGGTGATCCCTGGGAAGATGGTACCAGGCATGGGTGGCGCAATGGACCTGGTGACAGGAGCTCGTCACGTCATCATTGCTATGGAGCACTGTGCAAAAGATGGTTCGTCCAAAATCCTGCCTAACTGCACGCTCCCTCTGACCGCGCTTAACGCCGTTCATATGCTGGTGACCGAGTTAGCCGTGTTCCGTTTCAAAGAGGGAAAAATGTGGCTAACCGAACATGCCGAAGGAGTCAGCATTGAGGAGATAGTGCAAAAAACTGCAGCCGAATTTACCGTGGATCCTGAATTGCACCTCATGCCATTAGGCGCTGAGAGAGGTTTAGCATGATCGGTAAAATCTCCCGCCTGATGACACGTTTCGTGAGTCGTTATCTCCCGGACCCGCTCATCTTTGCCATGTTACTGACGCTACTGACATTTATCATTGCGTTGGGGTTAACGCCTCATTCGCCGGTAAGCATCGTAAAAATGTGGGGCGATGGTTTCTGGAATCTGCTCGCATTTGGCATGCAGATGGCACTCATTATTGTTACCGGGCATGCACTTGCCAGCTCCACTCCCGTTAAACGTATCCTGCAATTTACCGCTTCTGCAGCAAAAACGCCGACTCAGGGCGTCATGCTGGTGACCTTCTTTGGTTCAGTTGCCTGCGTGATTAACTGGGGTTTTGGGCTGGTGGTAGGCGCCATGTTTGCCCGTGAGGTGGCTCGCCGGGTGAAGGGTTCCGATTATCCACTGCTGATCGCCTGCGCTTACATCGGTTTTCTTACATGGGGCGGTGGTTTTTCTGGCTCAATGCCGCTGCTTGCAGCAACTCCAGGCAACCCGGTTGAACATATTGCGGGGCTTATTCCGGTATCAGATACCTTGTTCCGTGGCTTCAATCTTTTCATCACCCTTGGGCTTATCGTGATGATGCCTTTCGTCACACGCATGATGATGCCGAAACCAGGTGATGTGATTACGATTGACCCTGTTTTATTGCAAGAAGAGGCCGATTTCCAGAAAACCCTGGCAAAGGATGCTCCACCTTCTGAGCGCCTGGAAGAAAGCCGCCTGTTGGCGCTTATTGTCAGTGCATTGGGCATTGCCTACCTGGGTTTCCAGTTTTATGAAAAAGGTTTCAACATCACCATCAACACCGTGAACATGATGTTTATGGTTACCGGTCTTCTGCTTCACAAGACACCAATGGCATACATGCGTGCGATTAGCGCTGCTGCCCGTAGTACCGCAGGGATTCTGGTGCAATTTCCCTTTTACGCAGGCATTCAATTAATGATGGAACACTCAGGCCTCGGTGGCATGATTACCGAGTTTTTCATCAATGTTGCCAATAAAGAAACCTTCCCCCTTATGACATTCTTCAGCTCCGCACTGATCAACTTCGCCGTGCCATCAGGAGGTGGGCATTGGGTAATTCAGGGGCCGTTCGTTATTCCTGCCGCACAAGCTCTGGGCGCCGATTTGGGTAAATCAGTGATGGCAATTGCGTATGGCGAACAGTGGATGAATATGGCGCAACCCTTCTGGGCATTGCCTGCACTGGCTATAGCAGGATTGGGCGTACGCGACATCATGGGTTATTGCGTTACCGCACTACTGTTCTCAGGCGTGATATTCGTTATTGGCCTGACGCTATTTTGATATCCCTCGACTAAGGAAGGAATGTGACTATGAATAACGTTGTTATTGTCAGTGCTGCCCGAACCGCTATAGGAAACTTCAATGGGGCATTATCCAGTATTAATGCCACCGATCTGGGTGCGATTGTTATCAAAGAAGTGCTGGAACGTGCCCGCTATACAGGAAACGACATAGATGAAGTCATCATGGGTAATGTGCTGCAAGCAGGGCTCGGGCAAAACCCGGCCCGCCAGGCATTACTAAAAGCAGGCCTCGACCAAACCGTTTGCGGATTTACCATTAACAAAGTCTGTGGCTCCGGATTGAAAAGCGTGGCCCTTGCTGCACAAGCGATTCAGGCAGGTAACGCGACGGCCATAGTGGCCGGTGGCATGGAAAACATGAGCCAGGCACCCTACTTGCTTGATACCAAAGCGCGTTGGGGCTATCGACTGGGAGACGGTACGCTAACCGATACCATATTGCGCGATGGTTTACTGTGTGCAACCTATGGCTACCATATGGGGATCACCGCTGAAAATGTCGCCCGCCAATACGGTATTAGTCGCGAAATGCAGGATGCTCTGGCGCTGGAATCACAGCGTAAAGCTGTCAACGCGATAGAGCAGAACGTCTTTAGCAAAGAAATTGTTCCTGTAACGGTAAAGCAACGCAAAGGTGAAACACTGTTTTCTCAGGATGAGTTTCCTAAAATCGACTGCACTGCGGAAGGGTTAGCCCGTCTACGCCCGGCATTTGATCCATCAGGAAGCATCACTGCGGGGAACTCCTCCGGTATAAATGACGGCGCTGCCGCGTTGCTGGTCATGAGTGAACAACGCGCTCATGAGCTAAACCTTGTGCCACTCGCCCGTATTCGTGCTTATGCAAATGGGGGCGTCGACCCTTCTATTATGGGTATGGGCCCCGTACCTGCGACCAGAAATGTGCTTAAGCGAGCCGGGCTTTCACTGAGTGATATTGACCTAATCGAAGCCAATGAAGCCTTTGCCGCCCAGTATTTGGCTGTTGGTCAGGAGCTAGGGTTTGATGCGGGGAAAATCAACGTGAATGGTGGAGCTATCGCACTTGGACACCCTATTGGTGCCAGCGGTGCACGTATTTTGGTGACGCTTCTCCATGCACTGGCAGCCCGCGATAAAACGCTGGGGCTTGCAACATTGTGCATTGGGGGTGGGCAAGGGACCGCGATGATTGTTGAAAGGCTGAACTAAACCAACGATGTAAAAATGGCCTGAAATTAAACTGCCTTCATTAAATTTGGACAGTGAAAATCAGACCACCAAAAGTGTCTGGGTTCGGTACTTAACCGAGCTCAGACCAATTTTCAGAACTTTTCGATAACTTTGAAGTGCATCAATACTAAAGTCATATCCGGAGAGAACAGATCGTACTCTTCGAAAAAGCGTTTATGCTCGTTGCGCCAGTAGGCCAGCGTGCGGTCACCTTCACCTTCAGCCAGAGCATGGGCTTCGCCCACCTGTTCAAAAGTCGTCATTTCCGTGGTGGTCAGTTCAATCGCGCAAACCGGCTTATTCTTGCCATCTACCACCACAAAGATATCGCCTGGCTGGGCAATGCCCTCGCCATCCAGGTTAGCGCAGGTGGCGGTTTTCACACCATCAAGCACTAATTTAACCAGTTCGTCCGCCTGTTTTTCTGTATCACCAAACGCCCAGCGCTCTACATCTTCATACTTCTCAGGAATAGCCATTGAGTTACCTTATGAGTTAAACCAAGCCTAACTTGATATTAAAATAAAAAACGCCCGATGCAATAAATGCATCGGGCGTTATGAGTCATATCAAACAACAAAATTCAGATTATTCGTCTGCTTCGTCGTCTGCTTCATCAGAAGCGTTGTCATCTACGTCTGCTTCAGGTGCGATTTCGTCATCACCTTCCGCAACGGTACCGTCGATAGCATCCAGTTCTTCTTCATCAACCGGTTCTGCAACACGTTGCAGGCCCACCACGTTTTCATCATCCGCAGTACGGATAAGAATAACGCCCTGGGTGTTACGGCCAACGACACTCACTTCAGAAACGCGAGTACGAACCAGAGTACCAGCATCGGTAATCATCATAATCTGGTCGGTGTCTTCAACTTGAACCGCGCCAACGACGCTACCGTTACGCTCGGTCACTTTGATGGAGATAACGCCCTGAGTTGCACGTGACTTAGTCGGATACTCATCAGCCGCGGTACGTTTACCATAACCATTCTGCGTCACGGTCAGGATCGAACCTTCGCCGCGTGGAATGATCAGGGAAACGACTTTGTCTTCACCTGCAAGCTTAATACCACGAACACCTGTTGCAGTACGGCCCATGGTACGAACGGCGTCTTCTTTGAAGCGCACCACTTTACCCGCAGCCGAGAACAACATGGCTTCGTTGCTACCGTCCGTCAAATCAACCCCAATCAGCTCGTCACCTTCGTTGAGGTTGACGGCGATGATGCCCGCTGAACGTGGGCGGCTGAAGTCGGTCAACGCAGTTTTCTTCACGGTACCGCTTGCGGTCGCCATGAATACGTTAACGCCTTCGGCATACTCACGTACCGGCAGGATCGCGGTAATACGTTCGTTCGCTTCCAGTGGCAGCAGGTTCACAATTGGACGGCCACGCGCACCACGGCTCGCTTCCGGCAACTGATAAACCTTCATCCAATACAGACGGCCACGGCTGGAGAACAGCAGAATGGTGTCATGGGTATTGGCAACCAACAGACGGTCGATGAAATCTTCTTCTTTAATACGTGCTGCGGACTTACCTTTACCACCACGACGTTGTGCTTCGTAGTCGGTCAGCGGTTGATATTTCACATAGCCCTGGTGGGACAGAGTCACAACCACATCTTCGCGGTTGATCAGATCTTCAATGTTGATATCAGAGGTATTTGCAGTGATCTCAGTACGACGTTTGTCGCCGAACTGATCGCGCATCGCAACCAGCTCTTCAGTGATCACTTCCATCAGACGTTCAGCGCTGCCCAGAATGTGCAGCAACTCAGCAATCTGCTCCAGCAGCTCTTTGTATTCGTCGAGCAGTTTTTCGTGCTCAAGGCCGGTCAGTTTCTGCAAACGCAGATCAAGAATTGCCTGTGCTTGTTGCTCGGTCAGGAAATATTGACCATCACGAATACCGAATTCTGGTTCCAGCCACTCCGGACGCGCAGCATCATCACCCGCACGTTCCAGCATGGCAGAAACGTTGCCCAGAGCCCATGAACGGGCAATCAGGCCAGCTTTCGCTTCTGCGGCATTTGGAGAATGACGAATCAGCTCGATAATCGGGTCGATGTTCGCAAGCGCAATCGCCAGACCTTCGAGGATGTGTGCACGGTCGCGTGCTTTACGCAGTTCAAAAATAGTACGACGAGTCACAACTTCACGACGGTGACGCACAAACGCAGAAAGAATGTCTTTCAGGTTCATGATCTTAGGTTGGCCCTGGTGCAGCGCAACCATGTTGATACCGAAGGAAGTTTGCAGTTGAGTCTGAGAATAAAGATTATTCAGAACCACTTCGCCCACTGCATCGCGTTTGATTTCGATAACAATGCGCATGCCGTCTTTATCAGACTCGTCACGCAGAGCGCTAATGCCCTCAACGCGTTTGTCTTTCACCAGTTCAGCGATTTTCTCAATCAGGCGAGCTTTGTTCACCTGGTACGGAATTTCATGAACGATGATGGTCTCACGACCTGTTTTCGCATCTGCTTCAACTTCTGCACGGGCGCGAATGTAAATCTTGCCACGACCAGTGCGATACGCTTCTTCGATGCCACGACGGCCATTGATGATAGCGGCAGTTGGGAAGTCTGGGCCTGGGATGTGTTCCATTAACCCTTCAACGGTGATGTCTTCGTCTTCAATAAACGCCAGACAGCCGTTGATAACTTCAGTGATGTTATGAGGCGGGATGTTAGTTGCCATGCCTACTGCGATACCGGATGAACCGTTAACCAGCAAGTTAGGAATTTTGGTCGGCATAACATCAGGAATGCGCTCGGTTCCGTCGTAGTTATCGACGAAATCTACCGTGTCTTTTTCGAGATCGGCCATCAGTTCGTGAGCGATTTTCGACATACGGATTTCCGTATAACGCATCGCCGCGGCGGAGTCACCGTCCACAGAACCAAAGTTACCCTGGCCATCTACCAACATGTAACGCAATGAGAATGGCTGCGCCATACGCACGATAGTGTCATAGACAGCGGTATCACCATGAGGGTGATATTTACCGATTACGTCACCAACAACACGGGCGGATTTTTTGTACGCTTTATTCCAGTCATTGCCCAATACGTTCATGGCGTAAAGTACGCGACGGTGTACCGGCTTGAGTCCATCGCGGACATCTGGCAGTGCGCGGCCGACAATAACCGACATCGCGTAATCCAGATATGAGCTCTTTAGCTCTTCCTCAATGTTGACCGGTGTAATTTCTCTGGCAAGGTCGCTCATGTATCCGCTATCCCTCTACTGTGTCCCGGATTCAAAGGTCGCAAATTATAACACAATCGCCCTACTTTGGGGAAACCACAACATGGTTGCCGAATGGTTTATTCACAGACATTGACTGATATACTCCCGCCACGAAACGAACAAGGAGTGAGTAGCCCCATGAATGCCGAAAACCAGCCGGTTATCCAGAACGTCGACCATGATGAAATCGCCAAATTCGAAGCCGTAGCCTCACGCTGGTGGGATCTTGAAGGCGAATTTAAGCCTCTGCACCGCATCAACCCGCTGCGTTTGGGATATATCAGCCAACGCGCTGATGGGTTATTTGGTAAAACGGTGCTTGATGTCGGCTGTGGCGGTGGGATTCTGGCAGAGAGCATGGCGCGCGAAGGCGCTAATGTGACCGGGCTGGATATGGGTTTCGAGCCATTACAGGTTGCTAAGCTCCATGCGCTGGAAAGCGGTATTAAAGTTGACTACGTTCAGGAAACCGTTGAGCAGCACGCGGAAAAATTTGCCGGGAAGTATGACGTGGTGACCTGTATGGAAATGCTCGAGCATGTACCGGATCCGAAATCTGTCGTCACTGCGTGTGCGAAACTGGTAAAACCGGGTGGACACGTCTTTTTCTCCACTCTTAACCGTAATGGCAAATCCTGGTTGATGGCGGTGGTGGGTGCTGAATACATCCTGCGCATGGTGCCAAAAGGCACGCACGATATTAAGAAATTCATCAAGCCTGCGGAATTACTCTCCTGGGTTGACGACACCCCACTGCGCGAGCGCCACATCACCGGGTTACATTTCAACCCGCTGACCAATACGTTCAAACTCGCACCAGGTGTTGATGTTAATTACATGCTGCACACAAAAGCTGAAAATTGATTTTTATCCATAAGCTAGTTTGATGAAAATTGCGCGGTATCAAACCGCGCACTTATCAATGAAGTTTAAGAAATCAGCACTCGATCAAAAATATCATTTTTTTTGCATCCCATTGACAATTGTCACAGGCCTTATGTGACGTGGACTTAGCGAAATTCCGCTTGTCACAACCTGAAATCCGTCTCGAAATCAATACTTGTTCTCAGCCGATTAGTTACTAGAATACTCACCATATAGTGATCAAGTAATCCACAACCCCCTACATATAGTATTTATCCACAAGGTTAGCCACTAGAGGCCAACTGTGGATAAACGGGGCATTTTTCATTTCACGGACAGGTACAAACGCACATGAATCAGAGTCTGCTGGTTACAAAACGTGACGGTCGCACTGAGCGTATCGATCTGGATAAAATCCATCGAGTTCTGGATTGGGCCGCCGAAGGCTTAAATAACGTATCCGTATCACAGGTTGAACTGCGCTCGCACATCCAGTTTTATGACGGCATCAAAACCTCTGACATTCATGAAACCATCATCAAAGCAGCAGCCGATTTAATCTCTCGCGAAGCGCCTGATTACCAGTATCTGGCTGCGCGTCTGGCTGTGTTCCATCTGCGCAAAAAAGCTTACGGTGAGTTCGAGCCGCCTAAACTCTATAACCATGTAGTGAAAATGGTTGAGATGGGCAAATACGATCAACATCTGCTGGAAGACTACACGGAAGAAGAGTTCAAGCAGATGGACGATTACATCGACCACGAGCGCGACATGAGCTTCTCCTACGCGGCTGTAAAACAGCTCGAAGGTAAGTATCTGGTTCAGAACCGTGTCACCGGCGAAATCTACGAAAGCGCACAGTTCCTTTATATTCTGGTTGCCGCGTGCCTGTTCTCCGGCTACCCGCGTGAAACCCGTCTGAGCTATGTGAAGCGTTTTTACGATGCGGTTTCTACCTTCAAAATTTCTCTGCCTACGCCGATTATGTCTGGCGTGCGTACCCCAACTCGCCAGTTCAGCTCTTGTGTACTGATCGAGTGTGGCGACAGCCTGGATTCCATCAACGCCACTTCCAGCGCAATTGTGAAGTATGTTTCCCAACGTGCAGGCATCGGCATCAACGCCGGTCGTATCCGTGCGCTGGGTAGCCCAATTCGCGGCGGTGAAGCGTTCCACACTGGCTGTATCCCGTTCTACAAACACTTCCAGACAGCAGTGAAATCCTGCTCTCAGGGCGGCGTGCGTGGCGGTGCTGCGACACTGTTCTACCCAATGTGGCACCTGGAAGTTGAAAGCCTGCTGGTACTGAAAAACAACCGTGGTGTTGAAGGCAACCGCGTACGTCACATGGATTACGGCGTGCAAATCAACAAACTGATGTACACCCGTTTGTTGAAAGGCGAAGACATTACGCTGTTCAGCCCGTCTGACGTTCCAGGTCTGTATGACGCATTCTTTGCCGACCAGGAAAAATTCGAGCAGCTGTATACCAAATACGAAAAAGACGACAGCATCCGTAAGCAACGTGTGAAAGCGGTTGAGCTGTTCTCACTGATGATGCAAGAACGTGCTTCAACTGGCCGTATCTATATTCAGAACGTTGACCATTGCAACACCCATAGCCCGTTTGACCCGGCTATCGCGCCAGTTCGCCAGTCTAACCTGTGCCTGGAAATCGCGCTGCCGACCAAACCACTGAATGACATCAACGACGAAGACGGTGAAATTGCGCTGTGTACGCTGTCTGCATTCAACCTGGGTGCTATCGAAAGCCTTGATGAGTTGGAAGAATTAGCGATTCTGGCGGTACGCGCCCTGGATGCGCTCCTCGATTACCAGGACTACCCAATCATTGCCGCGAAACGCGGTGCTATGGGCCGTCGTACTCTGGGTGTTGGTGTAATTAACTTCGCTTACTATCTGGCGAAGAATGGCGTTCGTTACTCCGACGGCAGCGCCAACAACCTGACGCACAAAACCTTCGAAGCGATTCAGTACTATTTGTTGAAAGCATCGAACGAGTTGGCGAAAGAGCAAGGCCCTTGCCTGTGGTTCAACGAAACCACTTACGCAAAAGGCATTTTGCCAATCGACACCTACAAGAAAGATTTGGATGTGATCAGCAATGAGCCGCTGCATCTGGACTGGGAAGCGCTTCGTGAGTCGATTAAAACTCACGGCCTGCGTAACTCCACGCTTTCTGCTTTGATGCCGTCTGAAACCTCTTCGCAGATTTCTAACGCCACCAATGGTATCGAACCACCGCGCGGCCATATCAGCATTAAAGCGTCAAAAGACGGTATCCTGCGCCAGGTTGTGCCAGATTACGAAACGCTGAAAGACAAATATGAGCTGCTGTGGGACCTGCCGAATAATGATGGTTACCTGCAATTAGTCGGTCTGATGCAGAAGTTTATCGATCAGTCGATCTCTGCAAACACTAACTACGACCCAACGCGCTTTGCGTCTGGTAAAGTGCCGATGCAGCAGTTGCTCAAAGATTTGCTCACCGCCTATAAATTCGGTGTTAAAACGCTTTATTATCAGAACACCCGCGACGGCGCGGAAGATGCGCAAGACGACCTGGCGCCTTCAATCCAGGACGATGGCTGCGAAAGCGGCGCATGTAAAATCTAACTTAAAATCCCCTCACCTTGCTGAGGGGATTTTTTCGACGCATTACAGGATTTAACCTCATGGCTTACACCACTTTTTCACAGACGAAAAACGATCAGCTTGCAGAACCGATGTTCTTTGGCCAGTCGGTTAACGTGGCTCGCTACGATCAGCAAAAATATGACATCTTCGAAAAGCTGATTGAAAAGCAACTCTCCTTCTTCTGGCGTCCGGAAGAGGTGGACGTTTCCCGTGACCGTATCGACTATCAGGCGCTGCCCGATCACGAAAAACACATCTTCATCAGCAACCTGAAATACCAGACGCTGCTGGACTCCATTCAGGGCCGCAGCCCAAACGTGGCTCTGCTGCCGCTGATTTCCATTCCTGAACTGGAAACCTGGGTTGAAACGTGGGCGTTTTCCGAAACCATCCACTCACGCTCTTACACCCATATCATCCGTAATATCGTTAACGATCCGGCAATTGTGTTTGACGATATCGTTACTAACCAGGAGATCTTAAAGCGCGCAAAAGATATCTCCGGTTACTACGATCGACTGATTGAGATGACCAGCTACTGGCATCTGCTGGGTGAAGGTACGCATAACGTGAACGGCAAAACCGTGACCGTGAACCTGCGTGCACTCAAGCGCCAACTCTATTTATGCCTGATGAGCGTTAACGCACTGGAAGCAATTCGCTTCTACGTCAGCTTCGCTTGTTCCTTCGCATTCGCCGAGCGCGAATTGATGGAAGGCAACGCTAAAATCATCAAGCTGATTGCCCGTGACGAAGCCCTGCACCTGACCGGCACTCAGCACATGCTGAACCTGATGCGCTCCGGTGAAGACGATCCTGAAATGGCGGAAATCGCCCAGGAATGCCGCCAGGAATGCTACGACCTGTTCGTACTGGCTGCCGAGCAAGAAAAAGAATGGGCAAGCTATCTGTTCCGCGACGGTTCGATGATCGGTCTGAACAAAGATATTCTCTGCCAGTATGTTGATTACATTACCAATATCCGTATGCAGGCTGTCGGTCTGGACTTGCCATTTAAAACGCGCTCTAACCCAATCCCATGGATTAACGCCTGGCTTGTGTCTGACAACGTGCAGGTTGCACCGCAAGAAGTGGAAGTGAGCTCTTATCTGGTAGGTCAGATTGATTCGAACGTTAACACCGATGATTTAAGTGATTTCCAGCTGTAATTTATGAGCCGCATCACGCTACGAATCACTGGAGCGCAGCTCCTGTGTGAAGAAGAACATCCTTCCCTGCTGGCGACGCTGGAATCTCACCAGGTCGCCGTGGAATATCAGTGTCGCGAAGGTTATTGCGGTTCTTGCCGTACCCGTTTGATTGCGGGTGAGGTTAAGTGGCTTACCGAACCGCTGGCGTTTATCCAGCCTGGTGAAATACTGCCCTGCTGCTGCCAGGCACAGGGCGATATTGAGATCGAGATGTAATAAAACCTCCCGCGGGAGGTTTAATATTTTCTAGCTTCGACTTTCCCGCGCTTTCATTTCCTGATGATGTTTATTCTCACCCACCATTACCACCAGCAGCAGAATCACGGCCATAATACTGCCGCCAATCATCACCATAAAACCGCCGTCCCAGCCAAAGAAATCAACGGTATAACCGACAATCGCACTCGCCGCAACCGAACCACCAAGATAGCCAAACAGGCCAGTGAAGCCCGCTGCCGTTCCCGCGGCTTTTTTCGGTGCCAGTTCCAGCGCGTGCAGGCCAATCAGCATCACCGGTCCGTAGATCAGGAAGCCAATCACAATCATACACGCCATATCCACACCCGGATTTCCCGGTGGGTTTAGCCAGTACACAATGGTCGCAATCGTCACCAGAATCATAAAGAACACGCCGGTTGCACCACGATTGCCACGGAAAACTTTATCCGACATCCAGCCGCACAGCAGCGTGCCCGGGATCCCGGCGTATTCGTAAAGGAAGTAAGCCCAGGAGGATTTATCTAGCGCGAAGTGCTTCACCTCTTTGAGATAAGTAGGTGACCAGTCAAGAATCCCATAGCGCAGCAAGTAGACAAAAACGTTAGCAATGGCGATATACCAAAGCAGGCGGTTCGGGAACACATACTGCATAAAAATCTGCTTAGCTGTCAGTTCCTCTTCCGTTTTTTCGTTGTAGTCGTCCGGGTAATCATTTTTGTACTCTTCGATTGGCGGCAACCCGCAGGATTGCGGTGTATCGCGCATCAATGCAAAAGCAATGAGCGCCACCAGAATCGCCGCAAAGGCTGGCATATAAAGAGCCGCATGCCAGTCGTTAAACCACGCCATCCCGAGTAAGAACAGCAGTGGCGGCAAGCCACCGCCTACGTTATGCGCGCAGTTCCAGATAGAAACAATTCCGCCACGCTCTTTCTTGGACCACCAGTGAACCATGGTGCGCCCACACGGCGGCCAGCCCATGCCCTGGAACCAGCCACATAAGAACAGCAGCACAAACATCACCGCGATGCTGGATGTCGCCCATGGTACAAATCCCATGAATAGCATGACTAGCGACGCCAGAATTAAACCGGCAGGTAAGAAAACACGCGGATTAGAGCGGTCAGAAACCGATCCCATGATGAATTTTGAAAAGCCGTAGGCGATAGAAATACCGGAAAGCGCGAATCCTAAATCCCCTCGCGAGAAACCTTGCTCAATCAAGTACGGCATTGCCAGGGTGAAGTTTTTACGCACCAGATAGTAGGCCGCGTAACCGAAGAAGATCCCCATAAAGATTTGCCAGCGCAGGCGTTTATAAGTTGGGTCAATGTGCTCGCTCTCACGCCGGGGTTGGTGCGCGCTTGGTTTGAAAATGCTTAGCATAAATGCCTCCGTGGCAGGGTTTATAAGCAATGTTCATTTGCGAGCGCATGTTAAGGATTATCCCGCTGAGTTAGTGTGAAACACCCCACAACATATTACATTTTTATTACAAACTATCGAAATAGTGCATAACATCACATTTTACTTTCGTTTTATGCTCGAATTTGCTCGATATCAAACATTGATAGTCTTTTCTGTGGCTGAATAGCGTTCAAGAGGTTCTTTCCAGGAGAAGCGCATGAACGCGGATAGCAAAGAAAGGGATGTCATTATTATTGGTGGAGGTGCAACGGGGGCAGGGATTGCCCGCGACTGTGCGCGACGCGGTTTACGCACGCTACTACTGGAAAGGCATGATATCGCCACCGGTGCGACAGGCCGAAATCATGGATTACTCCATAGCGGCGCGCGGTACGCCATGACTGACAGTGAATCAGCCAAAGAGTGTATTGAAGAAAATCATATCCTTAAGCATATTGCTCGCCATTGCATAGAACGAACAGACGGCCTGTTTATCACCCTTCCTGAAGATGACTTAGCCTTGCAGAGCATGTTTATTGCGGCGTGCCAGGACGCCGGAATCAATGCTCAACAACTCGACCCTAAAGAAGCATTACGGATAGAACCAGCGGCCAATCCTGCGCTTATCGGTGCTGTTCGCGTGCCGGATGGTACCGTTGACCCCTTCCGTCTGACCGCCGCCAATATGCTCGATGCCCGCGAACACGGCGCTGAAATCCTCACCGGCCAGGAAGTCACCGGTCTGATTCGCCAGGCAGACCGGGTTTGCGGGGTTCGCGTATACAACCACCAGACACACCAGAATCACGATTTGTATGCGCATGTTGTTGTTAATGCTGCGGGGATCTGGGGGCAGCACATTGCAGAATATGCTGATTTGAGTGTGCGCATGTTGCCTGCAAAAGGTTCGCTGCTGATCCTGGGTCACCGCATCAACAACATGGTGATCAACCGCTGCCGCAAACCTGCTGATGCCGATATTCTGGTGCCAGGAGATACCATTTCTCTTATTGGCACAACCTCAACCCCCATCGAATACGACCAAATCGACAATATGCGCGTCACGCCGCAAGAGGTCGATATTCTGATTCGTGAAGGTTCGAAGCTTGCCCCTAAACTCGCCGCCACCCGCATCCTGCGTGCCTATGCCGGCGTTCGCCCGCTGGTTGCCAGCGACAACGATCCGACCGGGCGCAACGCCAGCCGGGGGATCGTATTAATGGATCACGCAAAGCGTGACGGAATGGACGGCTTCATCACCATCACTGGCGGCAAACTGATGACCTATCGCTTGATGGCCGAGTGGGCGACTAACGCTGTGTGTGAAAAACTCGGTAATACCCAGCCTTGTACTACCGCGACAACTCCACTTCCAGGCTCGGGAAGCTCACAAGAAGAGACGCTCAGTAAAGTCATATCATTGCCGCCCACGATCCGCCGTTCGGCAGTCTGGCGTCATGGCGATCGCGCCGAGCAACTTCTTGCGGGCGATCGTCTGAGCAATAGCCTGGTATGTGAATGTGAAGCGGTAACGGCCGGTGAAGTTCGCTACGCGGTCAACAAACTTGCCGTTCGCAATCTTGGTGATTTACGTCGCCGTACGCGTGTTGGTATGGGCACCTGCCAGGGGGAATTGTGCGCCTGCCGTGCGGCCGGGCTTTTACAGCGCTTTGGCACATCAACACCTGCGCAATCGCTCGATCAGCTGTCACTTTTTCTTAATGAGCGCTGGAAAGGCATTCGCCCCATCGCCTGGGGCGATGCGCTGCGAGAAAGTGAATTCACCGCCTGGGTCTACCAGGGATTGTGCGGGCTAAAAAAGGAACACCACAATGAGATTTGATAACCTGATCATTGGCGGCGGGTTAGCAGGACTGGTGTGTGGTATCCGTCTTGCGGAAGCTGGCCTTCGTTGTGCCATTATCAGCCGGGGTCAAAGCGCACTGCATTTTTCGTCCGGATCGCTGGATTTACTGGCCGAGTTGCCCGATGGCACTCCGGTCGACTTTCCTTTGAAGGCGCTGGATGCCTTAAATCAACAAGCACCGGAACACCCATACAGTCTGATGGGGGCGCAAAACGTACAGCGTTTCGCGATGGAGAGTGAAGCGCTGCTGGCCCGCTGCAATATCATGCTCACAGGGAGTTATCAGCAAAATCATCTGCGTATTACCCCGCTGGGTACACAACGCGCAACGTGGTTAAGTCCTGTGGAAATTCCCGTAGCTCCCCTTCCCTGGCAGCGCATAACCGTAGTGGGAATTGCAGGATTTCTCGATTTTCAGCCTGAACTGGTCGCAGGTTCACTGGCAGAGAACAACATCAATGTGAAAACCGCGGAACTGACACTTCCCGCACTGGACACGTTACGCAATAACCCCAGCGAGTTCCGCGCCGCCAATATCGCCCGCGTACTGGATAAGCCTGAGCAACAACTCCTGCTTATTGATGAGCTTAAAACCCTGGCGCATGACACTGATGCCCTGTTCCTTCCGGCATGCCTCGGGAGTGAAGATGATAAAGCCTGGCAGGCGATAAGCCGTGAATTACCCTGCCCGCTTCGCCTGTTACCTACACTTCCCCCTTCGGTGCTCGGTATGCGGTTGTATCACCAGTTGCGCCGCCGTTTTCAGCAACTCAACGGGATAATGATGCCCGGCGATGCCGTGGTGAGGACGGAAACACAGCAGGAAAATGTCAGCGCCATTTTCACCCGCAACCACGCAGAAGTCCCGCTGCGGGCAAACCATTATGTCCTCGCCAGCGGCAGCTTTTTCAGTAACGGGCTGGAAGCAAAATTCAGCGGCATACGAGAGCCCGTTTTCGGCCTCGATATCTGCGCCCCAGCCGAGCGTGAAGCGTGGTGCAAAGAGGACTTTTTCAGCCCTCAACCGTATTTACAGGCTGGCGTCATCGTTGATGAACATTTTCAGCCTACTATCGGCGGGCAACGCATTGAAAACCTTTACACCATCGGTTCGGTACTGACCGGGTTCGACCCGCTGCAACAAGGTTGTGGCGCGGGTGTGTCAATGACTGGCGCACTGCACGTCGCACAACGCATTCTTGAATCGCAGGGGGCGGCCGATGAATCTGCTTGATGAAACCAGTTTTGAAAACTGCATTAAATGCACCGTCTGCACTACTGTCTGCCCGGTCAGCCGGGTTAACCCGGACTACCCCGGTCCTAAGCAGTCCGGTCCTGACGGAGAGCGCCTGCGCCTGAAAGATGCAGCACTTTATGACGACGCCCTTAAATTTTGCACCAACTGTAAACGCTGCGAAGTCGCCTGCCCGTCTGATGTGAAAATTGGCGATATTATCCAGCGTGCTAAAGCGCGTTATGGCAAAACACCCTTTAAATTAAGAGATGCCATTCTCAGCCATACCGATTTGATGGGCACCCTTTCGACGCCATTTGCACCGCTGGTAAATACTGCGACATCCCTTATTCCGGTGCGAAACTTGCTTGATAAAACTCTCGGCATCGACAGCCACCGCACATTACCGAAATACTCGTCAGGAACATTTCGGCAGTGGTATCGCAAACAGGCAACGATGCAAAAATCCTTTGCTGAGCAAGTGGCGTTTTTCCACGGTTGCTATGTGAATTACAACCATCCACAGCTGGGAAAAGATCTGGTCAGCGTGCTGAACGCGATGGGATTTGGCGTGCAATTGTTGGAGCGGGAAAAGTGCTGTGGCGTGCCGTTGATTGCCAACGGTTTTATCGACAAAGCCAAAAAGCAGGCCGCCATTAACGCAGCTTCACTGAGCAAAGCAGTGCTTGAGCAAGGTCTGCCGGTGGTCGCCACCTCGTCAACCTGCACCTTCACTTTACGCGATGAATATCCGCACGTGCTGGATGTCGATACTCGCCCGATGCGTGACCATATTGAACTGGCGACTCGTTTTATCTGGAAGCAACTGGAAAACGGGAGAAAGTTGAAACTTAAAGCGTTACCGCTGCGTATTGCTTACCACACGCCATGTCATATGGAGAAAATGGGCTGGTCGCTTTACACGCTGGATCTTTTGCAGCGTTTGCCTGGCGTGGAGTTGGTTATGCTGGAATCCCAGTGCTGCGGAATTGCGGGGACGTACGGGTTTAAAAAGGAAAACTATCAATTTTCACAAAGCATTGGCGCACCGTTATTCGAGCAGATTGAGGAGAGCGGCGTCGATTTGGTGGTCACAGATTGCGAAACCTGCAAATGGCAGATTGAGATGTCCACCAGTAAGAAATGCGAGCACCCTATTACGCTTTTGGCTCGGGCACTCGCATAGTTTTTAGATTTCTAGTGAGTCGACAACATTCACCCAGCCATGCTCAGCGGCGACATCCCAGCCGTTGAGCCATCGGCGCAGCATGTTGAGGGCCATCATCGCGCAGACTTCCTGGCGTGTACGCAGGGCGTAGCGGGTTACGTTGAATTTCACTTGCAGTCCATAAGTCCCTTTTGGCGTGTGCAGTGCAAAATGCAGATGCTCGTCATCAAGGCTCCCCACCACCAGTGCCAGAGCACTTCCCGCTTGCAGCGCGAAGTTTTTTGCACGCTCCGTTATCTGCACCAGTGTTTCAGGGCGTGCGGAAAGCACTTCGCTATAACCTAATGGCGCTTGCGCACTGGCAAGTTGCAGGCACAGCAGCCCGGCGGTGAATTGTTCGCTGACGGCAATATTGAGCGATTGCGCTCGCAGGCGTTCCGCCAGTTGCGCTGGCAAACCGTCGGTCCCTTCAAAAATGGCACTTTCACCGGCGACACGCTGCACTTGCGGCCATACGGCTTCCATCGCCTGACGCTGGCTTGCTGGGCCAGTCAATTTTAACTCGATAATCGGCATTGATGAGCGATACCCCATCACTGCACCGTCCGGTAAAGGAATCGGCTCAAGACTTTGGGCTAACTCGCTTTCGGAACGCCCGAAAGTGGTAAGACGCAGGCAAACTGGCGGCTCAGGTAACACAAAACGCTCACGCAGGCGCGGCATGATTTGTTGCTCGACCATAACCTTAAATTCGGAAGGAACTCCGGGAGTGAAAAACATCAGACAGCGGTTGAGCTTTAGAGCAAATCCACATGCAGTACCGACCGGGTTATCAACCATTTCACTGGTTGCGGGAATAAGCGCTTGTTTGCGGTTGCTCGGTGCCATTTCACGCCCGCGTTCGGCAAAGAAACGTTCCATATGCGCAAGCCATTCCTGATGCATCACCAGCTCCACGCCTGCGGCAGTAGCGGCAGCCAGCGCACTGAGGTCATCACTGGTTGGCCCAAGGCCACCATTCACAATCAAAACATCGGCATGTTCGCTGCGCTCTTTAAGCACCGCGATTAAATCTTCAAGACTGTCGCCCACCGTATTACGGCGCGACATCGGTAAACCCTGGTTAAAAAAGTAATCAGCAAGCCAGGCTGCATTGGTATCAATAATTTGACCATGCAGCACTTCGTCGCCGGTAGACAGCATTTCCACTTTTATCATTGTTGTGCTCCGCGGGAAGAAAACGGTTCACAATATCGCAAATTAATTTGAGGATTACCAAAAAGATAATCCTCAAAGGATTTCGTGTTGCAGGAAGGCGGCAAAGCCGTAAGTCTCTGGAAGCATAGATAACTATGCGACCAGGGCGCGCGGCAGCAGCCAACGCCCCTGCAACGCGAAAGACGAAGAGAATTTAGAAACCTGCGGAAACGCCGACGTATGGACCGTCTGCAATAGCGTTATCACGGTTGCCATCTTTACCGTTAACACCGATATAGCGATAACCGGCTTCAACAGTGATTGGGCGAATAACAGTCCAACGAGCACCCGCACTGGCTTCCTGGTAATCTTTCACGCCACTGGAAAGAGAGTCTGGGGAGTAGTAGTAATCACCGAATACGGAGAAGCTATCAAATACCTGCCAGCTCAAACCACCACCTACTGCCAATGCATAACCTTCATCACCATCTTTCGGATTCAGATAAACCGCACGGCCGCCAACTGTACCCATAAATGGACCCAATGGCACATTCAGACCGAGCCCCAGACCTGCGGTATCACCATCGTCATCGTTATGGGCGTAGTTACCGTTCATGGTCAGACCGGCAGAGTCCTGGCCGAAGCCTACTGCGATGTTTGTATAATTTTCGCCCGCCTGGCCGCTAACGCTGATAGCGCTTGCAGATGCAGATACGAGTGCTAAACCGGCAACGCCAGCCAAAAGTAATTTGTTCATGCTTTCAATCCTGAGCAGTAAAAAGGGATGTCCCTGAAAAAACGCCGATTTTACAGCCAGGGGTGAGGTAATCAATGCGTTAGAAATGCTTTTCTTCATTCGTTTGTAAGAAAATGAAAAAACGCCCTGTTAAACAGCCGCCAGCTTCACTCTCACTAATCCCCGCCATAAGTGGCAGCAGCGGGAGAACACGAGAGTTTAGGTGTAGGCGAAACAGCATTTATGGAAGTTAAGGCAACAAAAAACCGCCCGTAGGCGGTTTCGTTTCACTCTTCATCTTACCGGGTCCAAGGGTAAGTCAGGATCAAGCGGCTCAATGGGGTCTGGAACACCTGGTATTGTATCTCCGGGCAGCGGTTCATCGACAGGTACCGGGTCGACCAGGTTTGGATGGTTAGACATAAGAACCTCCAACGCAAGAGCAGTTAAAACCTACAAATGGAACAAAGCTTATTTTTGATTCTGCTTTGGCTTTTTCTCATCGTTCTTAGGGGCTTTATCTGGATTTTTAGGCTGCTCTTTGGAAACGTTCATGTTTAGTGTTTTCATAACTCATTCCTCAGTGATTGCAGAATTTTACTGCAAACCAAGTATAGTTTTAGGTTCATAAACTTGCCAGCGAAGCGGTTTTCAATATTTTTATCTAGAGCATATGGATTGCCAATAAAAAAGCCGCTCGAACAGAGCGGCATAAATCAGACTTAGAATCGGGTATGTAGGTCGGATTAGCGTTAGCGACATCCGACACTAAATCGAGCGGGTGGCATTAAATTTTAGCCACCCGCTTTACCCATAACGTTAACTGTAATCGCGAAATCTTAATCCCACCCTGCTTGAATTCATCAGGCAGGCGCAACCAACGCACCGGCTGCTGAAAACGGGCTACTTTTCCCGGCAACCACTCTGACAATAGCGACAGGTCAAAATCCTCGTCGGCCTCCACCACCGCAACCGGGCGTTGGCCAAATTCGGCATCATCTATTGGCACGACAAAAACTTGTTTCACCGCGGGATGAGTGGTAATCACGCGCTCAACTTCTTCCGGCTGGATCCCTTCCCCACCACTGAAAAACAGATTATCGAGGCGGCCAATAAGCGTTAGACGCGGCCCATTCAGAACCCCTCGATCGCGTGTTGCAAACCAGCCCTGTGAATTAACCAGCGGCACGACAACACCCGCTTTCCAGTAGCCTGATGCCAGGCTATCGGCACGAATCCACACTTCCTGATCAACGATTTTCACTTCCCGGCCTGGCAGAGCTTTGCCCACATCCGGCAACCCATCAGCACGTTTGGCGCAGACCGTTGAGGCCAGTTCCGTTAATCCATAACCACACCAGCAATTGATGCCTTTTTCCTGCGCCGCTTGCGTGAGCTCAACGGGAATTGCCGCGCCACCCAATAACACTTCACGCAAGGTTTCCGGAGGGGATTGATCAAGCAGTCGCCAGAGCTGGGTCGGCACCAGTGACGCATGCGTACAGCCTTGCAATGCATCGCTCAAAGGATGTAAATCGCGCACTACCATGCAACCACCCGCCAACAGCCAGCGCCACAAAATGCCCTGGCCGGAGACATGAAACAGAGGCAGTGATAACAACCAACTGTCATTCGCACCGTAGCTCATCACCGCCAGCACACCTGCGGCACTGGCAAGATGAGCATCACTGGTATGAACCGCCGCTTTGGGTAAGCCCGTTGAGCCGGAGGTCAGCGTCATCGATGCAAACCTTGCAGGCTGCCACTCAACCTTGAAACGTTCGCCTTCTAGCAGAGTTAACGGGTTGATCTCGGCAACGGTAAGCGGCGTATCAGAAGCCAATGCATGGTTGATAGTCAGCGTGGGGAGTAACTGTTGGAGCAAAGATTCAGGCAACTGTGGATTAAGCGGCAATACACGCGCCCCACATTGCAACAACGCAAGCAGAGCGAAAACCATTTCCGGGCTGTTTTTCGCACGCAACACAACGCCTTGCCCTTCAAGCACACCCTGCTGGCGAAAGCCTCCTGCCAGCGCATCAACGCGCTGGCATAGCTCACGCCAGTTCAGGCTTTCATGACCTAAAGTAAGTGCCGGTTGGTCACCACGAATTTGTGACCAATACTGCCAGGGGAAATCTTGAAAACTCATAACACTCGCTCAAGAGATTCCAGTGACCAGCACGGCAGTGGGCTGCCTGGCCATTCGCGCACCAACTGTGCCTGCATCAACGACAGCGTATCGAGACCTGGTAGCGTTTGCGGCGTCAGCCACGCGGCAATTCGCGCCAATTGTGTTAAGCCGAGGCTCGACTCAATCGAAGAACTGATAACCGCCGTCAATCCCAGGGCATGGGCCTGCTCAACCTGTTGACGGACTTTCTCAAGACTCCCGGTTAAGGTCGGCTTGATAACCACCGCACTTAAGCCAGGCTCGGCGGCAAACTCAAAATCAGGCTCACGCAGGCTTTCATCCCAGGCGATCGCAATTCCCGTTTCACGGGCAAACTCACGGGATTGCTCACGGGTTTTGCACGGCTCTTCGATAAACGCAATGCGCGGTCGGAAATCAGGATTGACGTATTTGGCGAACTGCTGCGCTTTGAGCGGTGTCCAGCCACGGTTGGCATCAAGACGCAGACGCAAATCAGGCATCGCTTCCAGCAGAAGATTGACCACCATGCCGTCGCGCACGGCTTCATACAAACCCACTTTCACCTTGGCGATTTTCTCATCGGGAATAGCAGCCAGCATGGCAAACAGTTCGTCCGGATCACCGGTGCACAATGGCGCCGCACGGTAATCCGCCGCCTGAGGCAATTCACCATTGATTTCCGCCAGCGCACAACTCAGACCAAATGCCACGGATGGCATTTCAGGCAGGTCGATTTCCGCGCCAGTTTGCCAGACTTGCAGCCAGCTTTGTGCCACGCTCAATGCGTCATCGACAGTTTCAACGCTAAAACCAGGCAACGGCGAGATCTCACCGAAGCCCTGTTTTTCGCCGTCGGTCAGGCGCACTAAGAGTCCGTCGCGTGTTTTCAGGCGCCGCTCACGCAGCACTACACCCGCATCCATCGGCACCTGAAAGCGCCATAGTTCGACGCTACGCATTACGGGTTCCGTTTAAATTTGCTGAAGTCCGGCTGGCGTTTTTGGTTGAACGCGTTGCGACCTTCCTGACCCTCTTCTGTCATGTAGAACAGCATGGTGGCGTTGCCAGCCAGTTCTTGTAAACCGGCCTGACCATCACAGTCAGCATTCAGCGCAGCCTTCAGGCAACGCAGCGCCATTGGGCTGTTTTGCAGCATTTCACGGCACCAGCGCACAGTCTCTTTTTCAAGGTCGGCATTTGGCACAACGGTGTTCACCAGACCCATATCCAATGCTTCTTTTGCGTCGTACTGGCGACACAGGAACCAGATTTCCCGCGCTTTTTTCTGGCCAACGATACGCGCCATATAAGAAGCACCCCAGCCACCGTCGAACGAGCCCACTTTCGGGCCAGTCTGGCCGAATACCGCGTTTTCAGCAGCAATTGTCAGGTCGCACATCATATGCAGTACATGACCACCGCCGATGGAATAACCCGCAACCATTGCCACAACTGGTTTTGGACAGGTGCGAATCTGGCGCTGGAAATCCAGCACATTCAGGTGATGGGTGCCGCTTGCGTCCTGGTAGCCGCCGTAATCGCCGCGTACTTTTTGATCGCCGCCTGCACAGAAGGCTTTTTCGCCTTCGCCGGTCAGGATAATGGTGCCAATGTTGTCGTCGTAACGGGCATCAGCCAGCGCATTAATCATCTCTTTTACGGTCAACGGGCGGAATGCATTACGCACTTCAGGGCGGTTGATGGTGATTTTAGCAATACCGTCAGCTGATTTGTGATAGCGAATATCGGTGTAACCTTCCGAGCAATCCTGCCATTCAACTGGCGCATAAAGCATTTCTTCATCTGGATAAATCATGGTGTTTCCTCGATAGGTTTTCGCAATAAATTGAGCAGGCAGGCCGTGAAAGCAATCGGGTTTTCCCGATGTGCGTTATGGCCTGCGGCAGTAATAAGGTGCGGTGACAATTCCAGGCTGGTTGCCACGGCGCGGAATTTTTCATCCCGCTCACCGCAAAGATAGTAAAAAGGCAACGGCAATTGCTTGAGCGTAGCCTTTAAATCTGGTTGGTTGCCAAGAGAAGTCGCTTCAAGCATTGCGGCAAGGCTTTGGGCATTATTCTGGCTGCGTTGTGCGATAAGCAAAGCGCGTTGCTGTTTATTGAGCGACTGGAAAACAGCCTGATGATACCAGTCGTTCAGCACCTCATTTAGCGGTTGTGTGCGTAACCGCTGCGCCCATTGCTGGTCACTGCTTTTTCTTTCTCGGCGAGCATTCTCATCCGTAAGTCCAGGATGGCTCCCCTCAACAATCAAGCCGCACAAAGCGGAATTCTCAAGCTGACAAGCATGATACATCGCCACTCGTCCACCAAGAGAGTAGCCAATTAGCCAGTACTTTAGGATGTTGTAACTAAGGAGCGTATCTCGCAGTAATTTATCGACTTGTGCAAAGCCTTCAGCCGTAATATCGGCTGATTTACCGTGACCGGGCAAGTCGATGAAGAGTTGCGGCCAATCGGTGAAATGTTCGCTGAGGGTTTCCCACTCCTTCCGGTTGCCTAAAAAGCCGTGCAGCCAAACCAGGCACGGCAAGTTGGTATCGCGGCCTTCATGAAAAACAGCATGCAGAATCATGCCTGACTAACCTGTGCGAGCAAATGCTGCAAGGTTTGCGCACCGTCAGTTTCACTAACGGTGAGCTCAATGATGGTTGCATGAGGAGAACGCCAGGCATGGGTCACTGCTTCCTGCAACTCATCCCAGCTTGCCGGATTGTTATAGGAGAGGCTGAACATCGCTGCTGCGTGGGCAAAATTGACGTTTTGCGGCATGGTATAGAAGCGTTCGCGTTCGTCTGCAGGCGTTGGCAACAGCGAGAATATTTGCCCGCCATTATTATTCACGATCAGCAAAACGAAGGGAGCGGAAACCTGGCGTAATAATGCCAGTGAGTTGATGTCGTAAAGTGCCGATAGATCGCCAATAATCGCCAGCGTTGAACGTGCGGTGGCTCGTTGCACGCCGGCAGCTGTTGAAAGTAAGCCGTCAATACCGCTTGCACCGCGATTGCTAAATACCGGATAACCAGCGGGCAATTGCGCGAAAGCATCAACCAGACGAACAATCAGGCTATTGCCGACAAACAGCTGCCCGGCTTCCGGTAACAATTCAGCCAGGCGAGCCGCAACCTGGGCTTCGCCGAATTCGAGAGTGCCCTTTTTCACCGCCTGCTGGGCGATTTTTGCAAGCGTAGTTAATTTCTCATCCCACGCCACGCGCTTTTCAGCGGGGTGAAGTTCGAGCCATTGTGTAATATCACAACACAAGCGACGGCCACGATGATTCGCGGGATCAAGCCGGCCTGGCAGATTATCCACCAGCCAGTACTCTTCAGGCTCGCAGGTTGCCTGCCATTGCAGAACGCGTTTTCCAGTCAGGCTACTGCCAAACTGAATAATAATTTGTGCTTCGGCAAGTTCGGTCACCGCCTGGCTGTTGCTCAGCCATAAATCTGCACACGGCAACGGCTGCCCAGTTTGCGATAGCACATCGCCAATTAACGGCCAACCGAGCATTTTCGCCCATGCAGCGACCTGTTTTCCTTCTTCAGGATTCAAACGCCCGGCAACCACCACGCCGCGTTTTTGACGCCAGAAGAACCAGTCACGCTGTTTAAGCACTTCCTGAGTCAGGCCAGTACGTAACCAGGGTTTATCACCTTGCCACCAGCCGCCCAATGCCTGTTGCCAGCTCATGCCTGTTTCATCAGGCTCGCCATACAGCGGCTCGGCGAATGGACAATTGATGTGAATCGCACCAGCCATCTGCTGGCCTAGTGCGTTATCGATAGTCGAAACCAACCAGCGCGCAGGAATATCCTGTGTTGGACGAGGTAAATTAATCGATTGAGTAGGATGGGAGCTAAAAATCCCAGGCTGGCGAATCGCCTGATTGGCGCCGCAATCAATAAGTTCCGGTGGACGATCGGCGGTAAGCACCACCAGTTTTTCACCGGTCAAACCCGCTTCGATAATCGCCGGATAGAGGTTTGCCACCGCCGTACCGGAAGTCACGATAATAGCGACCGGAGCCTGGCTTGCTTTTGCCAGACCTAATGCCAGGTGACCTAAACCACGCTCGTCAAAATGTGTATGACAAATAAAAGCCCGATTTTCAGCCGCCCCAAGGGTCAGAGGTGTAGAACGCGAGCCAGGAGCAATGCAGACGTGGCGCACGCCGTGGCGAGTCAGCGCTTCAAGGATTACCGTAGCCCAACGGCGGTTAAACGAGCTTATCGACATGATTCAGTCCTGAGTCAATTTTGCTGACTCATTATAATTATTGCTGGAACGGTTATTTTGATATGGGTCGGTAATACCCTTCAAACTGCATTTTTGTTGGCAACAAGCACAATGAAGTTCGAATTGTCTCAGACATACCTATAATTTAGAACGTTGATTTTGTTAACAACGTTCGCAACCCGGCGGCTTTATTTTCTATTTCCTGCCATTCTTCCGCCGCATCAGAACCTGCGACAATTCCAGCTCCGGCATATAAACGCACCATATTATTGATTACTTTTGCCGAGCGTAACGCAACGCAGAACTCACTTTGACGCTGCGAGATATAACCCGCCGACCCCGCATACCATTCACGCTCAAACGGTTCATTATGGGCGATAAATCCGCGCGCCACATCACGTGGCAACCCGGCAACAGCGGCAGTAGGTTGCAACATTGCAAGGCATACAGCATCGTCAGGCTGAGCCAAATCGGTCCAGATGCAACGGCGCAAGTGTTGTACCTTTCTCAGACGTACCACCTGCGGCGGCAATACATCAATAGCCCCCACCTTTTTTTGCAAACGCTGGCAAATATCTTCAACGACCAACATGTTTTCACGTTGGTTTTTATCGTCTTTGAGCAACCACTGCCCCAAAGACCAGGCTCGATGGTCGTCGGGATGGTTAGCAACCGTTCCGGCAAGCGCTTCGGTGCGTAAAGCGCTATCGATGCGCCGCCACAAGCGTTCCGGGCTCGAGCCAAGGAACGCATGGCTACCATCAAACACCATCAAGAAATGATAGCAATTCAGGTTTACCCGGCGACTGGCCGCCATAAACCCGGCTGCGGAAACTGCGGTAGTAAATTGCAGATCGGTGGCTCTCGCCAGGACGACTTTATCGAGCTCGTGCTGCTCAATTGCAGATATTGCACGGTCAACTAACTGATTCCATTCTGGTTGTGTTGGAATATGTTGCTCACCGACGCAATTTAAACGCTGTAATGGCAATTGCTTTGCAGGCAGCATTTGCTCAAGGAATTGAAGGGCTACCCGTGCATCATCTTGCAGGGAAGTTTCGCTGTAAATATTAAGGAAGAGAAAAGCATCGCCACCAATGCGCCGCCATTCAAGGCGTGGGAGAAATAAAAAACTGCTGGTGGGTGAAAATGCATTTACGCCAGTAATACGAACAGCTGGCTGGTCCGCATAGGCATCAATAAATGCCCTGGCGGCATCTAAGGTATCGAACTGGCAAACAGCACCGAGGGCGGCAATTTCGTCATCGCCATTGCGCTGTTGCCAGTAAAACTGAGGATAAAGACGTTGGCTAGTCAACCATGCGAGTGCATCTGAGGCATCACTGAGGGTAACAGCACAAGATAACTGCTGTAAGCCCGGTGCATCCGCAAATTCTGCGTTCAATGCAAGCTGTAACTGTTGCAGCGCGACGACAACTGAATTCACGTTTACCTCACCTTCCCTGAAAACCCCTGATTATACGTGGTCATGGCGGCAAAAAAAAATCCCACCCAATGGGTAAGATTTTCTTTAATCGGCACACGGTGAATTTATGTGCCGATTTGGGTTAGCGTCTGGCGAGTAACAGTCCTAACACCAGACCTGCCGCCGCCCCCACACCCACTCCTTGCCATGGTTTTTCACGCACATAATCATCGGCGCGATAAACGGCTTTTTTTGCACGATAGTAATAATTATCCGACGCACTACTGACCCGGGCTTTGACTTCGCTGAGCGCCGCTTCTGCACGTGCTTTCAGCTCAATGTATTTTTGGTCAGCAGGATCGCCTGAGGAACGCAGCACTTCTTCTAACGTTTCACTAAGCAGAGTTAAATCATCATCAAGACGAGATTCATACGGTTGCATCACTGTTCTCCGTGTTTAAAAAATACTCGTCCGCTAACTATAGACAACACTAGTGCTTTTTACCTGGCGATTAATCTGTCATTAACGATTTGCCATACCGATATGGGGAATACCGTCTTCGTCATACACGTCAGTAACTGGGGTAAATCCGAAGTGGGCATAGAACGATTGCAGATGAGCCTGAGCGCCTAAATAGACTGTTTTTTCTGGCCAATATTGCTGGCAAGACGCCATCGCCTGTTCCATCAACTGGTAACCCAGTTTTTCACCGCGCACGCTTTTATCAACAATGACACGGCCAATCACTACCGGTTCAAACTCGCTGTCGCTTTTCAGGATGCGGGCATAGGCCACAAGTTTGCCACCCTTCCAACCAAGAATATGGCGGTTATCACCCACCAGATCATCACCATCAATATCCTGGTAGGGACAATTTTGCTCGACCACAAACACTTCATTGCGTAGCGCCAAAAGTGTGTAGAGATCGGTTACGCTCAATTCCGAATGGTGTAAATCTTGCCAAATCAACATGCTGTGCTCCAGTAGTTGTGATGAGGGGTTTATCCTCCCACATTTAGAGCAATAACTAAAAGGTTCAGTAGCTGATGTTCATCCTTCGACATACTGATTTATGTCAAAGAATCAATTCATCCAATGAATATATCTATTCTTAATCATGCCTTCCGGTATATTAATTCCCCGTTGATAGCACATTTTATAAGACCGTTTAAACGGTCACTCTTCGTGGACGTTATTTATATGTTAGGTAAAGCGCGCCAATTTATTCCCTTGGTTGTTTGTATGTTAATTGTTGCAGTGGCGAATGTTTTGTTCTCACCAATGCATGTTATGTTTCAACGAATGATAATATTTGTATTATTAATGTTATCGTTTGGGTTAATTAAAAACAAACCTCTCCGCTTAGTCGTGGCACTGCTGCCGCTATTGTTGGTGGCATGGGATGTTACGCTAACTTTCTATGCCCACGGCACCTTTGGCACAGAATTTAGTTATGGTTTCGCAATGAGTGTACTGGAGAGCGATAGTCACGAAATCAGCGCAATGTTGTGGCTCTACAAAAAATATTGCTTCGGTTTTTTCGCCCTGGTCATTTTGTTATTACGCAGCGTTGCGACTATTCCTACGCCTGGTGATAAATGGCTCGCAAAATCACCGTTTTATTTATTAGCCATATTACTGTTCAGTAATATTGTGCAAGCGACAGTCCATAACATTAAGAAAAATAGCCAGGGAAGTATTACTGCACGTGTAATTAACTATTTACCTATAAGCAATGTTAAATATTTTCTTCAGGCATGGAGTGACCAGCGATTAATAAGGCAAATAGCAAGTCAGATCCCTGATTACCAGTTGCAAACACAGGAAACCGGTATTGATACTTATGTGTTGGTTATCGGGGAGTCAGCGCGTAGCGAAAACATGAGTATTTATGGCTACCCGCAACCCACCACGCCACAACTGGAGGCCGAGCGCAGCCACCTTCTACTCTGGAATCATGCCATTAGCGGCGCACCGATCACTATTACCGCCGTACCGCTGGCGATCACAGCAGATACCGTGCAAAACCATAATATCCACCATTACTCGGATAACATTATTAACCTGGCGAATCAGGCCGGTTTTGATACATCATGGTTTAGTAAGCAGGGGATGCTTGGTGATTACAATAATGCGATTACCGGTATCGCGATGAATGCCGCCCATAAACACTGGGTTAACAATGGGTTTGATGATGCGTTGTTACCCGATTTGCGTAAGGCTTTAAATCATCAAGGTAAACAGCTCATTGTGCTGCATATCTATGGTAGCCATGAACCGGAATGCACACGTTTTCCGACCACTGACGCCCCCTTCAGCAGGCAAAGTGATGGTATAGATGCCTGTTATGACAACTCAATCCACTTCACTGACAAACTACTCGGCAATATTTTCTCTCTGCTGAAAGACAGGCGAGCTTCTGTCGCTTATTTTTCCGATCACGCGCTGGAACGCGAACCGACACAAAACGTGGTTTATCACCACGGAGGGGTAAAACCAAGCCAGCACGCTTTTGAAGTGCCAATGTTTATCTGGTACAGCCAGCAGGTTAATAACCCAGATACCGGAACGGTAGAGGATATTTATTCAACGGTGAATAACGACAAAATATTGCGCCGCTGGATGGGAATTTCGCTACCTGGAGACAGGCCAGAAGAAACAGTGCAACGTACCGCTAACAGGCTGGCAGGGAAAGCACCCGTGATGGATACCACCAATCACATTTATAACTGGAAAGAGTTGGCACATTAACCCGCGATCATGAGCCGTAAAAAAGCCCCATCAGTTATGAGCTGATGGGGCTTTGATGTTTTATATCCGCTTAGCAAACTCAGTAAAAATCAGCGGATGCGGCTTCAGCCTGAGCCATCCAAACTGGTTTTTCGCTGGTTTTAGACCAGACGCGGTGCAGGTAGCTGTAGAAACGGGCGCGATCTTTCCAGAACAGCATCACTGGCAAAGCCAGAACACCAGCTACAACAACAAAAGTGCGACGCAGGATGACCTGATGCAATGGATAGTCTTTATATAGAGTCATAGGCTTCTCCCTTAAATTGTGACCGGTAGCAAAAACCGGGAAGTTGGAACTTGTTATCTGCACAAAATACTATCGCATTGGCTGAAAGTTTACTACTCATCCGACCACTAAAGGACACTTTTTGCCACTAATTTACATTCCCCTGCGTAATTAAGTTACAAAATAGTTAAATAAATACTAACCATTAGTTAATTAATGGCTTTATCCCAAAGTCACTTTGGGATGCAGGGCGAGGTGTATATGGCATTTTTATACTTTTTTTACACCCCGTCCCCAGACTTTTACGACATCTTTGCACTGAAAATTTCACACTCGTTGCATTACATATCAGCCCTAAATAATTCGAGTTGCAGGAAGGCTGCAAATCGAAGTATGACGGGCATTCGGAGGTGGATTGTGAGTGCAGGTCTGATAGCCGGTGTTGTGCTGGTCTTTATGCTGTTGGGATATTTAATTTATGCCCTGATTAATGCGGAGGCGTTCTAATGGCCGCTTCTGCATTCTTATTAATTGCCAGCTTCCTGCTGGTGCTTTTTGCACTAGCAAAACCGCTGGGTAGCGTGCTTGCGCGGTTAATTGAAGGAGAACCACTGCCAGGCGTGGGCCGTGTTGAGTCGGTGATGTGGAAAGTTCTGGGAAGCGAAACGGCTGAAATGAGCTGGAAACGTTATCTTGCCGCGATCCTGGTCTTCAACGTTTTAGGTTTGCTACTGCTTTTCATCATCTTAATGACGCAAGGGAGTTTGCCGCTTAATCCACAGCAATTGCCTGGCCTTTCCTGGCATCTGGCGTTAAACACTGCTGTTAGTTTTGTCTCCAATACCAACTGGCAATCCTATAGCGGCGAAACCACGCTGAGTTATTTCAGCCAGATGGTTGGCTTGACAGTACAAAACTTCCTTTCCGCTGCAACGGGCATCGCCGTGGTGTTTGCGCTGATTCGCGCATTTTCCCGTCATAGCGCCACTACGCTAGGTAACGCGTGGGTCGATTTAACTCGCATCACGTTATACATCCTGCTGCCGATTTCACTGTTAATTGCACTGTTCTTTGTTAGCCAGGGAACCTTGCAGAATATCGCCGCATATCAGCCGTTCACCTCGCTTGAAGGTGTGCAGCATGTCTTGCCTATGGGGCCGGTGGCTTCGCAAGAAGCGATCAAAATGCTCGGCACCAACGGCGGTGGTTTCTTTAATGCTAACTCCTCTCACCCTTTCGAGAACCCAACGGCGCTGACCAACTTTGTGCAGATGCTGGCGATCTTCCTGATCCCAACCGCTCTGTGTTTCGCCTTTGGTGAAGCAGTGGGCGACAAACGCCAGGGGCGCGCCATTTTGTGGGCGATGGGCATCATTTTTGTTATCTGCGTTGTGGTGGTGATGTGGGCTGAAACACAAGGTAACCCGCATTTCATGCAGCTTGGTGCTGATAGCAATATCAATATGGAAGGTAAAGAGAGCCGCTTTGGCATTCTGGTCAGTAGCCTATTTTCCGTGATTACCACCGCAGCATCCTGTGGCGCTGTTAATGCAATGCATGACTCCTTCACAGCATTAGGCGGCATGATTCCCATGTGGCTGATGCAGATCGGTGAAGTGGTGTTTGGCGGCGTCGGCTCCGGGCTGTACGGCATGTTGCTGTTCGTCTTGCTCACCGTGTTTATCGCTGGGTTGATGATTGGCCGCACACCGGAATATCTGGGTAAAAAAATCGACGTCGCAGAGATGAAAATGACTGCGATAGCAATCCTCGTCACCCCGACATTGGTACTGCTCGGTACCGCCCTTGCGATGATGACTGAGGCTGGTCGCGCCGGGATATTCAACTCTGGTATCCACGGCTTTAGCGAAGTGCTTTACGCCGTCTCATCTGCCGCTAATAACAACGGCAGCGCATTTGCAGGGCTTAGCGCCAACACGCCTTTCTGGAACGTGCTTCTGGCAGTATGCATGTGGTTCGGCCGCTTTGCGGTGATTGTGCCGGTGCTGGCGATTGCCGGAACGCTAGTCACTAAAAAGTCGCAAACCGCAGGCGTCGGTACGCTGCCGACTCACGGCCCTCTGTTTATTGGCCTGCTGATTGGCACCGTATTGTTAGTCGGTGCACTGACCTTTATTCCCGCCCTCGCATTAGGCCCGGTTGCGGAACACCTTTCCTTCGTGAATTTGTGATTAAGAGGCTTCCATGAGTCGCAAGCAACAGGCGCTATTTGAACCATCGCTGATTCGTCAGGCGCTAATAGATTCCTTTAAAAAACTTAACCCGCAGGTGCAGTGGCGTAACCCGGTGATGTTTATCGTCTGGGTGGGTAGCGTGATGACTACGGTCCTGGCGATTGCCATGTTCAGTGGAAAACTTCAGGGCGACGCATCGTTTACCTTAGCCATCAGCATCTGGCTGTGGTTTACCGTACTGTTCGCAAACTTTGCCGAAGCGCTGGCTGAAGGCCGTAGCAAGGCGCAAGCCAATAGCCTGAAAGGGGTGAAGAAAACCAGTTGGGCGCGCAAATTACGCGCCCCTCACCATGACGCGCAAATGGACCATGTTCCCGCCGCCGATCTGCGTAAAGGCGACATTGTGCTGGTTGAAGCGGGCGACATTATCCCTTGTGATGGCGAAGTGCTGGAAGGCGGCGCATCAGTCGATGAAAGCGCGATTACCGGCGAATCCGCACCAGTGATTCGTGAATCAGGTGGCGACTTTGCCTCCGTCACTGGCGGCACGCGCATTCTTTCCGACTGGCTGGTGATTCAGTGCAGCGTGAACCCTGGCGAAACCTTCCTCGACCGCATGATTGCGATGGTGGAAAGTGCGCAACGCCGCAAAACGCCGAATGAAATTGCGCTGACGATTTTGCTGGTGGCACTGACTATCGTCTTTTTACTGGCAACCGCCACGCTGTGGCCCTTCTCGCAATACGGTGGTGTGGCAGTTAGCGTCACGGTGCTGATTGCCCTGCTGGTTTGTTTAATTCCCACCACCATCGGCGGGCTGCTTTCAGCGATTGGTGTTGCCGGGATGAGCCGCATGTTGGGTGCAAACGTGATTGCCACCAGCGGGCGTGCCGTTGAAGCCGCGGGCGATGTCGACGTATTGCTGCTGGATAAAACAGGCACCATTACGCTTGGTAACCGCCAGGCTTCTGATTTCCTGCCTGCACCCGGTATTGATGAAAAAACTCTGGCCGATGCGGCGCAGCTTTCGTCGCTTGCAGATGAAACGCCGGAAGGCCGCAGCATTGTGGTGCTGGCAAAACAGCGCTTTAACCTGCGCGAACGCGACGTGCAAAACCTGCATGCCACCTTTGTGCCGTTTACCGCGCAAACCCGCATGAGCGGCATCAATATTCAAGACCGCATGATTCGCAAAGGTTCGGTGGATGCTATTCGTCGCCACGTTGAGGCGAACGGCGGACACTTCCCGCCGCAGGTCGACACTCTGGTAGAAGGTGTTGCCCGCACCGGTGGAACACCGCTGGTGGTGGCAGAAGGTGCCAATGTGCTCGGTGTTATCGCCCTGAAGGATATCGTCAAAGGCGGCATTAAAGAGCGCTTTGCCCAACTGCGCCAGATGGGGATTAAAACGGTGATGATCACCGGGGATAACCGTTTGACGGCGGCAGCGATTGCTGCCGAAGCGGGTGTTGATGATTTTCTTGCGGAAGCAACTCCGGAAGCGAAACTGGCGTTGATTCGCCAGTATCAGGCGGAAGGTCGTTTAGTGGCTATGACCGGCGACGGCACCAACGATGCCCCGGCGCTGGCGCAGGCGGATGTGGCGGTGGCCATGAACTCCGGCACGCAAGCGGCAAAAGAAGCGGGCAACATGGTAGATTTGGATTCTAACCCCACCAAGCTGATTGAAGTGGTACACATCGGCAAACAGATGCTGATGACCCGTGGCTCGCTGACCACCTTCAGTATTGCCAACGACGTGGCAAAGTATTTCGCGATTATTCCCGCCGCGTTTGCTGCAACTTATCCGCAGCTTAATGCGCTAAACGTGATGCACCTGCACTCCCCTGCCTCGGCGATTTTAAGCGCGGTGATTTTTAACGCGCTAATCATCATCTTTTTGATTCCACTGGCGTTACGGGGCGTGAGCTACAAACCGCTCAGTGCCGCAGCGATGCTTCGCCGCAACCTGTGGATTTACGGTCTGGGGGGGTTAGTTGTGCCGTTTATTGGCATCAAAGCTATCGACTTGCTGCTGACCGTCTGTGGCCTGGTTTAAGAGGAAAAACAAATGTCTACCTTGCGTCCCGCTATACTGTTACTGATTTTGCTCACCCTGATTACCGGGGGGCTTTACCCGCTCCTGACAACGCTGCTTGCCCAGTGGTGGTTCCCGGCGCAAGCCAATGGTTCATTGATTATTGATACCACCGCGGTACGTGGCTCGAAGTTGATTGGACAAAACTTCACCGAGGCGAAGTATTTACAAGGCCGCCCTTCTGCTACGGCTGAAACGCCCTATAATCCCATGGCTTCAGGCGGCAGCAACCTGGCGGGAAGTAACCCTGAGCTGGATAAGGTGGTCGCGGCACGTGTTGCGGCGCAACGCGCGGCAAATCCGCAGGCTAATCCAGCGGTTCCCGTTGAACTGGTGACCGCATCAGCCAGCGGTCTGGACGGGCAGATCTCCCCGCAAACAGCAGCCTGGCAAATCCCGCGTATCGCCAAAGCACGCAATCTTCCGGTTGAACAGATCCAACGGTTGATAGACGAAAATTCTACTCAGCCTTTGGTCGGTTTCCTCGGTAAACCGGTGGTGAATGTGTTGTTGGTTAACGTGGCGTTGGATGCTTTGCAGGCACCGTAAGCGACATCTACCAAAGCCAGGCTCAAAGGAGTTGTTATGACGCAGGAACCGCAGCGCCCCGATCCGGATAAGCTGCTAGAGCAGGTTAGCCGCCCAACACGCGGGAAGCTGAAAATATTTTTCGGTGCCTGTGCGGGCGTGGGGAAAACCTACGCCATGCTCCAGGAAGCGCAGCGCCTGCGCGCACAAGGGCTAGGTATTCTGATTGGCGTGGTGGAAACTCACGGGCGTAAAGAAACTGCTGCATTGCTTGACGGGCTGGATCTGCTGCCCGCCAGGCGCACGCACCATCGTGGACGCTGGGTTCATGAGTTCGACCTCGACGCTGCACTAGCGCGTAACCCGGCGCTGATTCTGATGGACGAACTGGCGCACAGCAATGCGCCCGGTTCGCGTCACCCTAAGCGCTGGCAGGATGTGGACGAGTTACTGGATGCCGGGATTGATGTATTTACCACCGTCAACGTGCAGCATCTTGAAAGCCTCAACGATATTGTCGGCGGCGTGACCGGGATTCAAGTACGCGAAACGGTACCCGACCCTATTTTTGATGCTGCCGATGAAATCGTGCTGGTCGACTTGCCGCCCGATGATTTACGCCAGCGTCTGCACGAAGGCAAAGTGTATATCGCAGGCCAGGCCGAACGCGCCATTGAGCACTTCTTCCGGAAAGGGAATTTGATTGCGCTGCGTGAACTGGCACTGCGCCGCACCGCCGATCGCGTTGACGACCAAATGCGGGCATGGCGTGATAACCAGGGCGAAGAGAAAGTCTGGCACACGCGTGATGCCATTTTGTTGTGTATCGGCCACAGTTCTGGCAATGAGAAACTGGTTCGTACCGCCGCACGCCTGGCAGCAAAACTAGGTAGCATCTGGCACGCCGTGTATGTCGAAACGCCACAGCTTCACCGTTTACCTGAACATCAACGTCGCGCTATTTTAGCTTCGCTTCGCCTCGCTCAAGAGTTGGGGGCAGAGACCACCACACTTGCCGATCCGGCAGAAGATAAAGCGATTTTGCGTTACGCACGCGAGCACAATCTCGGCAAGATTATTATCGGCAGGCGCACCACTCGTCGCTTCTGGAGCCGAGAATCCTTTGCCGACCGTTTAGCCCGCCGTGCCCCAGACCTCGATTTAGTGATCGTCGCCCTCGACGATAAACCCGCATCAGCGTCACCATCAGCCACGGACTCGCGCAGCTTTGCGGAAAAATGGCGCGTGCAGTTACGCGGCTGCGGGGTGGCGATTGCTTTATGTGCCATCACAACGTTTATTGCCAATCAGTGGCTGATGGACTTCGATGCCGCCAACCTGGTGATGCTCTATTTGCTGGGTGTCGTTATTGTCGCGCTATTCTACGGGCGCTGGCCTTCGGTGCTGGCAACTGTGATAAGCGTTCTTAGTTTTGATCTCTTTTTTATTGCCCCCCATGGCACGCTGGCGGTTTCTGATATTCAGTACCTGCTAACGTTCGCCGTGATGCTAACGGTCGGCCTCGTTATCGGTAATCTCACCGCGGGGGTGCGTTATCAGGCACGAATTGCCCGTTATCGCGAACAGCGCACTCGTCATCTTTATGAGATGTCGAAAGCCCTCGCCGCAGAACGCACTCCGCAAGATATTGCTGCCACCAGCGAGCTATTTATCAATAACAGTTTCAATGCTCGTACACAGTTGTTGCTGCCCAACGAAAATGGCCAGTTAGAGCGGGTAAATGCCAGGGGCGAACCTCAAAACTGGGACGAAGCTATAGCGCGTTGGAGCTTTGATAAAGGCCAACCAGCCGGTGCCGGCACGGATACACTGCCCGGTGTGCCTTATCAAATTCTGCCGCTAAAAACACCGGAAAAAACTCTCGGCCTGTTAATTGTCGAACCGAATAATTTGCGCCAGTTAATGATCCCCGAGCAGCAACGGTTACTGGAGACTTTCACGTTACTGGCGGCGACTGCACTGGAGCGATTGTTACTGACCGCCAGCGAAGATCAAGCTCGGCTTTCCAGTGAGCGAGAACAAGTGCGCAACTCGTTGCTTGCAGCACTTTCACACGACTTGCGCACTCCACTGACGGTGCTTTTTGGTCAGGCAGAAATTCTGACGTTAGATCTGGCCTCTGAAGGTTCGAAACACGCTCCGCAAGCCAACGATATTCGCCAACACGTCCTCAACACCACGCGCCTGGTGAACAACTTACTGGATATGGCGCGGATTCAGTCCGGTGGATTTAATCTGCGCAAAGAGTGGCTGACGCTGGAAGAAGTGGTCGGCAGCGCGTTAAAAATGCTGGAGCCAGGACTCGGCGGGCGGCATATTGATTTGGCGTTGCCTGACCCGCTGTTATTGATTCATGTTGATGGCCCGCTGTTTGAGCGCGTGTTAATAAATCTGCTGGAAAACGCCGTGAAATACGCCGGGTATAAAGCGGAAATTGGCATTCGCGCGCAGGCATCGGCTGATAAACTCGATCTGGAAGTCTGGGACAGCGGCCCAGGCATTCCAACTGGGCAAGAACAGAAGATTTTTGATAAATTTTCCCGTGGCAACAAAGAGTCAGCCATTCCTGGTGTCGGATTGGGTCTGGCAATTTGCCGGGCGATTGTCGAAGTTCACGATGGGAAAATTATTGCAGCCAACCGACCAGAAGGCGGAGCCAGTTTTCATGTTATTTTACCTCTGCCCCCACCACCTGAGCTGGCTGAGATGAACGAGGTTATGTGATATCAGTTTTGATTGTTGAAGACGAAAAAGAGATCCGTCGTTTTCTGCGCACTGCGCTGGAAGCCGAATCGCTGCGCGTACATGAAGCAGAAACATTGCAACGTGGTTTGCTGGAAGCCGCAACGCGCAAGCCCGATTTAGTCATTCTCGATCTTGGTTTGCCAGATGGTGACGGCATTGATTTTATCCGCGATTTTCGCCAGTGGAGCCAGACGCCGATTGTGGTGCTTTCAGCTCGAAGCGACGAACAGGTGAAGATTGATGCCCTGGATGCCGGCGCCGATGACTATCTCAGCAAACCCTTTGGTATTGGTGAGCTGCAAGCGCGACTGCGCGTAGTCTTACGTCGCCATGCAAGTCTTGCGCAGCCCGACCCGGTTTATCAGTTTTCAAATATCAGCGTTGATCTCGCGAACCGCCGCATTACCCGCGATGGTGCAGAAATCCACCTCACGCCGATTGAATTTCGCCTGCTCGCCACGCTTATCAATAACCATGGAAAAGTGCTGACGCAGCGCCAGTTGCTCAACCAGGTTTGGGGGCCGAACGCGGTGGAACACAGCCATTATTTGCGGATTTATATGGGGCATTTGCGGCAGAAATTGGAAAACGATCCTGCGCGCCCGGCGCATTTGTTGACGGAAACGGGGATTGGTTATCGATTTATGCTTTAGCGAAGCGTCATCCGACACATACAAAAAAAGCGCCTTGCGGCGCTTTTTCACTTTTACGAATTACTTCGCATTTTTCAGCACTTCGCTGACAATCTCTACCGCTTCTTTCTCAATTTGCAGGCGATGTTCCGCGCCTAAGAAACTTTCACAATAGATTTTGTACGCATCTTCCGTACCGGAAGGACGCGCCGCAAACCAGCCGTTTTTAGTCATCACTTTCAGGCCGCCGATGGATGCGCCGTTGCCCGGAGCCGCCGTTAAGCGTGCGGTGATCGGGTCACCCGCCAGGGTGCTTGCGCTCACCATTTCTGGGGAAAGTTTAGACAGTGCCGCTTTCTGTGCGGAAGTGGCGGAAGCCTGCAGGCGGTTGTAGCTAGGCGCGCCGAAGCGTTCAGCCAGTTCGTCGTAATGCTGCTGCGGGTTTTTGCCGGTTACAGCAGTAATTTCTGCCGCCAGCAGGCACATAATGATGCCGTCTTTATCCGTCGACCATGGTGTACCGTCAAAGCGCAGGAACGATGCCCCGGCGCTCTCTTCGCCACCAAAACCGAAGCTTCCATCGAACAGCCCGTCAACAAACCATTTGAAGCCAACCGGAACTTCTACCAGTTTGCGGCCCAAATCGTTAACCACGCGGTCAATCATCGCGGAAGACACCAGAGTTTTACCGACGGCAACATCTTTGCCCCACTGCGGGCGGTGCTGGAACAGATAGTTAATCGCAACAGCAAGATAGTGATTTGGGTTCATCAAACCTGCAGGAGTGACGATACCGTGGCGGTCGTAATCCGGGTCATTGGCGAAAGCCAGGTCGAACTTGTCACGCAGCGCCAGCAGACCTTCCATTGCGCACTCGGATGAACAATCCATGCGGATCGCGCCATCTTTGTCTAGATGCATAAAGCGGAAGGTTTGATCGACGTGATCGTTAACAATCGTCAGATCCAGATTGTAGTGTTTGGCGATGCGCTGCCAGTATTCGATACCGGAACCACCGAGTGGATCAACACCCAGCTTCAGGCCCGCTTTCTGGATGGCGGCCATATCAACGATATCCACCAGCCCTTCAATAAACGGCTGCACCAGATCTTGCTCTTGTACGTGGCCACTTTTCCACGCCTGATCAAGAGAGATACGTTTCACGTCTTTCAGACCTGCGGCCAGCAATGCATTGGCACGATCTTCAACAACTTTGGTGACATTAGTATCAGCCGGGCCACCATTTGGTGGATTGTATTTGATACCACCATCATCAGGCGGGTTGTGTGAAGGGGTAATAACGATACCGTCTGCCAGTGCACCGCCATTTTTGTTATGCGTCAGAATGGCGTGAGAGATAGCCGGCGTTGGCGTGTAGCCATTCGCCTGCTGCACAATGACATCCACACCGTTCGCAGCCAGCACTTCCAGTACGGAGATAAACGCAGGTTCAGACAGCGCGTGGGTATCTTTACCCACGTAGCACGGCCCGGTAATGCCATTTTTTGCACGATCTTCTGCAATCGCCTGAGCAATCGCCAGAATGTGAGGCTCGTTGAAGTTTTGACGTGCCGCACTACCACGGTGACCGGATGTCCCGAACTTCACCGCATGTTCGCTATTCCCCACTTCAGGCTTCAGTACATAATACTGGGCCGTCAGTTGGGCTACGTTAATCAAATCGCTCTGTTGTGCCGGTTGTCCTGCACGAGGGTGGTTAGCCATTGGCCTTTCCTTCTGACGCGAGGTGTTAAATTGTGCCGCAAACCTTTTCAATCAATTCCGCCGGGAACTGCATTGATTGCATGATGTGTTCGATCATGCTGCATTTACGACCAGTATTGGTGTTAGTAATAACCCAGTATGGCGTTCCTGGAACATGCTTAGGTTTGGTCTGGTTTCCGTTTTGCAGCAACGTCTGTTCATTACCTGCAAAATAGACACGTGTACGACCATGCAGCGATTCAGTCGCTTCACCAAAAGCTTGAGCATCAAGTGTATACAGAGTTGAAAGCACCATCATGAAACGGTTAACCGCTTTCTTTTGCTCCGCATATTCATCGGACAGCAGTAATTCACGAACCGCACGAACGCGATCGCGTGCTTTATTTACGGGTTTGGCTTCCGGAGCAGGTGCAGCAGTTGCCGCCGTCTGACCGGTAGTTGCTGGTGTAGCTGGAGTTTGGCCGGCGGTAAATTTCAACATGCGCCGTAAAATATCGGACGCGCTTTCACCAATGTGCTGCGTGTGGCTGGCAATATAGCGATAGAGCTCGTCATCAACTTCAATTGTTTTCATCTTAATCCAGTGCGATATCTTTTCTGAATTGACCCAAATAATTCGAGTTACAGGTAGGCGGCAAGGGAGCAAATCCCCAGGAGCTTACTAAAGTAAGTGACTGGGGTTTGTGAGTGCAGCCAACACCCCTGCAACTTGAAGTATGACGGGTATACAAGTTGTTGGGATTATAAGTACAAAACCCAACCTCGGGTAGCGCCAAGCTTTTGTCACACCACAAAGTCAGACTAAACTGGAAATTTGCGGCAGTGCGGCAGGATGCCGTTATGATACCCTAACCACACGAAGTAAAAAAAAAGAACTTTGCCATGAAATTGAATGCTCGCCTGCAAACTGCGCAACAATCGACTAGTAATTCCCCCATCGTCCTTATTCACGGTCTTTTTGGTAGCCTTGATAACCTGGGCGTGCTGGCCCGTGACCTTGGGCAGGATCATGATTTACTGCAAATCGATCTACGCAACCACGGGTTATCGCCACGAAGCGAAGAGATGAACTACGCCGCGATGGCGCAAGATGTGGTTGAAACGCTCGACGAGTATGGCATTGAAAAAGCCATTATTATTGGCCATTCAATGGGTGGCAAAGTGGCAATGGCACTGACTGCTATTGCCCCGGAACGTATTGATAAACTAGTGCTGATTGACATTGCCCCAGTGGATTATCAGGTTCGTCGCCACGATGAAATTTTCGCTGCGATTAATGCAGTTACCGAGGCAGATGTTAAAACTCGCCAGCAGGCCGCGACCGTTATGCGCGAGCATCTTGATGAAGAAGGTGTCATCCAGTTTTTGCTGAAATCCTTTGCCGATGGCGCATGGAAATTCAACGTGCCGGTATTGTGGGACCAATATGAGAATATTGTCGGCTGGGAAAACATTCCTGCATGGAATGAACCCGCGCTATTTATTCGCGGCGGGGCGTCTCCTTATGTTGATGAATCACATCGTAGCCAGTTGCTTTCGCAGTTCCCGCAGGCACGTGCGCACGTCGTGGCCGGGGCCGGTCACTGGGTTCATGCTGAAAAACCTGATGCTGTTTTGCGCGCAATCCATCGTTTTATCGACGAATCCGCAGCAAACTGATTAAAAACAAACCGACTGGCCGCAAGTTGCGGCTAACGCGTTGGCGCGCAAGCCATGCTGATGTATGATTGCGCGCTAAATTGCGCCAGAGCACCCCGCTCCGTGCCACCTGAATTCCCTGTCAGTAGTCTAATCATGGCAAAAGAACAAACGGACCGTACTACATTAGATCTGTTCGCGGACGAGCGTCGCCCGGGGCGACCAAAAACCAATCCGCTAACGCGTGATGAGCAATTGCGTATCAACAAACGCAACCAGCTCAAGCGCGATAAAGTACGCGGCCTGAAGCGAGTGGAGCTAAAGCTCAATAACGATGCGGTAGATGCTCTCAATCAGTTGGCTGAAGCGCGCAATATCAGTCGTAGTGAATTGATTGAAGAGATACTTCTCGAACAACTGAAGCAACATCTCAGTTAGTTTTAGTGCTATGCCCTGGTATGCAATTTTGCAGTCTGTGCACACCGGGGCGATAGCAGTTTCCGCACCACGAAGTGTTCTGCTATGATTGCCCTATCTGTGGCCAAATAGCAGCCACCATACCATTAAGTATCAAGAGGTTATTTTACTCATGGCAATCGTAGGCATTTTTTTCGGCAGCGACACTGGTAACACCGAAAATATCGCGAAGATGATTCAAAAACAGCTCGGTAAAGATGTTGCTGAGGTGCATGACATTGCTAAGAGCAGCAAAGAAGACCTGGAAGGCTTCGACATTCTGCTTCTCGGCATTCCAACATGGTATTACGGCGAAGCCCAGTGTGATTGGGACGATTTCTTCCCCACTCTGGAAGAAGTTGATTTCAATGGCAAACTGGTCGCGCTGTTCGGTTGCGGTGACCAGGAAGACTACGCAGAATACTTCTGTGACGCATTAGGCACTATCCGCGACATCATTGAGCCGCGTGGTGCAGCAATCGTCGGTCACTGGCCAACTGCTGGTTACCATTTCGAAGCATCTAAAGGTCTTGCAGACGATGACCACTTTGTTGGTCTGGCGATTGACGAAGACCGTCAACCAGAACTGACTGCTGAACGTGTTCAGAAGTGGGTCAAACAAGTTTCTGAAGAACTGAACCTGGCTGATATCATCAACGCCTGATTCCAGATGTGGCGCAACTATTAGGTTGCGCCACATTGATAGTTATTTCCGATTAAAATAATTGCTACAAATTTTTAACTTTTCAGTTTGTCCCTGTACAATGAACTCCTGACAAAATAGCTAACAAGGCAATCAAATCGCGACTCAACCGCCATTTCTTAGCTTGATTATGCATAATACTTGCGGTTCCCATTTAGAAGTGGCAGTTCTATAATGAGACGCATTCATCTTAACGCTCACCCTGAGTCCGAGCGAATCGTTAAGCAACAGGACAATTTCCGCATGACTGACAACAATACCGCATTAAAGAAGGCCGGCCTGAAAGTCACGCTTCCGCGATTAAAAATCCTTGAAGTGTTGCAGGGGCCGGTGAACCATCACGTCAGTGCGGAAGACTTATATAAACGTCTGATTGATATGGGCGAAGAGATTGGTCTCGCCACAGTTTATCGTGTATTAAACCAGTTTGATGATGCAGGCATTGTGACTCGCCATAACTTCGAAGGCGGCAAATCCGTGTTCGAACTTACACAACAGCATCACCATGACCACCTGATTTGCCTGGATTGTGGCAAAGTTATTGAATTCAGTGATGATTCAATTGAAGCCCGCCAGCGTGAAATCGCATCTCGTCATGGTATTCGTCTGACTAACCACAGCCTGTACCTTTATGGTCACTGCGCTGAAGGTGATTGCCGTACCGACGAAAACGCACACGAAATCAGCGAAAAGTAATCTGCATATTTTGGCATCGGATTCAGATGCCAGATGTAAAAAAACCGGTGAACAAACTCACCGGTTTTTTTATTGCCTGAATTCAGCGATTACTTATTGTTAGCACGAATCTCTTGCCAGATTTTATCGCACTTGGCTTTGACCGCCTGGTCATTACCCGTACGAGTTGCCTGGATGCAGTTCTGGTAATCCAGGGTGCGCACCGTTTCTTTCTTCGCAAATTCCTGGTGCTCTTTTTCCTGGCCTAACACATTTAACACACTCTGGCAGGCCTGGATTTTATCCGGATTGCCTTCTGCGGTGTTAATACAGGCACTATACGCTTGCTTTAGTTTTGTATCTTCCGGAGCCGTTTTAGGTTGCTGCTGCGCACACGCACTCAAACCTAACGCCATCACCATAGTCAGTACGATTTTTTTCATGCTTGATATCCTTAAGAAAACCGGGCGCTTTCACGCCCGGATTCGAATCAGAAGATGGTGAACGGTGCGATGACGATGAATTTCACATCACGCTCATCCTGGAAGATGTTGCCGTAACCACCGCCCCAGCTTGGGATGTCTGAATGGTTGTCGTACTGAGTGAAGTGCAGTTTGAACAGCGTGCCTTTCGCGCGACCATCCTGAACGGTGTACAACGCATCAAGGCTGTATGCAGATTCTTTCAGGCGATTATCCGCATCGTAGTAACCGTCAGTGGTTGGTTTAGAGCTTGGTTTAGCATCCCATGCGTACACATAAGAAGCACCCACTGCCCAACCGGCCAGGTTCCAGTTGCTCAGGTCATACATCGCGCCTGCAAATACTGCTTTTTCACCGTTGGCGTTGAAGTCAGAGCGGTTATCCCACCACACATCAAGACGACCGTTTGAAGATGCATAAGTTGGGGTCATACGCTGCAGGAAGTAACCTTGCTGGCCATCGGCCTTCACAATAGTTCCTTCAAGACGCAAATCAACCTGTCCAACTCTGTATCCAAGAGTCAATGCCTGCAACCATGCAGTGCCATCGTACAGATCGTTAACGCTGCCATCAGAAACTTTGTCACGCGTACCGTAGAACTGGTAGCTGGTTGTTAACGGGCTACCCGCGATATCAAATTTGTAGCTTGCTTTGGTGAAGTACTGATCAACGTAGCCTTCAGCCTGCCCAAATGCCGCTTCGAGAATGAAATCATTTTTGAAGTCATACTTCGCACCAAGAGAGTGTAAATATTCAACTTTGGTGTTTTTGTCATTCTGATAGAACTTGTCCATTTCCAGGTGCCATGGAGCTTTATACTCGTTGGTCCACATGTAGGAGAAGCTCAGCGCACCAGAATCGCCGTAATCAAAGTTTGCACCGGCTTCAGCGCCCTGGTAAGTACCAGGCATGAAGCTCCAGTGTGGTGCGAGCAAGGTTTGGCCGGTTGGCTGAATGTAACCGCCACGCGCCCAAACCGGGCCGTATTTGAATTTAGCTGCGGCTTTATAAAGGCTAATGCCACTTTTATCACCGGAGAAATCTTCATCGTAAGCTTTGTTTACAGAGGAGAATGCGATTTCGTTAGGGTGACCGCTATCACCATTTTCTGCCATTTCGATAGCAGTAAAGGCCGCAATATCCAGACCGAACATGTCAGCGGCGAAACCAGACTGGAAGTCCAGATTGGCGTTCCAGGTGGAATGCGCAAGGTTAGTTTCATATTTATCAGTCGTAACATCTTTACGGTCACGCTCACGCTGCCAGTAATAAACACCACCGGTCAGAGTTGAGTCATCCACAAAGCCTGCTGCGCTTGCCTGAGGGATGACTACCAGTCCTGAAAGAGCCGTGACACCTGCAATTGCAAGCGCCAGTGCACTACGTTTGCCACTAAACGTACGCATATATTATTCCTCTTTGACGTATCAATAATCGCCGGACGTTAAAAGACGCCTTATGGCGAAAAAAAGTAAAAATGCCTAACGGCTAAAGCGGTTATGAATATTTGCCCGCATTACTGCTGCCCTTAAGACTATTTTTCGCGACGCGAATTATCAATGACTTTGTAAGAGTTCATTCCGATATTATGACAGAGAGCACATAATTTATGAGTATTTGTAACAAATCATGCCTTGAGAGTTTTATCTTGATAATTACTATTTATAAAATACAAAACTCTACATGAGAGCGCTCACATAATTAAAATAAGAATTTTTAATGTTCCGAGGTTGACCATAAAAAGTTGAAAGGAAGAAGTGTAAATAACATTAATTCGCAACGCGAATGTGAAGATTTATTTAAGCAAATGATTATAAAGCGAAAAAAAACGCCGCAATTTGCGGCGTTTTTGTCAGATATTGACTTAGTAAAAAGGGGCTATTCGCCTAATGCCGATCGTTTAAGGATCAGTTGACCGATCCGGTGGCTCGTGTAAAAAGGGTTCATGCTCAACATGGACCCTTTTTAAATGGAACTTTCACAAGCTCTCGGTATTATCAATCTCACTGCCCCCGATGAAGTTCAAAGCCTCGCTGACCTCCTGTCTCCTGACCTCATTCAGCAAGCTTTTTCTCTC
>NZ_JAJSOU010000008.1:0-230219 GCF_021282405.1 Buttiauxella cochleicola
TTACAGCAACGCAGCGATGCTAAAACTCCCCTCGAGGCGTGAGCGTGAATATGCAAGGGAAGTGAGAGAAAAAAGGTCGAAATATCCCTTAAAAAACAATGCCGGTCACCTTAAGTGACCGGCATTAACCCGCAGGTCGCTTTTTTGCTCAAGCAACAGATTAGTTCAGGCGAACCGGCATACCGGAACGGCCCAGAATAGCCTGGTCTACCACGGCGCTATCAACATCAGGCTGAGCGGTAATCGCAGTCACATTGCTTTTCAGCGTGATTGGCACGATCTCAGTTGAGTTGAACTGTTCTTCAGTTGTAGACAGTGGGTTGTGTACTTCAATGTAGCGCGAACCATCAGGCTCAACAGTTGCTTTCACTGGTTCATTGATGAACTGAACACGCGTACCGACTGGCACTTTCTCGAACAGGAACTTGATGTCTTCATTACGCAGACGCACGCAACCGTGGCTTACACGCAGGCCGATACCAAAGTTCGCGTTGGTGCCGTGAATTGCATACAGGCGGCCAATGTACAGTGCATACAGACCCATAGGGTTGTCTGGGCCAGCTGGAACAACGGCTGGTAATGGCGTACCGGCAGCGATGTATTCTGCATGCATTTTTGCAGTCGGCGTCCAGGTTGGGCCTGCTTTCTTACGTTCTACTTTAGTCGTCCAGTTCAGCGGGGTGTCTTTACCCAACTGGCCGATACCGATTGGCAACACGATTACAGTGTTAGTACCCGCAGGGTAATAGTAGAGGCGCATTTCAGCACTGTTGATGACAATGCCTTCATGAACGGTATCCGGCAGGATGAGCTGCTGAGGAATGTTCAGGATGGTGCCTGGTTTTGGCAAATACGGGTCAACGCCTGGGTTTGCTTCCAACATGTTGGAAAGCCCCATTTGGTAACGCGCTGCATATTCTTCCAGCGGTGCGGTGCTACCTTCAGGAATTGTAACAACCTGGTTTTGACCAATCAGACGGCTGCCATCGGTTGGCAGAGGATAGGTCACGGCAGAAGCTGTTTTGCTAAAAGCCACAACAGCCACAAATGCCAGTAAAATTGTGCGTAGTTTCATATTCATGTTATGCAATGTATTTATGGCCATGCAGGCTAGTTAGTGAAGAAACGGAGCGATTTGAGCGCGCATTATATGTGCATTCCCTCAGCCTGGGAAATCAGATGTGGATTAAATCACACTTTTTTGCATATTGATTATTTTATCACCAGCGCACAAGCAGAGCGATCTGCACGTTGAGTTATGGCATAATGTGCCCGATCTCACATATTACAATTTTACCAGGACATCTCTGTGCTAGTTTCCAGTAACGTCACAATGCAGTTCGGCAGTAAGCCGTTGTTTGAAAATATTTCTGTCAAATTTGGCGGCGGCAACCGTTACGGCTTGATCGGCGCTAACGGTAGCGGCAAGTCTACCTTTATGAAGATCCTCGGTGGCGATTTAGAGCCAACGCTGGGTAACGTTTCACTTGATCCGAACGAACGCCTCGGTAAGTTGCGTCAGGATCAATTTGCCTTTGAAAAATTCACCGTTCTCGACACGGTAATCATGGGCCACGCTGAACTCTGGGAAGTAAAAGAAGAGCGCGACCGTATTTACGCGTTACCAGAGATGAGCGAAGAAGACGGCTACAAAGTGGCCGACCTGGAAGTCCTTTACGGCGAAATGGACGGTTACACCGCTGAAGCACGCGCGGGTGAGCTGCTGTTAGGCGTAGGCATTCCTGTAGAACAACATTACGGCCCGATGAGCGAAGTTGCTCCGGGCTGGAAACTGCGCGTGTTGCTGGCGCAGGCACTGTTCTCGAACCCAGAAATCCTGCTGCTTGATGAACCGACGAACAACCTGGACATCGACACCATTCGTTGGCTGGAAACCGTGCTCAACGAACGTAACAGCACCATGATCATCATTTCGCACGACCGTCACTTCCTGAACATGGTGTGTACTCACATGGCGGATCTGGACTACGGCGAACTGCGTGTTTATCCAGGCAACTACGACGAATACATGACAGCGGCAACACAAGTGCGTGAACGTTTGTTGTCTGATAACGCGAAGAAAAAAGCGCAGATTGCTGACCTGCAATCCTTCGTTAGCCGCTTTAGTGCCAACGCCTCTAAATCTCGCCAGGCGACTTCTCGTGCTCGCCAGATTGATAAAATCAAACTGGACGAAGTTAAAGCATCCAGCCGTCAGAACCCATTCATTCGCTTCGAGCAGGACAAGAAACTGTTCCGTAATGCGCTTGAAGTTGAAGGTCTGGCTAAAGGCTTTGATAACGGTCCGCTGTTCAAAGGCGTTAACATGCTGCTGGAAGTGGGTGAGAAACTCGCCATTCTGGGTACCAACGGCGTGGGTAAAACTACTCTGCTTAAAACTCTGGTCTCTGAACTGACGCCAGATGCAGGTACTGTGAAGTGGTCTGAGAACGTGCAAATCGGCTATTACGCACAGGATCACGAATACGAATTTGAAAATGACCTGACTGTGTTCGACTGGATGAGCCAGTGGATGCAAGAAGGTGACGACGAGCAAGCGGTGCGCAGCATCCTTGGCCGTCTGTTATTCAGCCAGGACGATATCAAAAAGCCTGCGAAGGTGCTGTCCGGTGGTGAAAAAGGCCGCATGTTGTTTGGTAAATTAATGATGGAACGTCCTAACGTTCTGGTCATGGATGAACCGACCAACCACCTGGATATGGAATCCATCGAATCGTTGAACATGGCGCTGGAAATGTACCCGGGCACGCTGATCTTCGTTTCTCATGACCGTGAATTTGTTAGCTCGCTGGCAACCCGCGTGATTGAGATTACCCCAGAGCGCTTGATTGACTTTACCGGTGGCTACGAAGATTACCTGCGTAGTAAAGGTATTGACGGCTAATTTAGCGTTAAAAGAAAAAACCGCCGAATTCGGCGGTTTTTTTATGTTTCAGATCTTCCAGCTATCCTGTTCTTTCCCATCAACGATCAAACGGCGCTTCTCACCCACCGGCAACGTTAACGTCATCTCTTTCCACGCTGGGATGTAATCACCTTTGCGGATGAACTCCACGCGGATCTCGTCTGCCGTGCAGCGAATTTCCCAGTTCAGCCACAGCGCGTTGCCTTGCTGATAACCCCATGACTCGCCGTCATCTTCAAACAGGCTACCGTGAGAAACACCGCTACCTTGCAGCGGATACACTTTCAGCTCACGTACATTATCAGCGCTCGCTAACACATGCGTAATACGTGCAGAATGCGGCAGGGCAGCACCAGCGCGAACCAGTAGTGGCAGGCGTTCCAGCGGGGCGTCGATAACAATACTCTGGCCACCGCTATACCATTGGCCGGTGTAATAGTCGTACCAACCCGCGCCGTTTTCAGGCAGCCACACTTCACGCTCACGTTGGCCTTCTTCCACCACGCTTGCCACTAACACATCACGACCCAGCATAAAGTCGTCGCACTCTTCGAAAGTTTTCGCGTCGTGTTCGTGGTCGAGGAACGTCGGGCGCAGCATCGGCTCGTCGTCTGCATGCGCCTGCCACAGCAGGGTGTAGAAGTACGGCAACAGACGATAACGTGTTTCGATAGCACTGCGAATGGCTGGAGTTATCGATGCATACATCCACGGTTCGTTGACGGTGCTATCGTCATTCCACGAGTGAATAGTGAAACGCGGATGCATCACGCCGTTTTGTACCCAGCGCACAAACAATTCGGCTTCAGGTTTGTCGCCTGAAAAACCGCCGACATCGTGCCCCACGTTATACAACCCAGACAGACTCATGCCCACGCCCATACGGGTGTTGTAGCGCAGCGTATTCCAGTTGGTGCGGTTATCGCCGCTCCAGGTTTGCACGTAACGTTGCATCCCGGCGCAACCGGAACGTGAGATCAAGTATGGGCGTTTTTCGGGAGCAAACTTCTGCTGTGCTTCCAAAGAGGCGCGCATCATCAGCAGTGGCATCACGGGGCGGATATTTTTGATAGCGATCTCTTCACCAAACCCGTGGCAGCGCGCTTCGCCGTCCCACACTTCGTATTCGTTATTGTCATTCCAGGTCGAGTCGATGCCCATTTCCAGCAACTGCGTGGTGACCCCGTTCTGCCACCATTTCACCGTTGCCGGATTGGTGAAATCAAGATGCGAACCTTCGTCATCCCAGAATATAGATCGTTCCGGGCTATCTAACTCCGAATCCTTAATAAACAGACCTTGCTCTACCACTTCCTGATAACGCGGGTGATCCTGCAACAGGCACGGCTTAATATTTGCCGCCAGTTTAATGCCTGCGTCGTGGAACGACTGGCTCATCACTTTCGGTTGCGGAACCTTGTCGTAGTTCCAGTTAAACACGTAGCGCTTGTTATTGATCGAGGTATAACCCGATGACAACTGGAACGAATCGCAAGGGATCGCGTGCTCGTCGCACAGTTTGATAAAGCTCATTAGCTGGTTTTGCGCGTCCGGTGCATCGGTGTAATGCATGGTCGAACCGCTGTAACCGAGGCTCCATTTCGGGCCAAACAGTGTTTTACCGGTCAGACGTACAAACGCTTTGGTGACGTCTAAAACCTGCGGGCCGAGGAACAAGTAGTAATCGACATCGCCAGATTCTGCCTGCCAGCGACGGTAGGGCAGGTGATAGTTGTCGATCTCATTACCCAGATCCAACCAGCAACTGCTCAGGTTGTCGTAAAACATCCCGAAACTGACATCCGGACGGCGCGTAATGGTGAACGGAATGTGTTTGTACAGTGGATCGGTAGACTCCGCGTTATAGCCCATGGCATCGAGGTTGCGCATTTCATAACGCTTGCCGGTACGCTGCAACGGGCCCGCTTTTTCGCCTAAGCCGTAATACTGTTCTTCTTTATAGCGACGCTGATAGTGAGCCACACCGTCGCCATGGGTTTTTAGCAGATAAGCGCTGGTCGGGCGGTCGCTGGCGAGCATCTGCCATTCGTCTGCCTGATTCAGATATTCCCACTCCAGCCATAGCGGCTGGTGGACGGTGACACGCAGTTTATCGGTGCTAATGCGAAGCGTATCGCCGAGTTCTTCCATGGTGAAACCCGGCAACGCAAAACCTTCCAGGCTTTCGCGGTTACGCCCTTCCCAAGGCACATCATTTTCTGGCGCGATACTCCACGTACGGTTCAGCGCCAGCTTGTTTTCGCGTTTAATCAGCACGCGGAACATGCCTTGTTCCAGCACAAAAAGGTTCAGGCGGTGCTTCCCATCCACGCTCAATTCCACGTGGTTGGCATCAGACTTCAATAGTGACCAGTTCTTCAAAATTTTCATCGTTCACAATCCGTTTCAGGCACGCTTGGTGCGACGTTCAGCAATAAAAGAAATCAGGAATACAGCGCCAATCAGGTCAAAGAAGCCCATGGCGATAAAGAGAGGGTTGTAGCCAATTTTGTCAGCGGTGACACCAATCAGCAGTGAGAACAAGAAGCTGGCAATCCAGGCGGCAGAGCCACGCATGCCGTTGACTGTGGCCATCTGGCCTTTATCAAAGGAGTCCACTACCAGTGCACTCAACATGCAGGAGATGATCTGGTGCCCGAAGCCGCCGACTGAAATCAGGGCGATGGTGACGTACGGGTCTTTGGTGATGGCAACCAATGCCAGAGAAATCATCAGGAATGCGCCGGTAACCGAACTTGCCACGATGGAGTTGGTGCGGGAGCAACCAAACCAGCGGGTATAAAGCTTGGTCAGATAGCCACTTGCCACACTACCGAGGTCAGCTGCGAGGAATGGCAGCCAGGCAAACATGGCGATTTGTTTGAGGTCCATACCTCGTTCGTTTGCCAGATACAGCGGAACCCAAAAACTCAGTACCGCCCAGGCTGGTTCAGCCATAAATGCCGGAATCGCGATACCGTAGAAACGTTTATTTTTGCCAACCGTTTTCAGTGCAGTCAGGAAAGGTAATTTCACCGCAGCGGGTTCGTTATCCTGCTTGATGAACTCCAGTTCATCTTTGCTCAGATTCGGGTGTTGTTCAGGGTTGTGGTAGAACAACCACCACAAAATCACCCACAACATTGCCAGCACGCCGGTAAACATAAATGCACCCTGCCAGCCGAAAGAGGCATGAGCAAAATAGACAATTGGCGGAGCAAGCATCGCACCTATAGAGAAACCAACTCCAGCCCAACCTGCGGCAATCGGGCGTTCTTTTTTCGGGAACCATTCGCCAATCGTTTTGGCGTTCGCAGGCGTTGCGGCAGCTTCTGCGCCACCCATAAAGAAGCGCAAAATTGCCAGATGCATCCAGCTACCGGCACCCGCGTGCATCACGCACACCACAGCCCAGATCCCGGCACAAATCAGGAAGCCGAGTTTCAGGCCGATGACATCAATCAACCAGCCGCAAATTGGCTGGAACAGGGTATAGGCAAGCTGGAATGAGGCGACAATCCAAGAATATTGCTCGGTGGTAATGCCGAGGCTGGTTTTCAGCTCTGGGGCTAAAATACCCAGTGAGTTACGGGTGATGTAGTTAACGGTAACGCCTAACAAAAACAGGACCAGCACCCACCAGCGAAGGTTGCGGACGGTGCGCTTTGCCTTAATGGCGGTAACTCCCGGATTTATGCCATGACTCATGTCGTTCTCCACGTAGAAACAGTGTCTATCGGAATGTTTGCCACAATTTTGAAATTGTGAAAATTGTATCTAATTGATTAATAATTATTTTATTTGCTTATTGCCGCGATAAGGCAGGCTCAGTTGCGGCAATGGAGAGAGCGTAAAACAGTTATAAAATGGTCAATAGCGACTTTCATGCAAAAATTTTCATATGAAAGAAGAATTCGTGCGTTCGATAACGAAAATGCCAGTGATAAAGCCCTACACTTCATCGTGAAAATTTTTTCATTGGTGAAATGGGCGCAGATCACAAAATGAGTAAAAAGCTAAAAATTGCCGAAATTGCTGCCGAAACAGGGCTTTCAATTAGCACTGTGTCACGCGTGTTGGCTGGAAAATCGAACACCAGCGAACAAGCTCGCCTGCAAGTGCTGAACTGCGCTGGTCAAAAAGGCGTGCTGGCAGGAATGGCGGCGGGGCGCATGTTACTTAATAGTTTGGTCGTTTTTGCCCCGCAGCGTGCGTTCGATGAGCGATCTGACGTCTTTTATTATCGTGTTACACAGGGCGTGAGTAAGGCGTTGGCACCGCATGAAGTGCGGCTGCGCTACTGTGCTCTCGAAGAAAACGACAGTGATGCCAATATGTTTCTGAGCAAAATGAATGAAGTGGAGACGGAAGCGGCGATCCTATTAGGCATTGATGATCCACACATCCACGATCTGGCGTTCGATCTCGGTAAGCCCTGCGTGTTGATCAACTGTCGCGACCGCAAAATGCGCCTTCCCGGCGTTGCACCCGATCACCAACTGATTGGCGACTATGCGGCAAGCTACTTATTTGAGCAGGGGCACAAAGCTGTGGTTAATTTGCTCTGCCTGCGCCGCTATACGATGGAGTTACGTCTGGCCGGGATTCGTGATGCCTGGGATGCTAACAATCTGCGATTTGATGATGCGCAGCATCTGATTACCGCGCAAAATTTCAGTGCTAAAGAGAGCGAAAGATTAATCAGTGAGTTTCTGGAAAAAACGCCTCGTCATCAGCTACCAACCGCCTTGTTAGTCGGTGGGGATTTTATGGCTGCAGGGGCTGTAAGCGCACTTCAAAATGCGGGACTACGCGTGCCGCACGATATTTCAGTAATGAGTATCGACGGCTTTAACCTGGCCGCTATTCATGATGTGCCGCTGACCTCGGTTCATGTACCGCGTGACCAGCTTGGCGAAGAGGCCGTGCATATACTCCAGCAACGTTTAATTCGTCCGGATGCACCGGTCGGGAATTTACTGCTCAATGGCATGCTGGTAGTGCGCGATTCAGTGCGCCGTATTCGCCCGAACAAGAGCCATACGGCGGTCAGTAGTGTAGGGCTTTATGACGAGTGAGTTCCGCACACTTCACAGTGCGAATTTCGCGGCAGTTTCATTTCGCGGAATTGGCAGGTCATCGCATCGTACATCACGATTTTTCCGCTTGCTGGTGTGCCGTAATTAGCCAGTAGCTTGATGGCTTCCATCGCTTGCAATGAACCAATTACCCCGACTAGCGGGGCCATCACGCCCGCTTCCACACAGGTCAGCGCATTCTCGCCAAACAGGCGGCTCAGGCAGCGATAACAAGGTTCGCCATCCTGATATGTGAACACGCTGATTTGCCCCTCCATGCGAATGGCAGCACCGGAAACCAGCGGTTTTTTCAGCGTAAAACAGCACTGATTCAGCTGATTACGAATCGCCACGTTATCGGTGCAATCCATCACCAGGTCGTGCTCAGCAATCAATTCCAGCAACTGCGCTTCGTCTAACAGCGCATTGATAGCATCAATCTGAATATGCGGATTAATTGCCGCCAGCGCATCCCTTGCAGAATCGACTTTTGGCTGCCCGATAGTGGCATCACGATGCAGCGTCTGGCGCTGCAAATTCGACAGCGCCACGGTATCAAAATCCAGCAATGTCAGGTGCCCGACACCCGCAGCGGCAAGATACGGGGCGGCAGCACAACCCAGCCCGCCAAGCCCAACAACCAATGCACGCGCAGCTTTCAACGCTTCCTGCCCGTCGAAATCAAAACCGCGCAGAATAATCTGGCGGTTATAGCGCAGCATTTCCTGGTCGCTTAATTCAGCGCTCATCTTTAGCCCCCGAACAGGTGATTGAATGGTTCAACCTCAACCCAATCGCCTGCATCAACATTGCCACGCTCGCGTTCCAGCACGATAAAACAGTTGGCCTGGCTAAATGAGCTGAAAATATGCGAGCCCTGGTGGCCGGTGCTCAGCACTTCTAATTGCCCGTCTTCACCGGTGCGCATGATGCCGCGTTGGAAATCGAGGCGGCCCGGAGACTTTTTCAGGCGTCCGACCGTGCGAGCACGCTGGCGTGGTGGCAGGGCATTTCCTTGCTGACCACTTAATTTGGCTAATAACGGCTGCACGAGTTGATAGAAAGTGAGTGCCGCAGAAACCGGGTTACCCGGCAGGCCGCAGAACCAGCTGTTTTTCAGGCGGCCAAAGGCAAAAGGTTTGCCCGGTTTAATTGCCAGTTTCCAAAAACCAACTTCGCCTAACTCTTCGAGCAATTGCTTGGTGTAATCCGCTTCACCGACGGAAACACCGCCGCTGCTGATAACCACATCGGCCTGGCTGTCTGCTTCGATAAATGCGGCGCGCAGGGCTTCGGGGTCATCACGAATAATCCCTAAATCGATAACGTCACAGCCCAACTGCTCCAGCATGATATGCACAGCAAGGCGGTTGGTGTCGTATATTTGACCGTCGCCAAGTGGTGTGCCCGGTAGTTGCAGTTCATCGCCGGTTGAGAACACTGCCGCGCGAACTTTGCGTAATACCGCGACTTCAGGAATACCCAACGAGGCAATCAGCGGTAATTCCGCCGCCGTCAGCTTTTTACCCGCAGACAACACGCTGCCGCCCTGGCGAATATCTTCACCGCGCAGACGCACGTTTTGCCCGTTTTTCACCGCTTCGTTAAAGCGCACGCCGCTTTCAGTCACGGTAGCTTCTTCTTGCATCACAACGGCATCGGTTCCTTGCGGCACAGGCGCGCCAGTCATAATACGAATGCAAGTGCCTTGCGGCCATTCGTCGGCAAAAGGCTGCCCGGCAAAGGCTTTTCCTGCTACCGGCAACGCTGTTCCCAGAGCCAGGTCTTTCAGACGCACCGCATAACCGTCCATTGCTGAATTATCAAAACCCGGAACATCAATTGGAGAAGTGACAGGGTGCGACGTAATGCGCCCACACGCCTTCAGCAAAGGGATAGACTCAGATTCGGTGACAGGAACAATACGCGAAAGCATCTGTTCCATTGCGGTTTCAAGCGGGATAAGCCCGGCGGTAAATTCCATGAAAGCTCCTGCGGCGCGGGAAAAATATGTCGGACATTATGGCAGAGAAACGCCGCTGGCTGATATACCCGTCATACTTCAAGTTGTGGGGGTGTTGGCTGCACTCACTTACCCCAGTCACTTACTCAAGTAAGCTCCTGGGGATAAGCTCCCTTGCCGCGTTACTCGGCGAAGCCTCGCCCCTTTGGGGCCAGCGCAAGCGCTGTTCAAAAGGCTGAAGCCTTTTGTCCCACAACTCGAATTATTTAGGGTAAGAGGAGTAACCCAAGGCACCATTTACCTTTACATCACATTTACATCTTTCTATATTCAAAAATCGTCTCAAGCCGGTTCGACTAATCTGATATTTATAGAGAAAGTAAAACCGGACTTACCATGACAGGGCTACGTCGACATGACCAAAGCAGTAATTGCTATCCACGGTGGCGCAGGAGCCATCACTCGCGCGCAACTCAGCCCTGAAAAAGAGCTGCTTTACATCAAAGCGTTATCGGAAATCGTTGAAGCAGGCCAGGCGTTGCTCGAAGCGGGTGGCACTGCGCTGGACGCGGTGACTCAAGCGGTGCGCATGCTCGAAGAATGCCCGCTGTTTAACGCCGGGATCGGCGCGGTCTTTACCCACGACGGCACCCACGAACTCGATGCCTGCATTATGGATGGCAACACCCTTGAAGCCGGTGCGGTGGCGGGTGTGAGCCATATCCGCAACCCGATTCTGGCGGCACGCCAGGTTTTGGAGCACAGCCCGCACGTTTTGCTGATTGGTAAAGGTGCTGAAAACTTTGCCGAACAGCAGGGGCTTGAGCCGGTTTCGCCCGACATCTTCTTTACTCAGCAGCGCTGGGATCAGTTACAGCTCGCCCGAGCAAGCCAGCAAACCGTGCTGGATCACGACGAGCCTATTAACCCCGGCACCAAATTTGGCACCGTCGGTGCCGTCGCGCTCGATCAATATGGCAATTTGGCGGCAGCCACCTCAACGGGTGGCATGACCAACAAAATGCCAGGCCGTGTTGGAGACTCACCGATTATCGGCGCTGGCTGTTACGCCAATAACGCAAACGTCGCGGTCTCATGCACCGGAACCGGTGAAGTGTTTATGAAGACACTGGCGGCCTACGATATAGCGGCTCTGATGGAATATGCAGGTCTCAGCCTGCATCAGGCGACAGAACGTGTGGTGATGGAAAAACTCCCTGCGCTAGAAGGCAGCGGCGGAGTGATTGCCATTGATAGCGAGGGCAATGTGGCACTGCCTTTTAACAGCGAAGGAATGTATCGCGGCTACGGTTACGTGGGTGATGCTCCGAGCGTCGGAATCTATAGCAGCCAGGAGCATTGATGCCCCATAGTCACGAACTGCCCGATGATGAAGTGCTATCTGTCAGTGCACTCAACGTTAGCTTTCGCCAGGAAAAAGTCGATACCCAGGCGGTGTCAGACCTGTCATTTACGCTAAAGCGTGGTGAAACACTGGCGATTGTCGGGGAGTCTGGCTCAGGGAAATCAGTCACTGCTTTGGCGTTAATGCGCCTGCTCGACAAGTCAGCGAGCCTTGTCGGAAGCGAAAAAGTCCTGCTGCGCCGCCGAAATGGCCAGGTAATTGAACCCGCAGAGTTAAGTTCATCGCAAATGCGTCATGTGCGCGGTGCGGATATTGCGATGATTTTTCAGGAGCCGATGACATCGCTAAACCCGGTGTTTCCGGTTGGCGAGCAAATCGCAGAGTCTATTCGTTTGCATCAAGGGCTCGATAAACACGCGGCGATGGAGGAAGCGCGCCGTATGCTCGAACGGGTACGTATCCCAGAGGCGAAAGCCATTTTAGGGCGCTACCCGCATCAGCTTTCAGGAGGCATGCGCCAGCGTGTGATGATTGCCATGGCGCTCTCATGCCGCCCGGCGGTGCTGATTGCCGATGAACCGACGACGGCACTGGACGTCACCATCCAGGCGCAAATCCTCCAGCTTATTCGCGTCCTGCAAGATGAAATGCAAATGGGGGTGATTTTTATCACTCACGATATGGGCGTGGTGGCGGATATTGCGGACCGCGTGTTGGTGATGTATCGCGGTAAGGCGGTTGAAACGGGGACTGTGGAGCAGATTTTTAATGCACCGCAGCATCCTTACACCAAAACATTACTGGCTGCGGTGCCACGCCTTGGTGCGATGAATGGGCGCGATTTGCCCTGCAAATTCCCGCTGATTGATCCAGATAATCCAGAGCAACAAGAACCGGAAACGGAGCAAGACACCGTCGCCCCCGGTTCCGTTCCCATTTTGCAAGTCAGCGATTTAGTGACACGTTTTGATATTCGCAGTGGCATTTTTAACCGCGTCACCAGCCGTGTTCATGCGGTGGAAAAAGTGAGTTTTGATTTATGGCCGGGCGAAACGTTAGGACTGGTGGGAGAGTCGGGTAGTGGCAAATCCACCACCGGGCGGGCGTTATTGCGGCTGGTAGAAACCCAGGGCGGCAGCATTCGCTTTAACGGGCAGCGCATCGACACGCTGTCAAATGCGGACATGCAGCATGTACGCAAAGACATCCAGTTTATCTTCCAGGACCCCTATGCCTCGCTCGACCCACGCCTGACGGTGGGTTATTCGATTATGGAACCATTACTGGTACATAACGTAATGCCCAAAGAGCAGGCTCAGCAACGTGTAGCCTGGTTGTTGGAGCGTGTTGGTTTGCTGCCCGAACACGCCTGGCGTTATCCGCACGAATTTTCTGGCGGGCAACGCCAGCGTATTTGCATTGCACGAGCGCTGGCACTTAATCCCAAAGTGGTGATTGCCGATGAATCCGTCTCGGCGCTGGATGTTTCGATTCGCGCGCAAATCATCAACTTATTACTCGACCTACAGCGCGAATTTGGCATTGCCTTTTTGTTTATTTCTCATGATATGGCGGTGGTGGAGCGTATTTGCCATCGCGTTGCGGTGATGTATCTCGGGCAAATTGTTGAAATAGGCCCGCGACGCGCGGTGTTTGAAAACCCGCAACACCCGTATACCCGAAAATTAATGGCGGCGGTTCCGGTTGCAGATCCCGCACATCGTCGTCCAAAACCGGTTTTGCTTTCTGATGACATCCCCAGTAGCACGCACAAACTGGGGAGTGAACCGAAGGTTGCAACGCTTGTAAATGTGGGACCGGGGCATTTTGTCGCCCGGCCCCAGTAAAAATAATATTCCGGCCAAGGATAAACAGGGGAACACAATGACCATATTTGAGAATAAAAAATGGCTGCTGGCAGCGGGTCTGGCGACCAGCGTCATCGCTACACCGGCATTTGCTGCAAAGGATGTTGTCGTCGCTGTTGCATCCAACTTCACTACGCTTGACCCGTATGATGCCAATGACACGCTTTCACAGGCGGTAGCAAAGTCGTTTTATCAGGGGCTGTTCGGCCTTGATAAAGAGATGAAACTGCAAAATGTGCTGGCGGAAAGCTACACCGTTTCTGACGATGGACTGGTTTACACCATCAAACTGCATCCGGGCGTTAAATTCCAGGATGGCACCGACTTCAACGCCGACGCGGTGAAAGTGAACCTTGATCGCGCCAGCAATCCGGAAAACCATCTCAAGCGCTATAACCTGTATAAAGCGATTGCAAGCACCGAAGCGGTTGACGCCAACACCGTGAAAATCACGCTGAAACAGCCATTCTCGGCGTTTATTAATATTCTTGCCCACCCGGCAACGGCGATGATTTCCCCGGCGGCGCTGAAAAAATACGGCAAAGAAATTGGCTTCCACCCGGTGGGCACCGGCCCGTATCAGCTGGATACCTGGAACCAGACCGATTTTGTGAAGGTGAAGAAATTCGACGGTTACTGGAAACAGGGCCTGCCAAAACTCGACACTATCACCTGGCGCCCGGTAGTTGATAACAATACCCGCGCGGCCATGCTGCAAACCGGCGAGGCGCAGTTTGCCTTCCCAATCCCTTACGAGCAGGCAGGGGTGCTTGAGAAAAACGACAAGCTGGAACTGGTGGCTTCACCTTCCATCATGCAGCGCTATCTCAGCATGAACGTGACGCAAAAGCCGTTTGATAACCCTAAAGTACGTGAAGCGATTAACTACGCGATTAATCGCCAGGCACTGGTGAAAGTGGCGTTTGCCGGATATGCGACCCCAGCCGAAGGCGTTGTGCCGCCATCAATCGACTTCGCGCAAAAATACAAACCATGGCCGTATGATCCGGCAAAAGCGCGTGAACTGCTGAAAGAAGCGGGTTATCCGAACGGTTTCGAAACCACCTTGTGGTCATCGCACAACCACAGCACCGCCCAGAAAGTATTGCAGTTCACCCAGCAGCAACTGGCGCAGGTCGGCATTAAAGTGAAAGTCACGGCGATGGATGCCGGGCAGCGTGCCGCTGAAGTAGAAGGCAAAGGACAGAAAGAGAGCGGTGTGAGAATGTTCTACACCGGCTGGTCGGCCTCGACCGGCGAAGCAGACTGGGCACTGTCGCCATTGTTTGCCTCATCAAACTGGCCGCCAACACTGTTTAACACCGCGTTCTACAGCAACCCGAAGGTTGATAAAGATTTGACTGAGGCGCTGAAAACCACCAATCGTGATGACAAAGCGAAGTTGTACAAAGACGCGCAGGACACCATCTGGAAAGAGAATCCATGGGTGCCGCTGGTGGTCGAAAAACTGGTTTCTGCACACAGCAAAAACCTTAGCGGTTTTTATGTGATGCCGGATACCGGATTTAGTTTTGATGATGCGGATTTGAAATAACAACGGACTGTGCTGTTGTAAGGTGGATTAGCGTAAGCGACATCCACCGCAATACTTAACCCGATGGAGCGCCATTGTTTAACTACTTCCTCAAACGTCTGCTGGGTCTTATCCCTACACTGTTGATTGTCGCGGTGCTGGTGTTTTTGTTCGTCCATATGTTGCCTGGTGACCCGGCTCGCTTGATTGCCGGGCCGGAAGCAGACGCCACAGTTATCGAGATGGTGCGTAAACAGTTAGGGCTGGATTTGCCGCTGTGGCAGCAGTTTTTGCATTACATCGGCAATATTTTGCAGGGCGATTTCGGCACATCAATGGTCTCGCGCCGCCCGGTTTCCGAAGAGATCGCCAGCCGCTTTATGCCGACCTTCTGGCTGACGATCACCAGCATGGTTTGGGCAGTGATTTTTGGCCTGTTCACTGGCATTGTTGCTGCCGTCTGGCGCAACCGCTGGCCAGACCGGCTAAGTATGACCATTGCGGTATCCGGTATCTCTTTCCCGGCATTCGCCCTTGGTATGTTGCTGATGCAGGTTTTCTCCGTCGAACTGGGCTGGTTGCCGACCGTAGGAGCCGATAGTTGGCAGCACTATATTCTGCCCTCGGTGACGCTTGGCGCAGCGGTAGCGGCGGTAATGGCGCGCTTTACGCGAGCCTCGTTCGTTGATGTGTTGCAAGAAGATTACATGCGTACCGCACGCGCTAAAGGTGTGAGCGAAACGCTGGTAGTTATCAAACACGGGCTGCGCAATGCGATGATCCCGGTTGTCACCATGATGGGCCTACAGTTCGGCTTCCTGCTTGGCGGCTCAATTGTGGTCGAAAAGGTGTTTAACTGGCCGGGCCTTGGGCGCCTGCTGGTGGATTCGGTTGAGATGCGTGATTACCCGGTGATTCAGGCGGAAGTGTTGCTGTTCTCGCTGGAATTTATTGTTATCAACTTAGTGGTGGATCTGCTCTACGCCGCCATTAACCCAGCTATCAGGTACAAGTAAGGATGCGACTCTTTAACTGGCGCCGCCAGGCGGTACTGAACGCGATGCCGATAGTTCGGCCACAGCAGGTGCGCACGCCCTGGCACGAATTTCTGCGCCGCTTGCGTAAGCAACCTGTGGCAATGTTTGCTGGGATGTTCGTACTGTTTTTGATTGTTATTGCTCTGATTGCACCGTGGATTTCCCCATTCGATGCGGAAAACTATTTTGATTACGACCGGCTCAACGATGGTCCGTCGATGCTGCACTGGTTTGGCGTGGATTCCCTCGGGCGCGATATCTTCAGCCGCGTGCTGGTTGGCGCACAAATTTCTCTGGCTGCCGGTGTGTTTTCGGTACTGATCGGCGCGTTGATTGGCACGTTCTTCGGTTTGCTGGCCGGTTATTACGAAGGCTGGTGGGACAGGGTGATTATGCGCATTTGCGATGTGCTGTTTGCCTTCCCTGGGATTTTGCTGGCGATTGCCGTCGTCGCGGTGATGGGCAGCGGCATGTCGAACGTGATTATCGCGGTGGCGATTTTCAGTATTCCGGCCTTCGCCCGCCTGGTGCGCGGCAACACGCTGGTACTAAAACATCAAACCTTTATCGAATCAGCACGCAGTATCGGTGCCTCGGACGCGACCATCATCTTTCGCCATATTCTGCCGGGGACGGTTTCGTCGATTGTGGTCTATTTCACCATGCGCATTGGCACGTCGATAATTTCTGCGGCGAGTTTGTCGTTTTTGGGTTTAGGTGCACAGCCGCCGACGCCGGAGTGGGGCGCGATGCTCAACGAAGCGCGAGCGGATATGGTGATTGCGCCGCACGTGGCTATCTTCCCGAGCCTGGCGATTTTCCTGACGGTGCTGGCGTTTAATTTGCTGGGGGATGGGCTGCGCGATGCGCTTGATCCGAAGATCAAAGGGTAGTCAGAGGATAAAAAAAGGTGGATGTCGCTTGCGCTAATCCACCTTACAACGTCTTTTCGTAGGTCGGATAAGCATAGCGCCATCCGATATTCAGAAATTAAACCACTGAACCCCACAGGTCATATTCATCCGCGTTTTCAACCTTCACGCGCACCACATCACCTGGTTTCAGCTTCGTTTCGCCATTCAGGTAAACCGCGCCGTCGATTTCTGGAGCATCCGCCATGCTGCGGCCAATCGCGCCTTCTTCGTCAACTTCATCAACGATAACCAGAATTTCGCGACCCACTTTTTCTTGCAGACGTTCAGCAGAGATCTGCTGTTGTAGCTGCATGAAACGGTTCCAGCGTTCTTCTTTTACTTCTTCTGGCACAGGATCGGCCAGTTCGTTGGCGGTCGCACCTTCAACCGGGCTGAACTTAAAGCAACCGACGCGATCCAGACGCGCTTCTTTCAGGAAGTCGAGCAGCATCTGGAAATCTTCTTCGGTTTCGCCAGGGAAGCCAACGATAAATGTAGAACGCAGAGTCAGATCCGGGCAGATCTCGCGCCATTGCTTAATGCGCTGCAACTGGCGATCAACACTGCCTGGGCGCTTCATCAGCTTCAGAATACGTGGACTGGCGTGCTGTAGTGGGATATCCAGATACGGCAGGATTTTGCCTTCCGCCATTAATGGGATCACATCATCAACGTGCGGATATGGGTAAACGTAGTGCAGACGCGTCCAGACGCCGAGTTTAGCCAGTTGCTCACACAGGCTAACCATGCTGGTTTTCACCGGCTCACCGTTGTAGAAACCGGTGCGGTGCTTCACATCCACGCCGTAAGCTGAGGTATCTTGCGAAATCACCAGCAGCTCTTTCACGCCCGCATCAACCAGACGTTTCGCTTCAGACAACACATCGCCAATCGGACGGCTGTCCAGATCGCCACGCATTGAAGGGATGATGCAGAAGGTACAACGGTGGTTACAGCCTTCGGAAATTTTCAGGTAAGCGTAGTGACGCGGGGTCAGTTTCACGCCTTGTTCCGGCACCAGGCTCAAGAACGGGTTGTGTTTTGGTTTCGGCACATAGTGGTGAACGTGCTGCAAAACTTGTTCGTAGCTATGCGGGCCGGTGATTTCCAGAACTTTAGGGTGCACTTCGCGGATTTGATCTTCTTTGGCCCCTAAACAGCCGGTCACAATCACTTTGCCATTTTCATTCAGCGCTTCACCGATCGCTTCGAGCGACTCTTGTACGGCACTGTCGATAAAGCCACAGGTGTTAACGATAACCATATCGGCATCATCATAGCTAGGCACTACATCGTAACCTTCGGTGCGCAGCTCAGTCAGAATTCGTTCAGAATCGACGAGGTTTTTTGGGCAGCCGAGGGAGACAAAGCCAATACGGGGTTGTTGCATGGGTTTTACGCTCACAAATTAAACAGAAATAAAAACCGGGCGATTCTACACGGGTTTGGGGCGTGGCTCTACTGGTTGTTTTTTTCCAGCGCACAAGATGAAATTTCAGAATCATTGAAGTGCCTTAGTTTTTGCTTACCAGGGGCGCTGGTTCTATTATCTTCCCGCCTTGTTTATTCTTAACGTCCCGCTTAAAGAGATAATCACATGATGAGAAAAATTATAGCCCTTTCCGGGATGCTGGCCGGTGCCTTGCTGTTATCTGGCTGCAACATTATTCCTACGCCGCTGAACACCCCGCCAGCCACGGCGCAGAAGTTTGTTTGCGGTGGTGAGAAACTGGCAATCGATGGTGATTATGCCTGGTACAACGGCGACCGTTATTCTTACCAACGTATGAGCGGCGGCCAGGCGTTTTACCGTTACCACAGCAGCAATTTCGGCCTGAAGAAAGTCGGTGAAACCCGCACCATGTTCATCGGCCTCGACGCCAAACCTTGTGTGGCGGCAAACTAATTGATGAATGCATCCCGTCGCCTGAGTACGCTGCTGCTCGGTTTTATGTTGGCGGGGTGTGGAACGCTGTCGAACGTCGCACCCGAAGCCGAAGTGCCGCAAAAAGCACAGCGTGTTTGTGGCGCATCAGAACCACGCGATATCAACCAGTGGCTTCCCGCCATGGTTGAGGAGCAATCACCCGGCATGGTGGTTGGGGTGATTGATGCCAGTAATCAACGCCATTACTGGCATTTTGGTATCACCGATGCCGAGCATCAATTCCCGGTTGATGAACGCACGTTATTTGCTGTCGGCTCGCTCAGTAAAGGCATGACCGCCGAAGCGACGGCGGTGCTGGTGGTACAAGGGCGTTTGCATTGGTCGGATACCCTTGAAACTTTGTTGCCACCGTCGGTGCCATTAAGTGCTGACGCGAAAAAAATCACCTTGCTGCAACTGGTGACGCACACTTCTGGCCTGCCACGGCAAAATATGGATTTGCCGATGCTCACCGCGTTTATTCGTTATCTCGGCAACGGTGAGAATTTTTACGCCCATCTCGATAGCGATAACGTGGTCGCCGACCTGGCTGATTTCGCAAAACCTTCCGGCAATGAGCCGCGCTATTCCAATCTCGGCTATGCGGTGCTGGATTACGTTCTGCGCTACCAGACCGGCCAGCGAGCTGACCAACTGGTGCAATCTATGATCTTTGATCCTCTCGGGATGCATAACAGCAGTTTTACCCCGAAAAAACTGAAAAGCTATCCGCTACGAGCCATTGGCCATGCGGGAAGCCAGCCGAAGTTTATTCCGCGTGGGCAAGTCGTGCCTGACTGGCAGTTCACCGGCAATATGCTTGGCGCGGGTGGTTTGTATACTGACACTGCCGATTTACTGACTTTTGCCGCCGCGCATCTCGCCAGCACTGGTGATGCAACGTTGGATAAAGCGATTCACGATACGATGCAGGTCTATTATCCGCGGGATAAAGAAGCCGCCAATATTGCCTGGGTGACAGATACCTATGGTGAGCAATCCATCACTTATCAGGTGGGATATATTGGCGGTTACTCCAGCTATATAGGTATTGACCGCGTGAATCATTTTGCCGTTGTGGTGCTGCAAAACAGTTTCACCTGGCAAAATAACCTTGGGCACAGTGTGTTACGCCAGATGCTTGAGGAGCAGCGTCAGGCTGCGACCTGTAGTGTCAATGCCGCTGCGTAATCCTTTGTTTCACTGCGATTGTTAGCCATTGTAAAGGTTGTTGCCGGGGATCAAAAAACACGGCAAAAAAGACAGGGTAGCTTAAAATTTATCCACACTATAAGTGTGTGTTATCGATTCCAACCACATGGAGGGTAAATGCATGACTGGGGAGCCACTCAAACGAGATCTCTTGAAAAAGATGATTATCGCCAAAATAGACATCGCCGCTTATCTCTCTTTGAGAAAAGCCAAAGGCTATATGTCTGTGATTGAAACTGAGCATCTGCGCGATAACCTGTTCGACCTGTCTACTGAGTATCGTGAGAAGGCCATACGCCTCAAATTCCACCTTGCAGCGCAAGAAATGGAAAGTATTAACCACGGAATGAGTGCGGTGTGTTCTGCCGGAGTTTGCCTGATGACCGGGCGCCACGATTGCCCACAATATATCGCCATCGATGCCGAAAAACTGGAAAGCTGCCTGTCTGAACTTTCCGACAGCCTGAAAGATATTATGGGCCACCAACTGGCCGTAGAGTCGTGATATATGGGGGAGGCGACTCCCCCAATTTAAGTTTTTGTAAAATTGCCATCCTACCAATCCTGGAAGACTAACCTTATCGGGTAAACCGATAAGGAGAAGGTTATGCCACGGTCGCCATTATGCTCATTCATCGCTGCAACATTATTATTTTCAGCAAGCTTCAGTTGGGCTGCGGAAGTCAAAGTTGAGGTGCTACAAAGCAAGCTCGACCACCCATGGTCGTTAGCTTTTTTGCCTGACAGTAAAGGGATGCTTATCACACTGCGTGATGGGCAATTGCGCCGTTGGCAGCCAGGTGAAGGGCTGAGTGACCCGATTGTGGGTGTGCCGAAAGTCTGGGCGCATGGGCAAGGCGGGTTACTGGATGTTGTTCTGGCACCGGACTTTGAAAAAAGTCGACGCATCTGGCTGAGTTTTGCCGAAGGCAACAGCGAAGACAAAGCGGGAACTGCCGTGGGTTACGGTACTTTGAGTAGCAATATGCAGCGGCTGGAGAATTTCAAAGTGGTCTTCCGCCAGGCGCCAAAACTCTCCACCGGCAACCACTTCGGCGGACGCATGGCATTTGATGGCAAAGGCTATCTATTTATTGCGCTTGGTGAGAATAACCAGCGCGCTACCGCGCAGGATCTGGATAAGCTGCAAGGCAAAGTGGTACGCCTGACGCAAGACGGTGAGGTGCCGCAGGACAATCCATTTGCAGGTAAGCAGGGCGCTCTTAGCGAAATATGGTCTTACGGGCACCGCAACCCACAAGGGCTAGCGTTTAATCCCGCCAATGGCGAGCTGTGGCTAAATGAGCATGGCCCACGTGGGGGCGATGAAATAAACGTCTCGCAACCGGGTAAAAACTACGGTTGGCCGCTGGCAACCTGGGGCATTAATTACAGTGGTTTGCCGATTCCCGAAGCGAAAGGTGAAATCGTAGCAGGCACGGAACAGCCTGTTTATTACTGGAAGGTTTCCCCGGCGGTGAGCGGCATGGCGTTCTATAACAACGATAAGTTCCCACAGTGGAAAGGGAAGCTGTTTATCGGTGCGCTAAAAGAGAAGAACCTGATTGAGTTGACGCTGAACGGCGATAAAGTCACCGGGCAAAAGCGTTTGCTGGACGACCACGGGGCGCGTATTCGTGATGTGCGCGTCGGCCCGGACGGTTATCTTTATGTCCTGACCGACGAGTCTGACGGGCAATTACTGAAAATTAGCCCATAAGCCTAGTGTATTAACTTAACGGAATCATCACGACTTTCTTGAATGCCGGGCGCTGGGTCAATTGCTGATACCAGCGTTGCAAGTTCGGGAAATCGTTCCACTGCACGTCGAGATTAAGCAGGTTGTACACGCTTGGGGCAAGGGCGATATCCGCAACGCTGAACGCATCGCCTCCCAGCCATTTTTGCTTCGCCAGTTCCGCTTCAACTATGGCAAACAGCGCGTTGCATTGCGCGATACTCTCGTCGATCAGTTTTTGACTGCGTTCTTCCGGCGCGATTCGCACCAGGCTGAAAAACACGCCGCGATGTGGGCCAGCAAGCGTTGTGCCTGCCCAGTCCATCCATTTTTCACCACGCGCGCGAGTGGCGGGATCGGCAATCCACAAAGTCTCTTTGCCATACTGCGCGGCAAGATAACGCACGATGGTATTGGATTCCCATAACGTTAAGTCGGTGGCGTCATCATGAATACACGGCACCAGCGCGTTGGGATTCATTGCCAGATATTCAGCATCGTGGGTTTTACCAAATTTGCCACCCGCAGGAACTGATTGATATGCCACACCTAATTCTTCCAGGCACCACAACACTTTCTTCACATTTGTCGAATTGTCTCTACCCCAAACTGTGATCATTTTGTTTCCTCTGTATGTGGGTTTGCACTTCAGTATGCCGTGGGCTGATGAAGAAAACAGCAGTGAACATCAACGGCAGGTAAAAAACTCATCAACGTGGCGGCAAGTCGCGCAGTTATCGAATAAACTTAAAAAACTTTACCAACACTATGTTTCATTATGTGGTTTCGCAAGTTAGCTTACTGGCAACTTGAACGATTGAGTAACGGCGTGCGTCGTGACTTTTTTAGAATGGATACTGGGTGGTGTTATGAAAACTTTGCAAATCCCTGCTTCGCTACGAGCATTACTGGCAGGTACAACCCTGCTGTTGATAGCCGCGCCTGCGGTTAGTGCAGAACAGACTGCTGATGCACCGCAAGTTGATGCTAAAGCCTGGATCTTAATGGATTATGCCAGCGGCAAAGTTCTGGCCGAAGGCAATGCTGATTCCCAGCTCGATCCGGCGAGTCTGACTAAACTGATGACCAGCTATGTGGTTGGGCAGGCTATCAAGGCTGATAAGATCAAGCTTACCGATATGGTCACCGTTGGCAGAGACGCGTGGGCAACCGGTAATCCTGCGCTGCGTGGTTCCTCACTCATGTTCCTGAAACCAGGCGATAAAGTCTCGGTTGAAGATTTGAATAAAGGTGTAATTATTCAGTCAGGTAACGATGCCAGTATTGCAATTGCTGATTATGTGGCAGGCAGTCAGGATTCTTTCGTCAGTTTGATGAACAACTATGCGCAGAAACTCAACCTGACCAATACCACTTTTAAAACGGTACATGGCCTGGACGCACCTGGGCAGTTCAGTACCGCACGCGATATGGCACTGCTCGGCAGGGCATTGATTCATGATGTGCCAGAAGAGTACGCCATCCACAAAGAGAAAGAGTTCACCTTTAACAACATCAAGCAGCCGAACCGTAACCGCTTGCTGTGGAGCTCTAACCTTAACGTAGATGGCATGAAAACCGGCACCACTACAGGGGCGGGCTACAACCTGGTGGCTTCGGCGACTTCTGGTGATATGCGTTTGATTTCCGTGGTGCTGGGCACTAAAACCGATCGTATTCGTTTCAATGAAAGTGAAAAACTGCTGACGTGGGGCTTCCGCTTCTTTGAAACCGTTACACCGATTAAACCGGATGCCACTTTTGTTACTCAACGCGTGTGGTTTGGGGATAAAAGCGAAGTGAATCTCGGGGCCGGTGAAGGTGGCTCTGTCACTATTCCTCGCGGCCAGTTGAAGAACCTGAAAGCGAGCTTCTCTCTGACCGAACCGCAGCTTACCGCGCCGCTCAAGAAAGGCCAGGTAGTTGGTACTATCGATTTCCAGCTTAATGGTAAATCAATTGAACAGCGCCCATTGATGGTGATGGAAGCAGTCGAAGAGGGTGGTTTCTTTAGCCGGATGTGGGATTTTGTGTTGATGAAGTTTCATTCTTGGTTCGGCAGCTGGTTCTCGTAATTCCTCCTTCATACTTCGAGCCGCAGATGTGTTGGCTGCGCTCGTGAACCCCAGTCACTTACTTATGTAAGCTCCTGGGGATTCACTCCTTTGCCGCCTTCCTGCGACTCGAATTATTTTGGAGGAGCTATTTATTGTTCACCATTGCAAAGAAACATTCTCCGACGCGGCAAATTCAACAAACGCCGCGTCAGGTTCTTCGTTACTGATAATCAAATCAAAAGCAGCAAGTGGCCCCATGCAGGCTGAACGTACTTTGCCGAATTTACTGCTATCCACGACCAGCACACGCTGTTGTGCCATCGCTAACGCCCAATTTTTTACTGGCAGCTCATCGAGATTAAAACAGGTTGCTCCGTGACGGGTATGAATGCCTGCCGCTGAGAAGAAGGCGATATCCGGGCAGAAATTGTTCAGGCACTCCTGGAAGTTAATCGGCTTGAAAATCGCATTGCTGGAATGAAACTCACCCCCGCTCAAAATCACCCGGCAGCCTGGTTTATCTTGTAGCGCCAGGAAGGTGTTTAACGAATAACATACTCCAGTAAATTGCAGCTCATCGTCCAGCGCTTCAATGATGTATGGCGTGGTGGTACCGCAGTCAAAAAATACCGTCTGAAGTGGGCGAACCATTGCTGCTGCAAGGCGCGCGGCATGGCGTTTCTCGTCAATACGGCGGGTTTTCTGATCGCTTAACAAATAATGGTTGGCGGTGACGCTACGTGGTTCGAGCACCACATAGCCGCCCAATAACACCACGGGACCGGATTCACTGTTGAGATCGCGGCGAATAGTCATTTCAGAGACACCGAGTAGCGCGGAAGCCTCTTTAAGGTGAATTTTGTCGCTGCGTTTAAGCGCCTGAATCAGGCGGTTGATGCGTTCGTCGCGCCGGGTTTCCATGATGCCCTCTGAATATGAAAAACCCGGCATCGCCGGGTTTCGATTAACGCATCTTACCTTTGCAAAAACAGTTAGTCACGCACCCAGCCTTTGCGGATTGGCAGGGCAAAACAGAATCGATAAGCCTGATGCAGGCGGGCGTGAAGTTGTACCCCGAACCAGTTCCATACCATTTGAGCCAGTAAACAAGAACACAGGCCCACCAGTAACCCGCCGAGCATATCCAGCGGCCAGTGCACGCCGAGATACACACGCGACCAGGCAATCGCACAGCCAATCACAAATAACACTACGCCCGACCACACGCGGTGCCAGAACAAAAATGCCAGCGCGAAGGTGAAAATCACCGTGCCGTGGTCGCTTGGGAAGGAGTCATCCGGTGCGTGGTGCAGGAAGTTGTAGCCAAAGCCAGTGACAAACGGCCTGTCATGCGGGAAAGCATGGCCGATAATCCACGACAGCGACACGCTAATAATGATGGCCAGTGCGGTTTTGATCACCACGACACGTTGCGCGGTCATCTGGCGGCGTTGCCCCCACAACCACAAAATGGCAATCAGTAATGGCACGATGCTAATCAAATCTTTGGCGATAAAAATGGCAAATTTAATCAACCATTCAGAAGAATCCGGTGTTGCATTAATCAGCAGAAAGAGCGACTGATTGAGTTGTTCGATCATAACGTTTTGAGTTCCTTAGCCCGTCAAATGAAGATGATGCCGCACGCCCTGCATCGTGACTATAGGACGACAGCCTACTTTGAGCTTCTTAAGAAAACCTTAAACAAAACAGCGATTCTCTCCCTTAAATAACAATTCACTATCTACCGCGCAGGCAATTTATTACACTTCGTTCGTTTTTCTTCTCCTTTGAGTTTCTCATGCAAAATAATAAGCGACTGGGTCGCCAGGCACTGCTATTCCCGCTGTGCCTGGTGCTCTATGAATTTTCTACGTATATCGGCAATGACATGATCCAGCCAGGCATGCTGGCGGTTGTCGAACAATACAACGCGGGGATCGAGTGGGTGCCGACCTCCATGACCGCGTATCTGGCTGGTGGCATGTTCTTGCAGTGGCTGCTGGGGCCGCTGTCCGACCGTATTGGCCGTCGTCCGGTGATGTTGACCGGCGTGGTGTGGTTTATCGTCACTTGTCTTGCGACATTGCTGGCGCAAAACATCGAACAGTTCACATTCCTGCGGTTCTTGCAGGGTGTGAGCCTGTGCTTTATTGGCGCGGTGGGTTACGCGGCGATTCAGGAATCGTTTGAGGAAGCGGTGTGTATCAAAATCACCGCTTTGATGGCGAACGTTGCGCTGATTGCACCGCTGCTCGGCCCGTTGGTTGGGGCCGCATGGATCCACTACGCGCCGTGGGAAACGATGTTTGTGCTGTTTGCAGCGCTGGCAGCATTCTCATTTTTCGGTCTGCATCGTGCGATGCCGGAAACTGCGACGCGCCTGGGCGAAAAGCTCTCGCTGCGCGATTTAGGCCATGATTACAAACTGGTGCTGAAAAACGGACGCTTTGTGGCCGGTTCGCTGGCTATCGGTTTTGTCAGCCTGCCGCTGCTGGCGTGGATTGCGCAATCGCCGATTATTATCATTAGCGGTGAAAAGCTCTCGACCTATGAATACGGTTTATTGCAGGTGCCAATTTTTGGCGCGTTGATTATTGGCAACCTGGTGCTGGCGCGGTTAACTTCTCGTCGTAGCGTGCGTTCGCTGATTATCATGGGTGGCTGGTGGATTGTGCCGGGGCTAGTAGTTGCCGCTGTGGCGACAGTGGCATCAACGCACGCTTATTTGTGGATGACTGCCGGGTTGAGTCTCTACGCATTTGGTATTGGCCTTGCTAACGCAGGACTGGTGCGCCTGACACTGTTTGCGAGTGATATGAGCAAAGGCACCGTTTCGGCGGCGATGGGGATGTTGCAGATGTTTATCTTCACCGTGGGTATCGAAGTGAGCAAACATGCTTATCTGTTAGGTGGGAATGGTTTGTTCAGCCTGCTGAATTTGTTGGGTGGTGTGATTTGGCTGGGCCTGATGTTTGTATTCTTAAAAGATAAGACGGTCGGCAACAGAACGGATGCGTAATTTTCTGGCCTTGCGGTAAAGGGTCATTGAGGATTCGTCACGTTCAGGGGAAGCCGGTGTGTGCTGTTCCCCTGAACGCCAGCGCTAGTTAATCCGTGCGCCGCTGTGCTCATCAAACAGATGCGCTAGCTGAACGTCTGGCAGTAACCGCATTTCACTCCCCGGTTTTGTTTGTATCCTGTCTCTGAATACCGCAATCGCCTTTTGATTACCGATATTAAGGGCAATCTGTGTTTCTGCACCGGTGGGTTCTACGACATTCACTTCTGCCACCACCCCTCCTTGTGTAACCTGAGAAAAATGCTCTGGCCGCACGCCGTACAAGACTCGCTGCCCCTGTACGACGGCAGGAACGTTGGCTAACGGCAGGCGCAAACCATCATCGGTGACCACCGATTCACGGTCGACTTTGCCACTAAGTAAATTCATTGAAGGTGAACCAATAAACCCGGCGACAAAAGCATTACGTGGGCGGTCGTACAACTCAAGTGGCGTACCGACTTGCTCGATGACACCATCTTTGAGCACCACAATCCTGTCGGCCATCGTCATCGCTTCGACTTGATCATGAGTCACATAAACCATGGTGGCGTTCAGGCGCTGGTGCAGTGCTTTAATTTCGGTTCTCATCTCGACCCGCAGCTTGGCGTCAAGGTTTGACAGTGGTTCGTCAAAAAGGAACACGCGCGGGTTGCGCAGAATAGCTCGCCCCATGGCCACACGCTGACGCTGGCCGCCAGAAAGCTGGCCAGGTTTACGCTTGAGCAACAAGGATAAACCCAGCGTTTGTGCCACCTGAGCGACGCGTTCATCAATCAGCAGTTTTGCCACGCCCTGCATCTTAAGCGAAAACCCCATGTTCTCTGCCACGGTCATATGCGGGTATAACGCATAATTCTGGAACACCATCGCGATGTTTCGATCCTGTGGGGAAATATCGTTAACGATTTCACCATCCAGCGCGATTTCGCCGTCGGTAATGCTTTCAAGCCCGGCGATCATGCGCAGCAGGGTGGATTTCCCACAGCCAGAAGGGCCAACCAGCGCGACAAACTCGCCTTCGTGAATGGTTAAGTCCAGCCCGTTGATTATCACGTTATCTTCATAACGTTTATGAATATTGCTTAACGTAATCGTTGCCATGATTAGTCCTTGAGACCGCCTGCGGTGAGGCCGTGAACCAGATAGCGGCGCACCAGCAGCGTAAATGCCACAACCGGAAGCATGACCAGCGTGCCGCTGGCCGCTATTTTGCTCCACTCCCACCCCTCATACTGGAGAAAGTTAACGATAGCCACTGGTGCCGTGACGGCCTGAGTGCGAGTCAGGATCAAGGCATAGAAGAAATCGTTCCACGAAAATATAAAACACAGAATGGCGGTCGCTGCTAAGCCAGGAGCCACAAGCGGTAGCGTGATGGTCCAGAACGTTCGCCATATAGAACAACCATCAAGCCAGGCCGCTTCTTCTAAAGCTGTAGGGACGGCTGCAAAAAAGGTCTGCATCAGCCAGATAACAATCGCCAGATTAAAGGTGAGATAGACAATCGCCAGCCCGATGACGGTGTCCTGCAACCCTAACCAGCGCCAGGCGAGATAAAAGGGGATGGTGAACGCGATGGGCGGTGCCATACGGGTCACCAGGATCCAGAGTGCCACGTATCTGCGCCCGGGGAATTGCCAGCGTGTTAATACCCATGCCGCGGGAACGCCGATGACCAGAGAAAGCCCTGTTGACAGCGAACTCACCAGCAGACTGTTACCGAACGAGTGGAGAAAATTCCCCTGCCAGAGTGCGCGAAAGGCGTCCAGCGTCGGGGTAAACCACAGCGTGAGATCAAACACCTCAATGGCCGGGCGAAATGCCATCACCACCATCCACAGGAACGGGGAAAGCACTGCTAACAGTAATAGCCAGGTGGCGACTTCCCGACTGCCGCGCAGACGAAATGGCTTTCTGCGTCTGGTGCTACCAGACACTTGTTCAAGCGCTAGCTTTTCGCTCATCGCTCCACCCCGCTTTGCCAATGATATAGCTCAGTACAAATACCCCGACCAGAATCACCACCGCGATCGCGCTGCCATAGCCCCAGTACGAGAAATTAAACGCCTGAATGAAACCGTAATAGTTGGTGACTTCAGTGACTGTGCCTGGGCCACCGTCGGTCAAAATGTAAATCAGCGGAAAGGCTTTAAAGCTGTCGATAAGCCGGAAGAGGGCGCAGACCACCAGCACCGGTTTGATGTAGGGCAACACGATATAGCGGAAGATATTATGTGCACGCGCGCCGTCCAGACTTGCGGCTTCCAGCGGGTCACGTGGGATCATCTGCAAAGCCGCGAGCACCATTAACATGGTAAACGGGAACCACTGCCAGATATCCGCCACCGCAATCGCCCATAAAGCCGTCGCGGGATTGGCAATCAGCGAATTGAGGGTGATTCCCCAAAGCTCTAAGACTTGATGCAGCGGGCTAATATCCGGGGTGTAAATGATTTTCCAGATAAGCGCCACGATAATCGGTGGTAGCACCATGGGAATCAAAAATAATGTCCTGGCAGTATGCAACCACGCTGAGGTGCCATTTAAAAGCAACGCTAATCCCAACCCAATAATCACCTGGAATAACACACTGACTAACGATAATTTTATTTGCGTAATAATAGAATTAAGAAAGCGTGGGTCCTCGAGAAGTTGCCGATAATTAATTAACGGGTCGCTAAAATTAAATGTTTCCTGGGGATTCGTCAGGCTTAATGGTGTCAGGCTGGTAATGACTAATGCCATCGCCGGTAATAACGTAATCACCACCAGCAAAATAATCGACGGCATTAACCCAGCCAGCCAGGCGTTGCGCTGTTGGCTACGCCAGTTGGTTTTACCCTTCATCAAGGCTCCTTAGATTTTTGCACCCGAGCGTCGGAGATCGGCAATCGACGCGGTTTGAGCCTGCTGCATCGCTTGTTTCGCTGAAAGCTGACCCGAAATAATCAACGCGATAGCCTTGTTGAGCTGCTGATCAACCTGAGGGTAAACATCCACGGTGCGGTATTTCATATAGCCACCCTGGGCTGCACGTTCAATGGCGCTGAGCGAAAGCTGGGCCAAATCGACACCGTTGATAATTTGCTTACTGCGATAGGCCTGGGAATCAATATCGCTTCGACGTGTTGGCGAACCGTACCCCGCCTGAACCGCCCGCTGCGTGGTTTGCTTAGAAAGCGCCCACTGAATAAATGCCCACGCCGCTTCTTTATTTTTCGAACCGGCAGGGATGCCCAGCGCGTGTACCGCCATTCCTGGGAAGCGCCCTGCAGGCCCTTGTACCAGTTGGCCGAAATTCACGGTTTTTAATGTGCGTGAAGATGCCGGATCGCCAAGCTGCGCCAGGTAGGCCTGGCTTGAGTCGGAGAAATTAACCCGTCCTAATTTTAGTGCCTGAGTCGATTGATCGGCGGTGTAAGTCAGGCCACCGTTCGGGCCAAACTCGCGGATAAGTCGTGCAAAATAGTCCGCAGCGGCGATAGCCTCTGGGGTATCAAGTGTCGGGAACAGGTCGTCAGGCGGATTGCGAAAGACGTTGCCACCAAACGCTTGCAGATAAGGAATGAACGTCCAGCCGTAATGGCTATCGGTCACATAAGCCGACACACGTTCCTTTTTATTGACGGCCTGGAAAACCTTAACCAGATCGTCGGTGGTGTCAGGGTATTTAAGCCCTGCTTGCGTCACCAAATCAAAGCGCGAGGCACCTGATAGCATCCCTTCGAGCACCCAGGGAATACCGTAAAGTTTGCCATCCCGCCCGGTTTCCGGCCCCAGCCCACCGGCCAGGAAATCGTGCACATCCCACTCGGCACTGGTCAGATTTGGGTTAGCGATGAATTCGTCCAGCGGTGTTAACCAGCCGGAGTTTATCCAGCGGCTGGTGTAGATAAAGGTCACGTTGACTACGTCGTAGGCGGAACCTTTGGTGGATAACTCGAGGTCCGCTCGCTGGTTATAAACTGGAAACGCGGGCGTATCGAAGTTCACTTTCGCTCCGGTCAACACTTCAAATTCCGGTAGCCACTGGCGCAGTAAAGTGGGGTAGGCGGTGCTAAACGTCGAGACATTCAGCGTCACGCCATCATACTTTTTGGCACCGTTAGCGCCGCGTGCAAAAGACGGTACCATCGCATACACCCCGAAGGCCGCCATCGCTTTCAATAAATCCCGACGTTGCATCATTCTCTTCCTTTTTATTTCGCGGCTTAAGCCACTTCGCTGACGGGAGATTGCGCGTCCGGGCGGCTCAGGGTGCGGCTACGGCTGCCATCAACGGCAACAGCGGCATCGCCCTCAATGGTGACGCGGCGTACGAGGCGCGGTTGCGTACCGTAATCATTGACCGCGTAATGCTGGGTGGCCCGGTTATCCCAAATCACCACGTCATCTTGTTGCCACTGCCAGCGCACGGTATTTTCCAGTTGGATGACACGGTTTTGCAGCAGCTCAAACAGGCGTGATGATTCACGGCTGCTAAAGCCAGATAAGCGTTTGAAGAAATGCCCGAGCAGCAGTGCTTTTTCGCCGCTTACAGGGTGCACATGGACAACCGGATGCTCTGCCTCATAAACCGCAGAAACAAAGACTTTACGGTGATGATCCAGACGCTGCTGTTCGGCCACAATACGGTCTGCGCCATAGTCATAATCATTGCTGTGAACCGCTCGCAGGCTTTCAGCAAAGCGCTTTAACTCTTCAGGCAGGTTTTCATAAGCCGTCGCGGTATTTGCCCACACGGTATCGCCACCGTATTCAGGAATTTTGACGCCACGCAAAATAGAAATTTTTGGGAAAGCTTCAACGAAGGTGACATCGGTATGCCAGGAATCTGCTCTGCCGCCGCCTTTAGAGGCATCCAGTTCGAAGAGTTTGGTACCGGTAGGTGCCGGGACGGTAGGATGTGCGACAACTTTGCCAAATCGTGCACCAAATGCCTGGTGAGATTCGTCATTTAATTGTGTCTGCTTACGGAAAAAGAGAACTTTATATTTCACCAGCGCAGCTTCTATTTGCGAAAATATATTTTCATCGATGTCAGGTGTTATTTTGAAGTCAACAATCTCAGCGCCAATATTTCCGGCAACGCGGCGAATAGTCAGGTTTTTAAATTCAACGTCAGAATGTGAAGAATGAATTGTCATAGTGGCGGACCATTAATGGAGAAGTGAGTCCGCAGTATAAAAATTACAAATTGATAACTTAAATAACGATTACGCATAACTTAAAGATTTGCTGGTGGCAAAGCTAAGTTAATTTTTAGATATATACCCTTGGCGGGAAATAAAAATGGCTCCCGGTTAGGGGAGCCATTAAAGATGTTACTCAGTTGCGATTACTTAACTGCCATACCGGCTTGCGCACCGCTGTCCGGGCTTAACAGGAAGATATCTTTCCCGCCAGGACCTGCCGCCATCACCATCCCTTCCGAGATGCCGAAGCGCATTTTACGCGGTGCCAGGTTTGCCACCATAATGGTCAGACGGCCTTCCAGCGTGGCCGGGTCTGGATAAGCAGAACGGATGCCGGAGAATACGTTACGTTTCTCACCGCCAAGGTCCAGCGTCAGACGCAACAGCTTGTCAGAGCCTTCAACAAATTCCGCTTTTTCAATAAGTGCAACGCGCAGGTCCACTTTCGCGAAATCATCAAACGCGATGGTTTCACCAATCGGGTCATCAGCCAGTGGGCCAGTCACCGGAGCGGCAGCCGCTTTCACTTCTTCTTTCGACGCTTCAACCAGTGATTCAACCTGTTTCATCTCAATGCGGTTATACAGCGCTTTGAAATTATTTACTTTGTGGTCGAGCAGCGGCTGCTGGATAGCATCCCAGCTCAGTTCGCAGTTCAGGAATGCTTCAGCACGTTCAGCAAGCGTAGGGATAACCGGTTTCAGCCAGGTCATCAGCACGCGGAAGAGGTTAATACCCATGGTGCAGATGGCTTGCAGGTCAGCATCACGGCCTTCCTGTTTTGCCACAACCCACGGAGCCTGCTCATCGACGTAACGGTTTGCAACGTCTGCCAGCGCCATGATTTCACGCACGGCTTTACCAAACTCACGGCTTTCCCACGCTTCGCCGATGCTTTGTGCCGCGTCGGTAAAGGTTTTGTACAGCGCCGGGTCAGCAATTTCAGCAGACAGCTGGCCATCAAAACGCTTGGCGATAAAGCCGGCGTTACGCGATGCCAGGTTAACCACTTTGTTAACGATGTCGCTGTTCACACGCTGCACGAAATCTTCCAGGTTCAGGTCGATATCGTCGATACGTGAAGAGAGCTTAGCGGTGTAGTAGTAACGCAGGCTATCGGCGTCAAAGTGGTTCAGCCAGGTGCTCGCCTTAATGAACGTGCCGCGAGATTTGGACATCTTCGCGCCATTCACCGTCACATAGCCGTGAACAAACAGGTTGGTTGGCTTGCGGAAACCGCTGCCTTCCAACATGGCAGGCCAGAACAGGCTGTGGAAATAAACGATGTCTTTACCGATGAAGTGATACAGCTCGGTGGTGGAATCTTGCTTCCAGTATTCGTCAAAGCTTTCTGTATCACCGCGTTTGTCGCACAGGTTTTTGAATGAACCCATGTAGCCAATTGGCGCATCCAGCCAGACGTAGAAGTATTTGCCCGGTGCATCAGGAATTTCGAAACCGAAATAAGGCGCATCGCGGGAAATATCCCACTGTTGCAGACCAGACTCGAACCACTCCTGCATTTTGTTCGCCACTTGTTCTTGCAGCGCACCGGAACGAGTCCATGCTTGCAGCATTTCGCTAAACGACGGCAAATCAAAGAAGAAGTGCTCGGAATCACGCATTACAGGTGTTGCGCCAGAAACCACGGATTGCGGGTTAATCAGCTCGGTTGGGCTGTATGTTGCGCCACAAACTTCACAGTTATCGCCGTACTGGTCAGGTGCTTTACATTTCGGGCAGGTGCCTTTTACGAAACGGTCAGGCAGGAACATGCCTTTTTCCGGGTCGAAAAGCTGAGAAATAGTGCGGTTTTTAATAAAACCGTTCTCTTTCAGACGGCCATAAATCAGCGACGCCAGCTCGCGGTTTTCGTCGCTGTGCGTGGAGTGATAGTTATCGTAGCTGATGTTAAAGCCAGCAAAATCAGTCTGATGCTCCTGACTCATTTCGGCAATCATCTGCTCTGGGGTAATCCCTAACTGCTGTGCTTTCAGCATGATAGGCGTACCGTGTGCATCGTCTGCGCAGATGAAGTTAACCGTGTTGCCGCGCATTCGTTGGTAACGGACCCAGACGTCAGCCTGGATGTGCTCCAGCATGTGACCAAGGTGGATTGAGCCGTTAGCGTACGGAAGTGCGCACGTTACCAATAATTTTTTCGCGGTATGAGCCATAGTAGAAATTGCATCTTCTAAATAGAAAAGGGCCTTAGATGTTAACTGAGAGCCGCCTTGTGGTAAACCACACAAGGCGATCAAGGAAATTTTATCGCGCCTGGTCGCATCTGGTATGCTTAACAAACTGCAATGTCCGACAATAAAAACATAAGGAGCCGGGATGAATTCGCAATCCCCGTCAAGTCGTTCCCCCGAGCAGCTACGCGCGATGGTCGCCGGGACACTGGCCAATTTTCAGCACCCAACCCTCAAACATAATCTGACCGCGCTTAAAGCCTTGCATCATGTCGCGATGTTAGACGACACGCTGCATGTTGAGCTATTGATGCCGTTCGTCTGGCGCAGTGGTTTTGAAGCGCTGCAAGAGCAGTGCAGCTCGGATTTGCTACGCATTACTGGGGCGAAAGCGGTGGACTGGAAACTCAGCCACAACATTGCCACCTTAAAGCGTGTGAAAAATCACCCCGGCATTAATGGCGTGAAGAACATTATTGCGGTGACCTCAGGCAAAGGCGGTGTCGGCAAGTCGAGTACCGCGGTGAACCTGGCGCTGGCGCTGATTGCCGAAGGGGCGAAAGTCGGGATTCTGGATGCGGATATTTATGGCCCGTCTATCCCAACGATGCTGGGTGCGGAACACGAACGCCCAACGTCTCCCGACGGCACGCATATGACGCCAATTCTGGCGCATGGCCTGGCAACCAACTCCATTGGTTATCTGGTCACTGATGAAAACGCCATGGTGTGGCGCGGGCCGATGGCCAGCAAGGCACTCTTGCAGATGCTGCAAGAAACCATGTGGCCGGATCTCGACTATCTGGTGCTGGATATGCCGCCAGGCACCGGTGATATTCAACTCACACTTGCGCAGAACATTCCCGTAACGGGTGCTGTTGTGGTGACCACGCCGCAAGATATTGCGTTGATCGACGCCCGTAAAGGCATTGTGATGTTTGAGAAAGTTGATGTGCCAGTGCTGGGTATCGTTGAAAACATGAGCATGCATATTTGCAGCAACTGCGGTCACAATGAGGCGATTTTTGGCACCGGCGGGGCACAGAAACTGGCGGATCAATATCACACCAGATTACTGGGCCAGTTGCCGCTGCACATTACTCTGCGTGAAGATCTTGATGCCGGTAAGCCAACGGTGATCAACCGTCCAGAAAGCGAGTTTACCGCTATCTACCGTCAACTGGCGGGTAGCGTTGCAGCGCAGCTTTACTGGGAAGGCGAAGTGATCCCTGCGGATATTGCGTTCAGAGCGGTTTGATTTAAAACCACCTTCATCCCTGCCTTCTCCCTGAGGGAGAAGGAGAAAACCAGCCTCTTTCCCTCCCCTGGGGGCTGTCTCTTATACACAACTCACCCGGGCATTTTGTCAGGGTGAGACCTGTAAGCCTCGTTGATTTTCCGTTCACCCGTGCGTTCTGTTATCTCTTTAATTCCCGAAAACGGTGAACGTATCAAGGGGTTAACGCCAACCCCTTGATAATCCAGGCGCCCGGTCATTAAATTGCCGGGAGTCCGGGTTCTTAGGGTGACGACGGTGGTCACCCTAAGACGTTCACCAGTTCAGTGGCTATATGAAACAATGAACATCGGGTGAACGGAACTGTCTCCCTTCTCACAAAGATGTGACTAAGAGACAGCCTGGGGAGAGGGATATTTATTCCCAAAATCAAAAATTATTGAAACCCTTCAAAGAAAGTTAAGCCACATCGTTGTATGTTACGCGCCGTTTAACACTCAATGGCGGGCGCAATGTACGAGTTTAACCTGGTGTTACTGCTGCTTCAGCAGATGTGCGTCTACCTGGTTATCGCCTGGTTGATGAGTAAAACGCGACTGTTTATCCCGCTGATGCAGGTCACAGTACGTTTACCACACAAATTACTCTGCTACGTCACGTTCTCCATTTTCTGCATTATGGGCACCTATTTTGGGCTGCACATCGACGATTCCATTGCTAACACGCGGGCGATTGGCGCGGTTATGGGCGGGTTACTCGGCGGGCCGCTGGTTGGCGGACTGGTGGGTTTAACCGGGGGCTTACATCGTTATTCGATGGGAGGCATGACTGCGCTAAGTTGCATGGTTTCCACCATTGTCGAAGGGCTACTTGGTGGGCTGCTGCACCGTTTGCTGATTCGTCGTGGGCGCAGCGATTTGCTGTTTAATCCGTTGACCGCAGGCGGTATTACGCTGCTGGCTGAATTCTTCCAGATGGGCATTATTTTGTTGATTGCTCGCCCGTTTGCCGATGCGTTGAATCTGGTGAAAAGTATCGCCGCTCCGATGATGATAACCAACACCGTGGGTGCTGCGTTATTTATGCGTATTTTGCTCGACAAGCGCGCGATGTTTGAGAAATACACCTCGGCATTCTCGGCAACCGCGTTAAAAGTTGCGGCCTCGACAGAAGGGATTCTGCGCCGGGGTTTTAACCAGGAAAACAGTATGAAAGTGGCACAGGTGTTACATCTGGAGCTGGATATCGGAGCCGTTGCTATTACCGATCACGAGAAGCTGCTGGCGTTTACTGGAATCGGTGCCGACCATCATTTACCTGGCAGCCCGATCTCGTCTGAATATACCTGGCAGGCAATTGAACGCGGCGAAGTGGTCTATGCCGACGGCAATGAAGTGCCGTACCGTTGTTCACTGCACCCGCATTGCAAACTCGGTTCGACGCTTGTTATCCCTCTGTACGGTGAAAATAGCCGCGTGATTGGCACCATCAAACTTTATGAAGCGAAGAACCGCCTGTTTAGCTCAATTAACCGCACGCTGGGTGAGGGCATCGCGCAGCTGCTATCTGCGCAAATTTTAGCGGGGCAATATGAACGACAAAAGCAGATGCTTACGCAGTCAGAGATCAAGCTTCTGCACGCACAGGTGAACCCGCACTTTCTGTTTAACGCTTTGAATACGCTGGTGGCGGTGATCCGCCGGGATAACGAGCAGGCCTGCCAGTTGGTGCAATATCTCTCGACGTTCTTTCGTAAAAACCTCAAGCGCCCAAGCGAGATTGTGACGCTCGCCGATGAAATCGAACATGTAAATGCGTATCTGCAAATCGAACAGGCGCGTTTTCAGTCACGTTTACGCGTGCAACTGAATATTCCTCAGTCACTTTCGCAGGTGCAGTTACCGGCTTTCACTCTGCAACCCATTGTTGAAAATGCCATTAAGCACGGCACTTCGCAGTTGCTTGGTGTTGGGGAGGTGACGGTTAATGCTTGCCAGAATGGAGATTATTTGCAGCTTTCTATTGAAGACAACGCCGGTTTATATCAGGAAAAAAACACGTCCAGTGGACTTGGGATGAGTCTGGTAGATAAACGTCTGCGCGCCCGTTACGGCGATGATTGCGGTATTAAAGTGGATTATGAGTCAGATCGATTTACCCGTATTACTCTACGTTTACCTCTGGAGGAAACCCCATGTTAAAAGTGCTGATTGTCGATGATGAACCGCTGGCGCGAGAGAATTTGCGCATCATGCTGCAAAACGAGCCTGACATTGAAGTCGTGGGGGAGTGTGGTAATGCGGTAGAAGCCATCGGCGCGGTGCATCGCTTGCATCCGGACGTGGTGTTTCTTGATATCCAGATGCCGCGCATCAGTGGGCTGGAAATGGTGAGCATGCTTGACCCTGAACAGCGCCCCTACATCGTATTTCTCACCGCCTTTGACGAGTACGCGGTGCAAGCTTTTGAAGAACATGCGTTCGACTATTTGCTTAAACCAATAGACAGCAAACGGTTGGAGAAAACCCTACACCGCCTGCGCCATGTGCGCGTCGATCAGGATATGACACTGCTTGCGCCTAACCAGGAAGATCTTAAATTTATCCCTTGTACCGGGCAGAGCCGGATTTACCTGCTCCAGATGGAAGAAGTGATGTATGCCAGCAGCCGCATGAGTGGGGTATATGTCACCAATGCGCAGGGCGCTGAAGGCTTTACCGAACTGACGTTGCGCACGCTCGAAAGCCGCACACCGCTGGTGCGCTGCCATCGTCAATACCTGGTCAATATGGTGCATCTCAAAGAGATCCGCTTTGAAGATGGCGGGCAAGCCGAGTTGATGCTGCGCGACGGGCAGTCAGTCCCGGTGAGTCGGCGTTATTTGAAGAGCCTAAAAGAGGCACTGGGGCTAAAGGCAGTCTAGTTTTTATCCATTTGCTGACTTATACTTGTACTATAAATTGCACAAGTGGAGCGATCATGCAGGTTATTACATTCTCCGAAGCCCGTAATCGGCTCAAAACGGTTCTTGATGAAGTTGTAGACAATGCCGATATCACGGTTATCACCCGTCGGGATGCTGAAGATGCGGTAGTGATGTCACTGGATTACTACAATTCTTTGATGGAAACCGTACATCTGCTGAGTTCTCCGGCAAATGCGACTCGCCTGATGGAATCCATTGCGCAGGCACAGGCAGGCAAAATCTCACGGAGAGAGATTATCGATGAAGACGGCGAATAGGCTGCTCGCGTGGACCGATCACGCCTGGGAGGATTATCTCTGGTGGCAAACGCAGGATAAAAAAACCTTAAAGCGCATCAATAAACTCATTGAAGATGCTCAAAGAAATCCTTTTGATGGACTGGGAAAACCTGAACCTTTACGTGAAAACCTCAGCGGGCTGTGGTCCCGACGAATCAATGATGCTGACCGTCTGGTTTATAGTGTTAGTGACGACCTCCTCACCATTTTCCAGTGCCGACTTCATTACTAAATCTGCGCGCGGCAGCAGAACGCTATATACTGCCCGCTTTAGAAATACCCCCGCTTGCAAGATTTAGAACGAGAGAATCACCACTATGATGAATAACGACGTATTACGCAGCGTGCGCTACATGCTGAATTTGGGCAACGACGACATGGTGAAAATCTTCGCCCTGACCGACACTGCCGTTACTGCCGAGCAGATTGTTACCTGGACCAAAAAAGAAGACGAAGAGAACTTTAAACTTTGCCCGGATATCCTGATGGCAAACTTCTTGAACGGCCTGATTTACTTCAAGCGCGGCAAAGACGAAAGCAAACCGGCACCAAAAATCGAACGCAAGATGACCAATAACATCATCCTGAAAAAGCTGCGTATTGCGTTTGATTTGAAAACTGACGACGTGCTGGAAATTCTGACCTCACAAGAATTCCGTATCTCTATGCCAGAAATTACCGCGATGATGCGCGCCCCAGAGAACAAAAACTTCCGCGAATGCGGCGACCAGTTCCTGCGCTACTTCCTGCGTGGTTTAACTGCACGCGTACACGTAGCGAAGAAGTAAGATTTATTGCGCTTATCCACTATACGAATGCATTTCGTAGGTCGGATAAGCGCCAGCGTCATCCGACACAAAACCTCGAATATCCGATGCTATCCCCGCGCTTCGTTCTTCCGCTTCACAATATCTGCCATCACCGCCAACGCAATTTCAGCCGGCGTTTTGCTGCCCAGCGGCAGGCCAATCGGCGCATGAATACGCTGCAACTCTTCAGGATTTAATTCGGCGATTTTTTGCAAACGCTCCAGCCGCTTTGCGCTGTTTTTCTGCGAACCCATTGCGCCAATATAAAACGCGGGCGTATTCACCGCTTCCATCATGGTTAAATCATCCATGCGTGGATCGTGGGTTAGCGCGACAATTGCCGTATTCGCGTGGCAGGAATTTTGTTCGAGATAGTTCGCGGGAAATTGTTTCAGCAGCGTGATGTCGGCTTTAAGCTGTGCGGAGAAATTTTCCAGCGCTTCCGGGCGATTCTCGCAAACTAAGACTTCAAAACCCAACGAGCTGGCAAAATCGGCGCAGTACAGCGCAACGCTGGAAAGCCCGGCAATTAGCAGGCGCGGGGCGGCGGCGACATGCAAAGTAATCTGCTGCCCGTTGCGCTCAACCTGGGTGATATCGGCAAATTCGGTAACTTCAAGGTGGCGACAAGGCTCGGGAAGCGTCAGACGTTTTTGCAAGGCAAAATGGCCAGCCAGCGCAGCGGCCATCTTTTCCAGATACATAATATTGCTGGGGGTGGCAGAGAGATATTCCACCAAAATATCCAGCATCCCGCCGCAGGGCAACGCAATACCCGGCTCCAGACCACCTTCGCCATAACGTACAATCTGGCTGGCTTGCTGATATTCACCCTGAGCAATACGCTGCAAAAAATCCTCTTCTACACAGCCACCGGAAAGTGAACCACAAAAACGATTGTCGGCTGTTGCCACCATTAACGCACCTGGTGAACGGGGTGAGGAACCATAGGTATTTAAAACCGTACATAACCAGACGGGTTGTTGTTCCAGCCATTCACGAGCCTGGTGAATCACACTAATATCAATGTGTTGCATGATTACTCACTCCTTTGAACCAGTTGTGATGGGAGATCAAAATCGCGCTGGGAATCGGCATCTTCAATTTCGATGAGGTGCACGGACTCGCCACGTAACAACTCACGCGCGCCGTTGTCACCGGTTAACTGACTGAGTTTGCTGTACCAGTTACGGTCGAAGGCCACGGGATGACCCGGTTGTGTGCTAACACATGGCCGCACCAGCGTGTGAGATTTCAGTGCATCGGCCACCTCCACAAACACCGCCGGTGGAACAAAAGGCATATCCGCAAGATGAATCAGCCAGCCTTGCCAGTACGCATTCGCGCGAACACCGGCTGCGATCGACTCACCCAACCCAGAACTTTCAATCAGCGTAACGGGAATCTGCTGTGCGAGGCACAACGCTTGAACCTTGCTGTTTTCCGGCCGCGTCACTACATGCACTTGCAGGCCAGAAGCCAGTGCATTACATAGCGTTTGCGCAAACACGCTGTTGTCGTTGAGCAACGCGTTAAGTTTATTGCCTTCGCCGCCCGCTTTTTTGAAGCGTTCGGCACATCCTGCGGCGGCAATAATAATGCCTGCTTTCATGTTCAAGGGTGATTCCTCACTACCTTCCTGATTACGCAATATGATGTGTAATTTGCGCAACAATGTTTTTTTTATGAAAATGAGATGTTAATTCTCACATGGTTTAGCTTAAATATATATACTTATATTCACTACGGAAATGAATAAGAACTACGCATAATTGTTTGAAAAAAAGACAATAATAAATTTAAATGGGATGTTTTATGAGCAATTTTAATCCATCACGGCGCAGTTTTATTAAACGCGCGGTGGTAGCCGGAGTCGCGGTGTATCTTGCCCCTCTCTATAGCCGTGCGTATGCCGCGCTGTTCGAACAAAAAATTCTGCACTCGCCGAACTGGGATGCTAAAAACAAACGCATCCGTTTCCGAATCGACGGGCAATCAAAAGTGATTGGGCAGAAAGTTTTTGCCCGTGATATTCGTGCGATTGACATGCCTCATTGGCCGCAGAAACAGGCTCACGCCTTTATTTTGCGCACCACTAAAGCCGACAGGCTATTTAGCGGTATCGATCTCTCTTTATTGGGCGATGAGCTGAAACCGGATCGCATCGTCACCGCTGAGGATCTGGCGCGTGATGGCCTGGCATTCCCGGCGTTCTACGGCGAAGACATGCTGCTGCCAACCGGCAAAACTCCGGCGTATCTCGGCCAGGCCGTGGCGATTTTGATCTACCACGATTTTGCCCGTTTCCGTTTCGCCAAAGACAAACTGAAATTCAAAGATGAAGTGATTCAGTACGGTGCCGAAACCGGCCCGCTGGAACGTGACCCATGGGGAACCTTCCGCTTCGTGCGCGTCGGCGGCGCTACCTCGCAGGATGACGATCATTTCTCCAGCCTGAAAGACATGCCGATTTTCCCGGTGTCGATGAAAAAGCATTTGCCGGTTTGGCCGGAAGGGCGCGAAGGCGGCAAGCTGGATGAGGAAGGCATGTTCTATGCTTCTCAAATTGCCGCCGAGCTGAAAAACCCGCCGCAGAACTGGCTGGTGATGAACCGCCGCTACACCTCGCAATCCATCGACACCGCCGCTCTTGAGCCGGATAACGCCAACGGCTGGTTCGACACTGCCACACAAACGCTGCATATGGTGGTGCCGACGCAGTCCCCGCAGGAAGTGGCCGACGAAATGCCGCGCATGCTGGCAAAAGCCACTGCGCCGGTAAAACAGCTAATTCTGCATCCGTGTTACACCGTGGGCTACGGCTCGAAAGATCACTATAACTTCCCGTATTACGGCGCGGTTGCCGCGATGTATGGCGACGGTCATCCGGTGCGCCTCGCCAACGACCGCTACGAGCAGTTCCAGACCTCAATCAAACGCCACGCGTTTGACATGAATTACACCATCGCGGTGAACAAACAGACCGGCGTGCTGCAATCGTTTTTAGGCGATATGACCGCCAACGGCGGCGGGCGCAGTAACTTTACGCCATCAGTTGCCATGGTCGGCGCTACGGCTGCGCAATCCATTTACTACTTCCCGAAAAGTGATTTGTCGGCAGTCGGCATCGCTTCCCGCGCTATTGACGCCGGTTCCGCTCGCGGCTACGGCACGTTGCAAAGCATGGCCGCCACCGAAATGATGGTTGATGAAATCGCCGCCGAGCTGAATATCGACCCAATCGAATTCCGTATGCGCAACGCGCTGAAATCCGGCATGAAAAACACCCAGGGCGCCATTCCGGCCGGGGCGATTCGCGTGGATGAAGTGCTGGCGAAAGCGGCAAAACATGAAATCTGGCTGAAACGTGCTGAACGCAAAGCCGAATTTGAAATGAAAAATCCGGGCAAGCGCTACGGCGTCGGCTTCGGCTGCGTGCAAAAAGACTTTGGCACTGGTGCCGAAACCTCGTTTGCGCGTGTGGAATTGAGCGCCGACGGGCGCATCACGCTGCACCACAGCGGCGCGGAAATGGGCACCGGCATGTCGACCTCGCAATCGGTATTGTGCGCGCAATGGTTGGGGAAACCTGCCGACGAAGCGCATTTCTCCGTCACCGACTGGAGTTCACTGCCGATTGTCACCAGCGGCGACCCGTACATTATGTCCCAGGAAGAGCAGGACAAACTGGCGGCTAATCCGGCGTGGTCACCGTCTTACTGCTCGCCATCGAGCGCCAGCAACTCGGCCTTTTACTTCTCGCACAGCACGCGTGAAGCGGCGCGTTTAGTCTTCGAACAGGGCGTGTGGCCTGCGGCGATGGCAATCTGGAGTACCGGAATCGGCGGCGGCCAGGCGGCACCGTTAGTGGTGCGTATCGACGACGCCCGTTGGGTTGAAGGTGGCTTAACCGCGGCCGGAATGGAAATTCTCAGCATCGAATTGTTGGCGAAAAAAGCCCACGAAATGGGGCTGATGACCGGTGCTGCGGTGCACGTATTTAACCGCTGGCAGTGGGCAGAAGCTGATTTCAAACTGGGCGAACAAAGCCGACGCCTGCCGATTGACGGCCTGTCGGTGCGCAACGGCAACGGCGAATTCGTAACGCTTGCTCGCGAACACGTTTATTACCCGCCAACCCAGCGTAACAACGCGGCGGTGACGTACTACAGCGCGGTTGGCACGCTGGCAGAAATTGCGGTCAGCCTCGCAACCGGCGAAGTCGAACTGCTCAATCACCACTCGATTATGGAATGCGGCAACTTGATTGTGCCGGAACTGGTTTCCGGGCAGTTGCAGGGCGGGCTGGCGATGGGTATCGGCCACGCGCTCCACGAATATTTACCTCTCTACGAAGACGGGCCGGGTAACGGAACATGGAACTTCAACCGTTACCACATGCCGCGCGCCAGCGATGTTGCAGTCTGGAAACAGACCGGCGATATCCTGCCTGCGCTTTCGGAAACTGATCCACCAAAAGGCATGGCGGAAGTCGTGATGATCCCGGTAGTCGCCGCGATTGTTAACGCCCTTGCCGACGCCACCGGTCACCGTTTCCGTGATTTGCCTGTCCGTGCTGAAAATATTCGTGAGGTATTACCATGAGCATCAAAACCAAACCAATGACCCTGACCATCAACAATAAACCGTACGGCCCGATTGACGTGCCGGAAGGGTTGATGATGATCGATTTCCTCCACGAATACGTTTATCTGACCGGTTCGCGCCTCGGCTGTGGGCAGGGCATTTGCCACGCCTGTGTGGCGATTGTCGATAATCCAAGCGGCACCAGCGAAGAAGTGCGCACCTGCATTACCGGCGCGCATTTCTTTAACGGCAAAAAAGTCCGCACCGTGGAAGGCCACGCTAAAGTTGACGAGCAGGGCGAAGTCGTCGAGCTTTCGCCAATCCAGCAGTCATTCCTCGATCACTACAGCTTCCAGTGCGGCTACTGCACGCCGGGCTTTGTGAATGCCGCGACGATTTTTGTTGAGAAACTCAAGCGCGAGCCGATCGAGCGCGACGAACTGGAAGGCGCAATTTCCCAGGCGCTGGAAAACCACATCTGCCGCTGCACCGGCTACGTGCGTTACTACGAAGCCGTGCGCGACGTGGTGCTGAAAACGCCGGGGCTGGTGAAGGAGGCGGTGAAATGAAAAAGCGTCTCACGCTAATCGTATTGGTGATTATCGCCATTATCGTGGCGATTCTGTACTGGCGGGAATACCGCACCTATGACGGCCCGGTGCAAAAAGTCACCGCCAGCAAAGAGCAAATCGAGCGCGGCAGTTATCTTGCCAAAGCGGCTGACTGCGCGGCTTGCCACACGGCATCCGGCGGCGCACCGCTGGCGGGCGGCTACCCGCTGGAATCCCCATACGGCACGATCTACGGCAGCAACCTGACCCCGTCGGCTGATTACGGAATTGGTCGCTGGACGAAAGATGATTTCTATAAAGCGTTGACCGAGGGCGTTGGCCCAACCGGACGCCATCTGTTCCCTGCGATGCCATACACCTCGTACAAAAATATTTCGCGCCAGGATTCTGACGATATTTACGCGTATCTGATGACCCGCCCGGCGGTAGACGTGAAGACGCCGGATAACGAAATGACCTTCCCGTTCAACCAGCGTATCGCGCTGATTGGCTGGAATATTATGTTCCATGACAAAGATCCATTGCCTGCTATTTCCACCGGCAACTCAGCCGACTGGCAGCGTGGGCGTTATCTGGCTGACGTGCTTGGGCACTGTGGCGAATGCCACACCGAACGCGGATTACTCGGCCAGATGAAGCTCGACAAAGCGATGCAGGGCGGCGAGTTAGGGCGCTTTATGGCACCGGATATTACGCCGAAAGCGTTAGCGCAACGCGGCTGGACGCCGGGCGACGTGAAGCAATTCCTCACCACTGGCATTGCGCCACAGGGCAGTGCGTTTAGCGAAATGCACATGGTGGTGGATCTGAGCACGCAGCATTTGACGCCTGAAGATCAAAAAGCGATGGCGACGTACCTGATGGGCGAAGCGCCTCCGGCGGCGATCCCGGCGAAACTCGGCCAGGGTAACGAAGCAGGGCGCATGACGTATCTGGATCAGTGCGCTGGCTGCCACGCTCGTGAAGGCGAAGGCAAACCGCACGTTGCGGTTTCGATGCTCAACAACGCGACGCTGCGCCAGCCCGATGCGAAGAACCTGATCGTTTCGGTGATGGACGGCCTGCCTGCGCAGAATTTCCCTAACGGGGAGAGTATGCAAAGTATGCCAGGGTTTGGCGATCGTCTGAACGACGAGCAAATTGCCGAATTGGTGAATTATCTGCGTGTGACATGGGGTGGTTTGCCGGGGGATGTGACGGTGGATCAGGTTAAGGCGCTGAGACCAGCGCAGAAGTAAACTGGGGGATTATGTTGGGCACGGTGGTGTTCCGTTCACCTGGAAGTTATTAGATCCCATAAATATCGATGAACGGTGAACGGGTAAGGGGGATTACGACATCCCCCTTACGACCCCGTCGCCCGGCAAATCAATCGCCGCTGCGCGGTAAACACCGTTTTTCACCCAACATTCGGTGTCGTTCGCGACTCGTTTATTCGGCACATCCCTGTGCCGAACCACTTCGTGGCCAACGCAAGCGTTGTTCAAAAATGTTCCTGACATTTTTGTCCGACGATCGCTCACTCACGTGGTTCCCGACCACGTGACCCCGACTGAAGGGTAAAAAACGGCGCGATTGAAGCCGGGAACAAGGTCAAAACCAGCGCGGTGTGGTCTGTTGGTTTTGGTTTTGGTTTTGGTTTTGGTTTTGGTTTTGGTTTTGGTTTTGGTTTTGGTTTTGGTTTTGAAGTTGAAGTTGAAGTTGAAGTTGAAGTTGACCTTTGGTTCCGGCTTCAATCGCCTCCATTTTGAGTCCAGGTGGCCGGGTCCAGCCGTCGGGAACGGCTGGAGGGCGCGATCGTCTGGAACGAATCGCAACCGACCCGGACACGGAGGAAAAATGGAGGTTTACCGCTTGCGGCGATTGATTTGCCGGACGCCGGGGTTGCCAGGGGGCTGGCGTGAGCCACCTGGCACGTTCACCGTTCGCAGATTTATGAAGGATCGAAGTACTTTTAGGTGAACGGAAAACCACCGTCCTGGCATAGGACTCACTCTGACAAGAGGAAATCCAAAACCGCTCCCCCCCCATTTGCAACCGCTTAACTCCCCATTCAACCGCTCACCAAAACACCCGCCTATTGCATAACCAACCCATGCCAGCATAGCGCTGAACTTTTTACCTTTGGCAATGGAGTGGGTTATGCAACACGCACTAACTTTTGTTATCGCGACTTTGTGTGTTCTGACCATCTGCTATCGTCTTTATGGGGTGTTTTTCGTCCGTAAAGTTCTGAATGCTGATGACTCAGAAATCACACCGTCACATGTTCTTGAGGACGGCAAAGACTACGTCCCAACAAAAAAATGGGTTAACTTCGGCAGCCACTTTGCTGCAATCGCGGCAGCAGGGCCGTTAGTAGGCCCTGTTCTGGCGGCACAATACGGTTATCTACCGAGCTTCTTATGGTTGCTTATCGGTTGTGTGGTGGGTGGCGCGGTGCACGACACCGTGGTGCTTTTCGCCTCGATGAAACACCGCGGGAAGTCACTCTCAGAAGTGGCAAAAGCGGAACTTGGCCCGGTGGCTGGCTGGTGTACCGGGCTTGCGATGCTATTCATCATCACCATTACCATGGCGGGTTTGTCGATGGTGGTGGTGCATGCGCTGGAACGTAACCCATGGGGCACGTTTGCGGTGTTTATGACTATCCCTGTAGCGATTTGCGTTGGCCTCTGGGAGCGTTATACCGGCAGTATGCGCGGTGCAACCTGGGTTGGGATCATTGTTATCTTCGCCTGTGTGATCATTGGCCCATATATTCAGGAATCTTCATTTGGCGAGTGGCTGAGTCTTCGTGCCTCAACAGTGAGCCTGGTGCTGCCGTTCTACGCGTTCTTTGCTACCGCGCTGCCTGTCTGGATGCTGCTGACACCACGTGGTTATCTCTCAAGCTTTATGAAAATCGGTGTTTTCGGTGCGCTGGTCGTTGGTGTGGTGTTCATCAACCCGGAAATTCAGTTCCCGGCGGTGACGCAGTTCATCCATGGTAATGGCCCTGTACTGGCAGGCCCGGTATGGCCGTTTATTTCTATCACCATCGCCTGCGGCGCGATTTCCGGTTTCCATGCATTTATCGGTTCCGGTACCACGCCTAAGCAAATCGACAAATGGAACGATATTCTGCCCGTTGCTTTCGGTGCGATGCTTGCGGAATGCGTAGTTGGCGTGATGGCGCTTATCGCTGCCACCTCGTTGCATCCTGCTGACTACTTTGCCATTAACTCCTCGCGCGAGGTGTTTGCTGGCCTTGGTATGGATGTGGTGAATTTGCCGCAGCTTAGCGAATCTATCGGTCTTGACCTTTATGGACGTACTGGTGGGGCTGTAACACTTGCCGTCGGTATGGCTGATATCTTTACGCGTATTCCGTGGTTCAGCCATCTGGCATCCTACTTCTTCCAGTTTGTCGTGATGTTTGAAGCGGTGTTTATTCTGACAGCCGTAGACTCCGGTACTCGCGTTGCACGTTACTTGCTGCAAGATTTCCTCGGCGATATTTGGCCACCACTCAAACGCACTAACTGGATGCCGGGTGCAATTGGTTGCAGCATCGTCGCTTGCCTGTTGTGGGGCTATTTGCTGAACTCTGGCGATATCAACTCAGTGTGGGCATTGTTTGGTGTTTCTAACCAGCTAATGGCTTCAATTGGTCTGATGATTGGCGCAACCATTATTCTGCGTATGTCAGAAAAACGTTGGTACGTGCTGACCTGCCTGGTGCCACTGTCTTATCTATATGTGACAGTAAACTATGCGGCTTACTGGATGGTGAAAAACGTCTACTTCAATAGTGCAGCCAAAGGCTTCAACATTTTCAATGGGACGATTTCAATTGTGATGGTGGCATTGGGTCTGGTGATTATGGTGGCGTCGATTCAACGCTGGGTGGTGTTGTGGCGCGCTCGCGGGAATTCAGAACCGATTGAGTTGTTGTCTTAATAGCAATTGATTTGAACAGTGCTAAAAGCCGGTCTTCCATGACCGGTTTTTTTATTGGCAGGCTTTCGCTTCTGCTTTGGTCAGGTCACTACGGCTGCAATCCAGTGGACGACCGGATACGCCTTTAGCGTCAATGGCGGCTTGCTCTGCAGAGACAATCATTCCGTTTGCGCGATGTTTACCGGTCCAACTGACACCTGCAGTTCCGTCCGGATTTATGGAGATAGACAGCACAACGCCCTGGCCTGTCGCTTCGTAGTAGTTATCGTTCACCTTCTTCAGCTTCATCTCTTTGCCGTTCAGGTAAACCGGGCCGCCCTGGTCGATATGTACATCACCCGGGTGGCCTTTACCGTTGAACAGCGGCAGCGCAGCACTAGCAGAAAAAGCGACAAAACCCAGAACCATCACTAACGTTTTCAGTTTGCTCATCATTAACTCTCTTATCAGAATTTGTTCTCAATCTATTCACAAGCGTGAATATGAGAAGGGAAATATTTCCGGAGCGAGATAATGCTGCCGGGCGAGATGACCGATACTGATTTATATCAAATTGGTGAATGGGTTTTATGGTGAATATTCTTAATAGTGATAAATGATGGCCGCAATCTGGTTTAGCACATTGCGGCCAGGGATTTACTCTTCGGTTACAACTTTGCTTCTCGGCTGCTCAAGGATCATCGTTTGTGTCTGGCTAAGGCTAATTCCTGCCGCGCGCAGCATTTTGAGGATCTCATAAAGCAGGTCACTTCGCGTTGAGCTGACCATTCGCGGGCTGTTCACATAACCGGTAACGCTCAGCACAATCCCGGTTGGCCCCAGTTCTTTAAAGCTGACTGAGGGCTGAGGTGTTTCCAGAATTGATTCATGCAGATTATATGCCTCAAGCAGTAAATTACGGACTTGCTCAGGGTCGATATCCAGCGGGAAAGTCAGGCTAATCGTTGCGACACCCTGCGCATTGCCCATAGTGGCGTTTCGTACGTTCTGCGAAATAAGCTGGGAATTCGGCACAATGACCGTTGATTTATCGCCTAATTGAATCTCTGTGGCACGTACGTTGATACGCCGGATATCACCCTCAACCCCGCTGATACTCACCAGATCGCCCACTTTTACCGGACGCTCGGTTAACAGAATTAAGCCGGAAATAAAGTTCTTCACAATTTCTTGTAAGCCAAAACCGATACCAACCGACAGGGCGCTGACTATCCATGCCAGTTTGTTCCATTCGATACCGAGCATCGACAACGTGAGCATGATAATCAGCACGTAACCGACGTTAGTGAACAGTGTTACCAGCGAAGCACGCAGGCCGCGGTCCATATTGGTTTTTGGCAGGAAATCGTTATCCAGCCAGCGACGAGTTGAGCGCAGAACGTACCAGCCCACCACCAGACACAACACCGCATTAAGTGCATGTGCCGGGATGATGTTCATCCCTTCGAGGCCTTTACCGCCCCACATATCAGCGATTTTAGTCAGTAACTCCATTGGCGTTGTCGTGCCGAAGGTACCGTTAAGCAAAGCGACTGCTGCCATTACCAGCAGTGATGTCTTCCCAACCGCTGAGAACAACGTCGCTGCAAGCGACAGATGGCGGTCGTTGAGACTCAGCGTGCTTTTAAGGATTTTCCCGCTGTGGGTTGACGGAGAGAATACCGCTTCACACAAGTCCACCACGAAGTGAATCAGCAGATACAGGCTGCAAACCACCAGGCCAATCCACAACAATTCAAAGGTGACGAAACGGGCCAGTGGAATGTAGCCAATCAACAGCGCCAGCAGGATAACAAAAGCGGTGAGGCTGATGACGAGGTGAATAAGGCCCGCAACGGTTGAACGCGCTTCTGTTTGCTCGCCTTCGGCACGCATTTTCCTGCGTATCCGGTTGACGCGAACAGGTGCAATCAGGCAATTGAGCGCAACTAGCAAAGCGGCCAGACCATTACCAAATAACGTGGCATCGATACTCGCTCCAACCAGCGAGTTCAACTGCTCGATGATACCGAAGATAAATATGAAGGCTGCCAGTAAAATCGGGAATGACGCCAGCGTTTTTGCCAGCGGGTCGGCAATACCCGGCAGACGCCAGGAAGGGTGACTATTGGAGAGCAATGCGATGCCAAGACCGGCAATCACCGCGGAAAAATAGGTCAGCTCGACCAATTGTCCGGCAAACTCATTAACCCATGGTGAGGTATCAGGCAGGCGCGTGAAGTTATAGCACAGCAACTGCATGCTGATACCCAGCGTCAGCGTAGTACTTAAAGTTGTGAAACAGGCGAGGAAACTGCGGCGAAAGCGGCCTTGCGGCAGCCAGCGAGGCAGAATCCAGTTCATTGGTTTATCCAGCCCGAAACGACCAAATACCCCAATCCCCAGCGCGAGTAATAGATAGATACCCGAACCTATTCGCCATTCATCGCTCCAGGCCTCGGCCCAGGCATCACTAATCTGAGTGCCAAATTCACCGAAGCGTGCAGCGTCTTTGTCGTTGGGTTCGAATACGGGTGACCAGAATTTTTCGCCAAGAATACTGCCGGTATTCAGGGCAATTTGTGTTTTCAGCGCATCGCGGCGCAATCCAGAAATTTGCGAAGAGAGGTTTTGCGCGGCAACTGCAATGGCTTTGGTTTGCTCGATTTGTGTGGTGAGCAAGGTTTTACTGTTGTTCAGTTGTTTGCGTTGGCTAACAACTTGCGGCGTTTCGGCCAGTGCCCCTGGTGCCGGTGCCGGTCCAAGAACATCCAATTGCGCCTGAACCTGAGTTAATTGTGGTGCCAGTGCAACGGCGAGCTTATCGGCTTCACTCACCAATTTTTGCGAATCGTCATTTAGGCTGGTGAACTGTTTATCGGTTTTAGCCGCGGATACTCGCTGCTTAAGTGAATCCAGGCGCTTTTGCAACGCGGGAATGACCGTGCTGGCATTGATCTTAACCGGCTCTTCACTAGCTGTTTGCCCGGTAGGGTCATCCGCATGAGACGGGAAAGGCATCACCATTAAACAAGACAACAATGCCAACAGAAGCAAAGGCATTTTTAACATTTTTGGTATCATCAGGACAGATCCAGTGAATCAATAAATTAGCGGCGTAAAAACAATTTGCTAAGAATATCTTGAATTGGCGCTGAGTGTACCAGGTTTTATCTGTTTCATTCACCATGCGTCACCCTTCATGGTGCTTCTTCGTCAGCATCACTCATCCATCCGGAAGTCGTAGGTCGATATCTTAGAGCTTAATAGGACATTGCTGAGGCAAGATAAAGGTTTGTTACATGTTATTAAATATTCATTTAACTTAAATTGCTCATCGTCGAAGAGATGGTGTTTTAAATATTAATTTAGACTTCATTGCTAACGATAAATAAATGTCTCCTTAAGGATTGAGGTGAGGGGGTTGGCTATATATGACCCCGGTTATTCACTGGAATAATGAAGGATGCATTATTCACACAGGGTAATTTAATAATTAAAGGAATCTCGATGAAATTCAGCAAAATTGCGTCCTCTTTGGTTGCAGGTATTGCATTAGTGAGCGGTGCAGCACAGGCCGATGTAGTGACTGTAAATGGCGGTACGGTTCACTTTAAAGGTGAACTGGTGAATGCGGCCTGTGCGGTGAGCACGCAGTCTTCCGATCAAACGGTGAAACTGGGCCAATACCGTACGGCGGCGTTTACTAAAGTGGGTGACACCTCCGCGCAGATCCCATTCACCATCGTGCTTAACGATTGCGATACCACAGTCTCCACCCTGGCTTCTGTCTCATTCTCAGGCCAGACTGACGGCACCGACCCTACGCTTCTGGCGATTAACTCGGGTGACAACAGCACCACGGCTGGCGGCGTCGGTATCGAAATCCTCGACAGCAAATCGAAAGTGTTGACCCCGGATGGTACTGTCTTCTCCACCGCGCAGACACTGATTGACGGGACGAACACCCTGCCGTTCACCGCGCGCTATAAATCTACCGCAGCCATCGCAACAGCAGGCCAGGCCAACGCTGATGCGACATTTGTAATGAAATACGAATAATTAAGTTTTGCAGGGATAACGCAAGCCTCAGAAATGAGGCTTCTTTTATTGACGAACAGAAATTCATTATTCCTGAATTAAACATTTTAATGTTAGTAATAATGATGGTGCCGTGTGATGACGACTTTATTTAAACAAGGCTCGGCCATAATGCTGTGCCTGTTAATGTTTTGCTTTAATGCACAAGCTGCCGGGGGCGTTGCACTGGGTGCAACACGGGTTATTTATCCTGCCGAGGCAAAACAAACATCGCTCTCAATTAATAATAGTGATAACAAAGAGCGCTTTCTGGTGAACTCGTGGATTGAAAATAGTGCAGGTGCCAGAGATAAAAGTTTTATTGTCACGCCTCCGCTTTTTGTTAGTGAGCCATCGAGCGAAAACACACTTCGTATTATTTACGCCGGGCCACCGTTGCCAACAGACCGCGAAACTATTTTCTGGATGAACGTAAAAGCGATTCCCTCGGTCGATAAAAATAATCTCGACGGCAGCAACGTACTGCAACTGGCGATTTTGTCGCGCATCAAGCTGTTTGTGCGTCCTCAAAACTTGAAAATGCAGCCAGAAGAGGCGCTAAAACAACTGCGCTTTAGCCGCAGCGGCGGGCAACTGAGCGTTCACAATCCTTCACCGTATTACGTCAGCACCGTCAATCTGAAAGTCGGCAACGAAAAGCTCGCCAATACCATGGTCGCGCCAAAGAGCGTATCGCAAGTGGCGGTTTCGCCTGTGCTGAAAGGTGCTATCTCCTTCCAGACGGTGAACGACTACGGCGCGGTGACGCCTGTGCAAGCGGGCGTAATGCTGTGATGCAGGTAATCTGCGCAACAAGGATATCTGGCAGATGATCAACAAGTCAGTCACCCCGCTTGCAGCGATGATAGTAACCGCACTGTGGCCGGTAATCAGCTCCGGGGAAAGTTACTTTAACCCTGGGTTTTTGTCGGCAGAAGATGCCGCCGTGGCAGATTTATCGCGTTTTGAAAAAGGTAGCCATCAGGCACCGGGTGTCTATCGCGTGGACATCTTGCGTAACGATGAATTTATCTCGACCCAGGATCTCCGTTTTATTGCCAGCGACGCCAGTGGCGGAAAAGCAGAATCGAGCGGCCTGGTACCATGTCTCGACACTGACTGGTTGAAGCGCCTGGGCCTGAACATGCTCGCTTATCCAGCGCTTGCGAAGTTTAAGACCGGAGAATGTGTGCCGCTCGCGGTGCTGATCCCTGATTCCGAGACAAATTTCGATTTTGCCAAACTACGCCTGGATATCAGTTTGCCGCAGGCATCGCTGCTTAACAGTGCCCGGGGCTATATACCGCCGCAGGAGTGGGACGAAGGGATTCCGGCAGCGCTGCTCAACTACAGTTTTACCGGCAACCATGGCAGCGACGACGAAAACTATTATTTAAGCCTGCATAGTGGTGTGAACTACGGAGCCTGGCGGCTGCGTAACAGCGGTGCCTGGAACTACACTCGCGGTGATGGCTACCACGCTAACAGTTGGAACAACATCAGCACCTATGTGCAACGGACGATTATTCCACTCAAAAGCGAGCTGGTATTAGGTGACAGCAACACGGGTAGCGATGTGTTCGACAGTCTGGGATTTCGCGGGGCGCGGCTCTACTCGGCTGACAGTATGTACCCCGACAGCCTGCAAGGTTACGCGCCAACGGTACGTGGTATCGCGCGAACCCACGCTAAAATCACCATTCGCCAGAACAGTTTTGTGATCTACCAAAGCTACGTTTCACCAGGTGCATTTACTATCAGTGACCTCAATCCCACCTCTTCCAGCGGCGATCTGGAGGTCACTCTCGAAGAAAAAGACGGTACCCAGCAAAAATACACCGTGCCTTATTCCACCGTCCCGTTATTGCAACGGGAAGGGCGGCTGAAATTCGACCTGGTGGCCGGGGATTTCCGTAGCGGAAGCGACCAACAGGATACGCCATTCTTCACCCAGGCCACCCTGATTGCGGGTTTACCCTACGGTTTTACCGCCTATGGCGGCACTCAGCTTGCCGAAGACTACACATCAGTGGCGCTGGGGGCCGGGAAAAATCTCGGGGAGTGGGGGGCACTTTCAATGGATATTACCCACGCCAGCAGCCGACTTGCAGATGACAGCAAACATCAGGGCCAGTCGCTACGATTCCTGTACGCCAAATCCCTCAGCGGTTACGGCACTAACTTCCAGTTGTTGGGATATCGCTATTCCACGCGTGGTTTTTATACGCTTGATGAGGTGGCATACAAAAATATCGAAGGCTACGAATACGCCGATGAAGCGGATGGTGGACGCAAAAATGAGCCGGTTGTGCAGAGCTACCACAACTTGCGTTACAGCAAGCGCGGGCGATTTCAAATCAACGTTTCTCAATCGCTCGGTGATTACGGGTCGCTCTATGTTTCAGGCAGCCAGCAAACTTACTGGGAAACCAGCCAGAACAACACCTGGTATCAGGCCGGGTATGCCAGCGGCTGGCGCGGGATCAGCTACTCATTTTCGATGTCGTGGAGCAAATCCGTCGGGATCGCCGATAGCGATCGCATTATGGCCTTTAACCTTTCGGTGCCATTTAGCACCCTGCTGGGGCATGGCTATTCGCGCACCAGCACCATCGATCGCGCTTACGCCACTTTTGCTGCCAGTAACAACGCAGATGGCGATGCCACTGTGCAAACAGGTATCGGCGGAACATTACTTGAAGACCGAAACCTCAATTACAGCGTCACTCAAGGCCACAGCGACACTAACGGTTACAGCGGAAGTGCCTCGGCTAACTGGCAGGCTACCTACGGCACATTGGGGCTGGGCTACAACTACGACCGCGACCAACACGACTACAACTGGCAGGCTTCTGGCGGCGTGGTGGGTCACGCCGATGGCATCACGTTTAGCCAGCCGCTTGGTGACACCAACGTATTAATAAAAGCACAGGGAGCCAGCGGGGTTGGTGTCGAAAACCAGCCCGGGGTGAAAACCGACTGGCGCGGATATGCGGTGATGCCTTACGCCACGGTATATCGCCACAACCGTATCGCTCTCGATACCAACACCATGGATAACCACACCGACATTGAAAACAACGTCAGCAGCGTGGTGCCTACGGATGGCGCATTGGTGCGTGCGGAATTTAAGGCGCGCGTGGGCGTGCGGGCAATCATCACCGTAACCCGTGGTGGGCGAGCAGTACCGTTCGGCTCGGTGGTGCGCGAAGAAATCACGGGCATCACCAGTATGGTCGGCGATGACGGGCAAATTTACCTCAGCGGCTTGCCACTCCAGGGAAAACTACTGATTCAGTGGGGCGAGGGCAAAGGGTCACAGTGTTTCGCACCATTTACATTACCGCCTGAAAGCCTGAATCAGGCGATTGTCGTGGCGAATGCGACCTGTTCATAGGATTCAGGGATCTGTTTATGAAATTGATGACATCTTTAGCAGGGGCGGCGCTGTGGGTATATGCACTTCCGGCGTTTGCCACTGTCTGCCAAAACTCCAATGGCGTGCCAGCGGATATTTTTTACGATCTGTCCGACGTCTTCACCAGCGCAAACAATAACGTCGGGCAAATCATCACCCTCGCGGAAAAGTCGGGTTGGATCGGTGTCAATGCCACTTGTCCGCAAGGAACCACCGGCAACACCACGATGCGCAGTTACGTGAGTACCTTGCCGGTGCAAGAAGTGATCGGCGGTTACCAGTACATCAAGCTCAATGATTATCTCGAAGGGGCGATGAGTATCACGGACAGCTACGCCGGGCAATTTTACCCGCCGCGCAACTATATTCAGATGGGAACCCACGGCAATGTGTCCAAACAGCAGCCGTTTCCGGTTCAGGATTCGAAGCTGGTTTTTAAACTCAAAGTGACAAGGCGTTTTATCAATATGGTGCCGATTCCACGGCAGACCATGTTTACGGTATATGTCACGACGCGAAACACCGACCCACTCACCACTCCGGTTTATACCATTAGCTACAGCGGCAAAATTGAAGTGCCACAAAGCTGTGAAATCAACGCCGGGCAAATCGTTGAATTTGATTTTGGCGACATTGGTGCTGCGCTGTTTAGCCAGGCCGGGGCCGGGAATCGACCGCAAGGCGTGACGCCGCAAACTAAAACCATCGCTATTAAATGCACCAATGTGGCGGCGCAGGCCTATCTTTCTCTGCGGGTGGAGGCGGAGAAAGCGTCCGGTAATATGATGGTTTCAAATAATAACGATCTCGGGTTTATCGTTGCCGATAGCAGCGGAACGCCATTTATTCCTAACAATTTGGGCAGCAAAATCAATTTCCGTCTCGACGATGCAGCTGCGGCGCAAGTGGGGATTCGGGCCTGGCCGGTAAGCGTGACAGGGAACAAACCGTCGGAAGGGCCGTTTAGTGCGCGGGGCTATTTGCGGGTGGATTATGACTAAAATTGCGATGCTGCTGTGGTTGGCGGCAAGTCTGGCGAGTCATGCTCAGGCTGACACTTCGCTCGGGGCCATCAATATAGAACTTCGCGGCAACGTGGTGGATTTCAGCTGTTACGTCGAAATTGGGGATGACAATAAAACAGTGCAGCTTGGGCGTTGGCCGACCAAACAACTGCGCACCGCAGGCAGCACTACGCAAAGCATGCCTTTCACGTTGAAGCTGAACGGCTGCCCGCCGGGTGCAGCATCAATTACCTTTTCTGGGAAGCAAGCCACGGGTAACCCCGGTTTACTGGGGCTTAATAACACAAGCGGGGCGACAAATGTGGCCGTCGAGTTGCGCGATAAAGATAAAACCCGTCTGCCCCTTGAGCAGGCAAGCCAGGATGTGCCAGTCGATGCCAACGGAAATGCGGAATTAACTTTTTTTGCAAATTACATCGCGCTTGCCGATAACCCCCAAGCCGGGCAAGCCGACGCAGATGCCACGTTTATGATTAATTATTATTAGAAAGCCTATCTGGCATCATTAAATTAAATAAAAACCGGGCTCGAACCTAACGCCGTTAGTTTAAGAGTGAAATATCCGGGGCGACCACCGGGTTTGGCGTCCCTCCGGGAACCAAATTCCGGCGTTTCCCCTCATTCATTAGCTTAAATGAATGGTGTTAAGTAATAACCCGTTTTTTTTAATTTAAAATAGTAATGTGATGCGCAGTTATAATAGTTCTTTTACTCGGGCGTAATCGATAAGCTCGACAATCGATGAGACATGTAGCTTGGAAAATATATTAGATTTATGCGCGCTGATGGTTTTGTTACTCAGCAGAAGTTGTTCGGCAATTTCCTTATTGGATAAACCATTGGCAAGGTAGCGTAATACGGTTATCTCTCTGTTTGATAATGGCGTATCGTCAGTCACTCCGTTACGCGAACCCGGATTACTGATTAACTCCAGCGTTTCGGAGGGGAAAAACGAATACCCTGCAAGCAACATTTCTACCGCATGATAGATATCTTCCTGCTCCTTCCTTTTACTGACAAACCCATTTGCCCCGGCCTGAATAGCACGGCCCGCATAAAACCTCTCAGACTTGGAAGATAAGAACAGTATACGAGTGTCAGCTTGTATGCTCTTGATTCTTTTTAATAAAGTGAAGCCATCAATGGACGGCAGTTCAATGTCGAGAATCACTAAATCGACAGAGTGGGAGCGCATATAGTTGACCACCTCCCGGCTGTCGTCGGTTTTCATCACCACATCAATATTTTTATTTTTCTGTAGCAGTACCTCTATCGACATTCTGACAATAGGGTGTTCGTCCATAATAATTACGGATGCAGGTTTCATATTCTTGCCTCTAATTTTTTGAGGAACATATCGCATTGACGCAAAGTCACTGGCGGCGAAAGTGAAAAGGTGTTTCACTATTTCGTATTTTATAATGTATGCAAGATGCTCCCTTGAACTTAAAAACTTCCTTCATAAGTACTGTTTTCTAATGGCTGCGAGTGAAACAAAAAATTATTTCAATAAGAAAATCAATCTATTCAAATTAGATAAATGAATAGGTTGATTATACAGCCATATTATTTAAGAAAAAGGCCACTGTTATGCTCGGGGAATAATGCTGTGATCAAATTCTAATTAAATTGGTTAATTAATTGTTATTTGGTAGGTGTGTCTGTGTTAAGTGAAATATTTGGGAAAAAAGATTGTTTTGAACATGAAGAATAGTGAGAAGTCTCGAATGTTTCCTATTTGTTATCCGTAGCACAGAGTGATTACGTGGTTAATCGTCGGGAAGCGGCATAGTTTGCGGGAAACTGATTCTCCAGGAATAGTTGTAATTGTTAATAAACTGTTCTTATTTAACAAATCGCGAGCATTGAAAATAAGTCGTTTCCTGGCTTTCACTCGGAAGTCGGTTAGTTAGCGCAGCTATACTTTCCCTGATGACGCACAGGACAATTTATTAAGCAAATGTATCAGTGACTTGTTGTTCCCTGTTCCTATACGAGCGGCAACCCGTCCAAGGGTATAAACCACAGAGTGGTAGGGTTTGTTTAATGACGCGGCAATAGCTTTCAGCGACTCTCCTTTTGCCACGGCCAGCAGAATATTCCATTCCCGCTTTGAAAGTGGGACTGAGCGTGACCCATCCTGAGCATTGGACCAATCTTGCCGGGCTCGCTTTTCAGTCAGCAGAATAAGCAGATCGGTAATTCTCAGTCGCCGTTCCACCACAGGGAAGGTTGATGCCGCATCGATCAGTCGGGCGACTTCAATACAACGGCAGGCAGTCAGTTGCATCATATTCAGATGTGGCCAGGTTTGTTGCCATTGTCTGATCATATTTAGCACATCCATTGCTGGCTCGCTTACGCCATCCAGATCGATGAACACTCGCGGTTGTGGAGTTTGTTTAAGCATAACTTCAGCCTCATCCAGGTTTGCGCAGACATGAGTTCGCTGGAACTTAAAAAAGTACTCAGTCAGTGCCAGCGACAAGTAGTAGTCACTGGTCACGAGGATGATATCGAGTGGTTCCGGCAACTGCTTCGCATACATTTGCTGTTGTAGAGACTCAATGCGGTCAAAGACAATCGGGGCCAACCGGCTATGAAAATGTGTCAGATCGCCATTTTTGATGCGTCGAAATCTACGTTTACGCGCGGCTATGTACAAATCTTCAGTAACCCGCAGCGCAAAGAAAAGGTTTGTGAATCGCGATTTGGGCGTGAGTCAGTGGTGCATTAATAATCATTTCCATATTCTTTCATCAACAGCACCTGTCAGTGCTGAAATAGACTCTTTGTCAATACCGCTGATAATCGTAAGTTAATTTTATATAGCTTACGATTATATCGTTGCAATAAATCCTGACATGAAAAAATCAGGTTAGATATTAGAATTGACTTAAGTAAATATAAGGGGTTTCTTAAAATAATAACCAAGGGGCGGGAGGTTTATATTTATATCAAGATGGCTACCGCCTGGATGTAAATGTCTATAATAATGACGGTGAAAAATTTTGGTTAGGGTTCATGTTTTCGCAAGGCAGGTAATCCTGCCATTGATTGCGGCCATTATTTTTTAGTTACTCACAACTAAAAAAGATAATAATTTGTATGCAATGAAATAAAGTGTGGCTCTTAGAGTTGTCCGGGCACATTTGAAATAAACACCTTTATTATATTTAATCCTTAGTGCGCCGTTCAAATGAATTATTTTTAGGAACTTAACCGTATTGACTATGTGGTTTACTGGGGAATAGCATCGAGATGCCCTACCTGAACTAAATTTTTATGACGCAACTACTGATTATAAATAAAATAATGGAGAATCAAGTGAACATTACCAGTGAAAGGTTGGTTGGTTTTAATGTTTTGATGATACATGCAGAACAGCCGCAATTTTCTGCTATGAACCGAGCTGTTGGAGATATAGTTACCGATTTAAAGCAAAGAGGAATTAACGTTACTTACTCCGCTAATGCCGAAGATGCGTGCTCAATTGTGCATTCTGACACCACTATTCAATGCATAGTATTAAGTTGGAAGATGCAGGATAACGATGAATATAATCAGGAAGCTCGACAAATAATTAATATTGCTAGAGCACGAAATGTTCACATTCCCATTTTTTTGATGATTGAAAGGAGTAGCGAATCCCACTTGACGGCTGATGTCATGCGTCAAACAGATGAGTTAATCTGGCTTCTAGAAGATACAGCATTCTTTATTTCCGGAAGAATTTATGCAGCCATGTTACGTTATCGCGAAAATATCACCCCTCCTTTAACCAAAGCAGTGATAAATTTTGCCAACAAATTTGAATATTCCTGGCATACGCCCGGTCATACTGGCGGTACTGCTTTTCTCAAATCACCCGTTGGTCGTATTTTTCATGACTATTTTGGCGAGAACTTATTGCGCTCCGATCTTTCTATTTCAGTTGGCGAACTGGGTTCGTTACTCGATCACTCCGGGCCTATTGGCGAGAGCGAGAAGTTTTGCGCCAAAGTATTCGGTGCTGACCGCGCATATACCGTGACGAATGGTTCGTCTATGTCTAACCGTGTGATTATGATGTCTTCCGTGGCACGTAATGATTACGCGCTGTGCGACCGTAATGCGCATAAATCAACAGAACAAGCGCTGACCATGACGGGAGTTATACCAACATATTTACTGCCATCGCGTAATAATCTCGGCATTATTGGCCCTGTGTATGCCAGAAATTTACACCATGAATCAATCAGTGCAGCGATTAAGGCTAATCCGCTTGCCAAAGATAAATCACAGAAAGCCGTACATGCCATTATTACTAATTCAACTTACGATGGCTTAATTTATCACGTGCCTACCGTTATCGATTTGCTGGACGCCAGCGTCGATCGTATTCACTTTGACGAAGCCTGGTATGGTTACGCAAGATTTAACCCAATATATCGCGAGCATTTTGGTATGTATGGGGAACCTGAGGATTATCCAAAAGATAAACCTACAATATTTACCACGACTTCAACTCACAAACTGTTAGCCGCACTTTCGCAAGCCTCGTTAATTGGTATTCGCGACGGACGTAATACCGTGCCACATGAGCGTTTTAACGAATCTTATATGATGCATGCTTCAACTTCGCCACTTTATCCTATTATCGTCTCCAATGAAGTTTCGGCGGAGATGATGAGTGGTGTTGGCGGGCAAGCATTGACCACGGAATCGATTACCGAGGCGGTAAGTTTCAGAAAGGCAGTCCGTAAAATTAAGCGCCAGGTGAATAAAGAGAATGACTGGTTCTTCTCAACCTGGAACGCGGATTATGTGACGGATCCTTCCACTAATGAAAGAATTGCTTTCGAAGATGCACCGGATGAACTGCTAATTACCGATCCAGCCTGCTGGAAGCTGAGTTCTGGGGATAGCTGGCATGGCTTTAAAGAAATAGAAAACAACTATTGCATGCTCGACCCTATCAAAGTTTCCGTTGTTACACCCGGTGTCGCAAGCGATGGTTCGCTCGAAGATTTTGGTATTCCGGCTACTCTTCTAACGGCATTTTTAAGCCAGCGAGGCATTCAGGTAGAGAAAACCACCGATTTTACCGTGCTCTTTTTATTCTCACTTGGCGTGACGAGAGGTAAATACGGAACGCTGGTGAATGCGCTGCTGCGATTTAAAGAAGCTTACGATAATAATTTGCCGGTCAGCGAAGTGCTGTATGAACACAAAAGCGACGTCCCGCCATGTTATGAAACTATGGGGCTGAAAACGCTCTCCGACACCATGTTCGCCTTTATGAAGGCGAATCAAACTCTTGCTATTCAGGCTCAGGCGTTTTCAACGATTCCACAACCGCACATGACGCCAGCGGATGCTTACGTCAAGCTGGTTCATAACGAAATTGATAGGGTCAAAGTGGATGATTTGCAGGGACGTGTATTAGCAACAGGGGTTGTTCCTTATCCACCGGGCATCCCAATGATCATGCCTGGCGAATGCGCAGGTGCGAAAGACAGCCCGCATATTCGTTATTTACAGGTATTGCAGGCATGGGACAGGGCGTTCCCAGGTTTTTCACATGACACCCACGGTGTCGAAAGTATCGATGGACATTATTACGTTCAGTGCCTAAAGCATAGCTCGTAAAACAACAGGGCTTGTCTTAATAAGGGAATATGATATGAGTGTGAAAAAAATGAGCGTTACGCAGTTAACGATGTTAACTGCCGTAAATATGCTGGGTTCGGGAATTATTCTATTGCCAGCAAAATTAGCGCAGGTTGGCGGGATATCTATCCTTTCCTGGTTTATTACCGCCACGGGCTCGGTCGCTTTAGCATGGGCATTTGCCTGCTGTAGTACCATAAGTAATAAACCCGGTGGCATGGGGGGCTATGCGGAGTATGCTTTTGGCAAAGCGGGTAATTATATTGCTAACTATACCTATGGTGTTGCAATTGTCATCGGCAACGTAGCCATCGCGATAACAGCTGTTGGTTATATTATCGGCTTGTTTAATATTAACCCTAATCCTTTACAGATAGGGTTGATGACGATTGGGCTACTTTGGTTTACCACTATTGCTAACTTTGGCGGAGCAAGTATTACCGGTAAATTAGGCAGTATAACCGTATGGGGTGTTATCGCACCGGTAGTAGTTATTTCCACCGTAGGTTGGTTCTGGTTCGAACCGAAAATATATATGGCTGGCTGGAACCCACACCATAAAACTATGCTCGAAGCCGCAGGTTCATCGATAGCGATTACGCTTTGGGCATTTTTAGGCCTCGAATCAGCCTGCGCAAACTGCGATGCGGTAGAAAACCCGCAAAAAAATGTTCCCATTGCCGTGCTCTTTGGCACGATAGGATCAGCAATTATCTACATCGTTTCCACCAACGTTATTGCCGGTATTATCCCTAATATGGACTTGGCAAATTCGAATGCGCCTTTTGGCCTGGCATTTGCGAAGATGTTTACCCCGGAGATCGGGAATATCGTTACGGGTTTAATGATTCTTGCCTGTATTGGTTCGCTATTGGGATGGCAGTTCACCACCGCGCAGGTTTTTAAAAGCTCGGCGGACGTTGGATACTTTATGAAGATTTTTTCTAAAAGCACCAAAGCGGGAACACCTATCGTCGGTATGATGGTATTACTTTTGGTTCAAACGCTTTTGAGCTGGCTGTCCATACCCGTCAGCCACGACGGAACGCGACTGGGTTGGCTAACGCAAACCAGTTTCAGTAATACGGGCGTTTCGGATCAGTTCTCGGCGATTGTCGATCTGTCAGTAGTGACTAACCTCATCCCGTATATCCTCTCGATGGCGGCTCTGGTCACCATACAGGAAATAGCTCATACCCCACGGCGTAAGGCAATGATTAACAACGCTATTGCGTTGGTTGGCGCGGCGTATAGCTATTTTGCGCTGGTTAACTCAGGCGATCAGGCACTCATGTATGGTGGGGTTGCTACCATCCTGGGCTTCACGTTCTACGGCGTGGTTAGTGCACGTTTTGTGAAAGATGAACAGAGATTACATCCAGATCATGTCATCTCCGGAGCAGAAGAGGTCCCAGCCGTGCCATTCGATCAAAAATAGAGTTAAAACAGATCGTGTAAGGGAAGTGTGAATCGTGTGAAAGGAAGGCGTGTCGTGCTTGCTTTCACCGATCCACTTCGTTTTCTGCCAGCCACATCCCCTTCAGTTAAGCGACGGCGTAAAGTTTGAGTCTTCATTAATATGCTCAACATGTTGATATTTGCACCATTGATTGCGGCCATTATTTTTTGCTTGATACAAAGCCTGATCTGCATATTTAAACAAAGTCTCATATTTCTGCCCTTCAGACCACCTGACCATACCTGCGCTAATTGTTAGGGGGAACGGCTCATTATCAATAATAAGAGGGTTTCTGGACAGTTCATTAACAATAGTATTGGTTAATTCCTGGTGGTTTATCTCCGGAGTATTAGCAAGCAACAGGGCAAACTCTTCACCGCCTACGCGTCCAAATAATTGACTATCGGGGGTAAACTGTTTTAAACGTTGGCAAAAGGCAACGAGAACCTTATCTCCCTTTTGATGCCCCCATACGTCATTTATTTTCTTGAAAAAATCAATATCAATTAAAACCATTGAACAGATATCTCCTTTCTTCAATGACGACGTAATTGCCTCCGCTGCTTTAGTAAATGCCCGGCGATTGAGAATACCGGTCAAGTCATCGTGATTAGCAAGTTGAGATAACTTAGAAAAGAGTTTATCTCGTTCAGAAATTGCAACCGCAATCGTAAGTGCGCAAAGCGCCAGTACTGCAACAATCGTCCTGACAGCAGAGATGTAGATATTCTCAGAAAAATGTAGATAACCATGCGTAGAGTGAATGATCCACATAAAAAAGAATGCACCATTCATACTGATACCAAAGGTTGTTAGAAATAGATTGCCTGAAAGCGCTAGCCATATGATGGTTGGAATAATCAGTATTGACGCCATCAGGAAATATATTTTGTCTGTTATAAAAATAAAGGCAAACAATAATAGAATAGACGGAATAATATGTAGAAACGCATTTTCGAAAGATTTAAGTATTTTTGGAGCTGCCAAAATGACTGGTAAAAATACTATAAAATCAAGCGACTCGTTTAAGTACCAATAAAATGCTGTTTGAAAAAATGCATTACCATACAGAGCAAATAATGCCCCTGAGCCTACTAACGAACCTATAATAAGAGAGGGTTGGCAGAGTAATAACCATTGCGGAACGCTATGTAAGCTACCAAGCCATTCATCTTCGTCGGTACGCGTAGCGAAGCGATGTAAAGTGATATAACCTATTGAAATTGTGATGATATTGGCAATGGTCATCAGTAAAACCTGGTTGAGACGTGTACCGATTAATAAATCTGGCAACACCATCCCTGCGCAACAAATTAAATAATGACGCCAGTTAACACGTTGGTAAAAGCGTAATAACACACCAATGGTTATAGCATTGGTCAACCAAACTAAAGAAAATGGTCCATTAACTCTTTCAATAATACCTATGACAGTTGTCAGTGTAGTGATTATAAATAAGATTATCATTGGATAGCATTTATAGAAAAAGTTGTTCAGCGTAAGTATCATTCCAGGTGACTTCCCAATCTAACTATCAACACAATAGAGCAATATATGAATTAGAGTGTTTATTAATTACGACCATAGAGACTCAATTGGGACAGGTTTCCCGGTATGATATCCCTGTAACCATTCAACTCCCATCGATATTAGCATTTGTTTTATTTCTTCACTTTCAACAAACTCTGCGACAACTTCCAGACTTTTAAATTTAGCTGCTTCACTAAATGACATCACTATTAGCCGGTCAAACTTATCGTTCACAACATTACGTATGAATGAACCATCTATTTTAAGTATGTCGACATCTAATGTCTTGAGGCGAGAGTAACTGGATGCTCCTGTACCAAAATCATCAATCGCAATTTGACATCCAAGTTTGCGTAGTTCCTGCAGGACACTGGATGCATTAATATTATCAATAATATCTGACTCGATAATTTCAAAGATGATCCGTTCAGGGCGTATTAAGTAGTTCTTTAAAAGAACATTCAGACTATCCAGAAAATCTTTTCTACTAAGCGATTGAGGTGTCAAATTGATGGAAAAACGAGTATCAGATTTAGATTGATCCAGGGATTGCATAAACTGAAATGTTTGTTCAATTACAGTCAAATCCACTTGTGCAAGCAATCCTGCTTCCTCAGCCACCGGTAAAAAAGTATCCGGGAAGAATATTTTGTCGTTGGTCGTCTTCATGCGAATAAGAATTTCATAATACTGGCTGCTGTTTTTAGTTGAAACTATTGGCTGAGCAACGAGCATAAATGATTTACGGTCTATCGATTTTTGCAGAAGATGGCGTATAGCTCCCGAACTGACGGTCTGATCGCCTGGGTGCAAGATATTAAGCGCTTCTGGTTTACCTTGCTTTAGCGATACATAAGCACGGGCATTAAGCTGCCCCACGACATAAGATAGATTATTGATACATTTGCCATACACCATGTATGCCATGCCAAAATTGAGACCCACCTCCATTTCAGCCCAGGAAAAACGAAAAGTTGACATTGCCTTATAGTAAGGGCGGATAATATCGTCATCTACCTTGTTAAGGCGCAAGATAAGCCCATATCCAGGGCTGTAAAACATTTTTTCATTATCCATAAGTAATGGGCTTAAATAAGAAAAAACAGCTTTAACGAATTCGAAGCGAAACGTTATTCCATGAGATTGTGTTAGCGTATTTAATTCAGGGCATTGAATAATACATAACCCAGAGTGTGGGTAACGAATGATATCGTTTTTTAATGCAAGGAGATTAGGTAACCCAGTGTGTGGCTCTGATAAAGAAAGTCGCTTGAGACTTCTAATGTACTTTAGAATGCGTGTAGCCAATACACCAACGATAACAATTGTTAGTGAAAAGGTAAAAATCATCGAACAAGAAAGAGCCAGGTGGCTGACATAATGGTTAAATGTAAACTCATTATTTATTGATATGTAATTATCAATATAGTCGCTCAATAAAATGAGCATGACTACCCACAGGGGAGAGATTAGTGCATGGCCCAGGCAAATTGCACCCCAGAGCATAACTGGCAATAGCCAGACTATAGTGTAATCTGTAAATATTAAGGTGTCGCCGTGCAAATAAATCAGGCAATACATAATTCCAATCACCAATATTACCCAGATTAATTGGTAGATTGCACGCGGCCCTGATGTAATTAATGTTTTTAACTGGTTCAAATAACTAAAAAACCAGACTGGTTTGTAGCACGCCCGTAAAATGAGATAGCAGAAAGGAGTTCCTGTAATACAGGATGTTAACATCCATTGCACATTAATCAGCGTGGGAGTGTTTAAAACATTAATATCGGATATAAAATGAAACTTTAGTAATAACCACTGTTGAACCAATGTGAAAATAATGGTGTTAAAACATATCAACCAAATTATGCGCTGAGCGCTGAGACTACTACGTCCGAAACTGACCGCCCCACGTTTACCGGTGGCAAGAAAATAGACTTTTGTGCTAACTAAAGCCGCTACGAGTTGAGATGTTGTATCCAGGAACTGGGATAAAGGTTGTGTGTGAAAGCTATATAGCGCAAACAGAGAGAGGGCAGGAATGGCTTTTTTATTATACAAAATGAGTAGCGCGGAAATCACTGGCAACGTGAGATCGTAGAGTCTGATAGTTGTACCAGAAATCTCAATGCTGTTACTCAGTTTGTCTGCAAATGAATACAAGAGAATAAATGAAAGGCAGAGCACGATGTATTTTTTTAAGTTTTCAGGGCGTGCGAAATGCATCAATGGAGAATTTTGCCATTGATTGAACGCTGTACTTTTTCTGATCCTTGAGTTTCTTTTAGCTAACTCAGTTTCCATGACCACAGGTGTGTCCATTTTTACAAAAAAACTTCTAAGCCCCATGGTTCTTACTCACAATGGTTTACTTTTCGATTATAAACAGTCTAATGATAGCCATGATGTTTTTAATCTTATCCGTGATTCATTCAACAAACACTAAACCAATAAGTTGCTATTAATTTTCATATGGATTTAAGTGACTAGTCAAACGAAATGTATGATTAGCCAAAAACAAATGTTATTAACATGCTGTGAATGTTGTTTTATGATGCTCATATGTTTTTTTAAGGTTTAAAAATGAGGTGATATAATTTCATTGAGTAATAGTGTGAAGCATAAGTAAGGGAATTGAAAGCATATCCAGAAATGGACATTTTTAGCAGCAAAGTTAGGGTCTTAATGCATTCCTCAAGTCACCTGATGTCGCTGGCAACTAATTATTTATCTCCCCGTTCTTGAGCAATCATCAAATTGTGTTAATGCTTTATCCATTTCTTTTGAATAAGGAGTTTGTAAGTTTAACTTTAAATAAGGAATTGGTTGGTTAAACCAGATATCATGAATCTTACCAAAATCAGGTGATTTTCTAATTTTACAAAGACTCTGATTTACCAGTGACTTAAATTCTTTGTCATCGTGCGGCAGTAATATGACAAAAAACTGAGGTTTCCCAACCCCTTTATCACTAATGGAAAATAAATCTTTATCGCCCTGAGCCTCAATGATTTCCTTTAATGAAATATCATTGATAAAGGCAGCCGATGTTTTTCCACTGCGCATCAGGTCAAAAGCTTTTTCCATGGTTGGAGTTTTTATTACGACTAAATTCAGGCCCATCTCACGATTGGTCTGGTTAAGTGCAAGAGCATCAACTGATCCCGATGTTACACTAACAGTGTGCCCCGCCAATTGATCAATAGATGATATCTTTTTGTTCTTTAACGTAGCGAATCGTGTATATGAATAAGTATAGGGGCTTGAATAGTCTGCAATCGATTTCCATTCATTAACGTTAGCATTCACTGAACAGATCATATCTACTTTTTTCGCACGCAATAATTCATCTCTTTCAGGCAGATATTTATTCTCAATGTAATTAATTTTTAAGTCAGGTATGTTCAGATGTTTGCTGATATCGCTAACGATAACATTACATAAATCGATAACATAACCGACGACTTTGCCATCTGAAGTTGCATAAGAGAAAGGTGGTGCATCACGATAGGCGATGTTTATTTGATGCGTTTTTTTGATGTTATCGATCGTTTGTGATAGTTCGGCTTGAGCCACAGAAACAAACAAACCAGGAACAAGAAAACCACATGTAATTAACCGGTTGAATATTTTTGCAATATTGTTTTTGTTATGAGCTACTTTGTTTTCTATATTCATATAGGATGTTAATTTTATGTGATTTTATAAGAAAAGATCGACGGTAGATATTTGCTGTCAGTTATACACATAAAGCACACCATTGCCAATTTCATTATATCTAACAAGACGGATTTGGCGATTGAGGTAGTATGTTTTAAATACATTGCGATCATTTAATGGTCAAGTTATTTCAATGTATTAACGGAATTTTATGAAATTAAAAAATCCGTGCAAATAATTCAGACTAGTTGGTCAAAAATAATAAATGTTGAATTCGTAAACTCTAATCAATTAATTTTTTAGATTTATGTTAATAGATTTTGAGACGGTATTTTTATTAATAGTCAAATCCGGATAAAGATGATGCTGGAGAAAGTTGATCATCATTTCACAGGATGCACTTAGATTAAGAACTTGTTTGTCGAACACCCTGCTGGCATTATCCTGTGCTGGGATTAACGTCCCGTTAATCGCAAGTAGTTGATTTTGATTTAAATGACTCGGGGTGCCCTTCCACGTGAAGGCTGAGAAATACCCGTACCACCTGATCTGGATAATGCCAGCGTAGGGAAGTCAGATGCCTGTCAGGTCATCCCTTCTTCACGCCGGGCAGGAGCTTTCAATATGCAGCCTGACCTGCTACCCGGCCACCGTGCCGCGTCGGTTTTACACAATTTACATCAAGCTTCCCCTTTGGTTCACTGCATGACTAACGATGTGGTGCAGAGTTTTACCGCCAACGTTTTGCTCGCTATTGGCGCAGCTCCAGCGATGGTTATTGAGCCAGAAGAAGCCGCACAATTTAGCCCTATAGCCTGCGCTCTACTCATCAATATCGGCACACTTACCTCTGAGCGCAGTACCGCAATGCTTGCAGCCATTCATGCTGCGAACCAATCTTCTACCCCCTGGGTGCTTGACCCCGTCGCGGTCGGTGGCCTGGAGTTTCGTACACAATTTGCACGCTCGATTCTTGAATTAAACCCTGCCGCAATTCGGGGGAATGCGTCGGAAATCATGGCGCTTGCGGGCGAGCACAGTGGTGGGCGAGGCGTGGACAGTACTGTAGATGCTCTTTCAGCTCTACCCGCGGCACTTAAGCTTGCTCAGATTAGCGGTGCAATTGTTGCGGTAACAGGTGAGGAGGATTACGTCACTGATGGGGAGAATGCCTGGAGCATTGCCGGTGGCGGCGCGTTGATGACGCGTGTTGTCGGCACAGGATGTGCACTTTCCGCCGTTGTTGCTGCCTGTTGTTCATTGCCCGGGTCCCGGTTAGACAATGTCGCTTCCGCCTGCCAGTTTATGAAATGTGCTGGCGAGCAGGCCATTGCTGCAAGTCGCGGGCCTGGTAGCTTCATTCCAGCCTTTCTGGACGCGCTTTATGCACTTAATGCGGAGGCTCTGGTATGAAAGGCGTCAAACGCATTAACGCGCTAACTATTGCTGGAACCGACCCGAGTGGTGGGGCGGGTATCCAGGCTGACCTTAAAACGTTCTCGGCATTGGGTGCGTATGGCACCAGCGTTATTACCGCGCTGGTTGCACAAAATACGCGTGGAGTGCAGTCGGTTTATCGTATCGAACCTGAGTTTGTCGCAGCCCAACTTGACTCAGTGCTGAGTGATGTTCGCATCGACACTGTCAAAATCGGCATGCTGGCAGAAACAGATATCGTTGAAGCCGTGGCCGAGAGGTTGGCATTTTACCAAGTCAAAAACGTGGTGCTTGATACGGTGATGCTGGCGAAAAGTGGCGACCCATTGCTTGCTCCTTCGGCGGTAGAAAGTTTACGTCGCAGGTTATTACCGCAGGTGGCATTGATTACCCCGAACTTACCCGAAGCGGCAGCTCTGCTGAATACGGTACATGCTTGCAACGAACGAGAGATGAAAGAGCAGGGGGATGCATTGCTGGGGATGGGATGCAAAGCCGTGCTGATGAAAGGCGGCCATCTTGATGACGCTGAAAGCCCAGACTGGTTGTTTACCCAAAGTGGAACGCAGCGTTTTACTGCACCACGTGTGCAAACGCGTCATACCCATGGTACTGGTTGCACATTATCCGCCGCACTTGCGGCACTTTATCCACGCTATAACGACTGGCCTCAAACTATCACAGCGGCGAAAAAGTGGTTATCCCAGGCATTAGACCAGGCAGATTCGCTTGAAGTTGGGCAAGGAATTGGGCCAGTTCATCATTTTCACGAGTGGTGGTAATGGGGTAAATTTCCGCCGGGTATAAAACGTTACACCATAAAACAAACCGAAAGTGCTCCCGAGGTGGCGAATACTGTGAGTCGCGGCCAGGATTATGTCTGCCTGTTTTAACAAAAGCAGGCCAGGAGAATCCATCCTCAGCGGGCAGGGTGCTCGCTGAATTTACGGGAGCGTATTATGACTGATATTGCGCAGCTGCTTGGCAAAGATGCCGACAGCTTGTTACAGCATCGTTGTATGACTATTCCGGCAGACCAGCTGTATCTGCCAGGCTCAGATTATGTAGACCGCGTGATGGTGGATAACAACCGCCCGCCTGCAGTGCTACGAAACATGCAAACGCTGTATAACACCGGGCGGCTTGCTGGCACTGGCTACCTTTCCATTTTACCGGTCGATCAGGGTGTGGAACACTCCGCCGGGGCATCGTTTGCGGCAAATCCTCTCTACTTTGACCCGAAAAACATTGTTGAATTGGCGATTGAAGCGGGCTGCAACTGTGTCGCTTCAACCTATGGTGTGCTGGCATCGGTATCGCGACGTTACGCGCATCGCATTCCTTTCCTCGTCAAACTTAATCACAACGAAACGCTCAGTTACCCAAACACTTTTGACCAGACGTTATACGCAAGCGTCGAGCAGGCGTTCAACATGGGCGCGGTGGCAGTTGGGGCGACCATTTACTTTGGTTCGCCAGAGTCACGTCGCCAGATTGAAGAGATTTCAGTGGCGTTTGAACGCGCACATGAGCTGGGGCTGGTCACTGTTCTTTGGGCATATTTGCGTAATCCGGACTTTAAAAAAGACGGTGTGGATTACCACGTAAGCGCCGATCTTACTGGCCAGGCAAACCATCTGGCCGCCACTATTGGCGCGGATATCGTGAAGCAGAAGATGGCGGAGAATAATGGTGGCTACAAGGCGGTGAACTTTGGTTATACCGATGACCGTGTGTACACCAAACTGACCAGCGATAACCCGATAGACCTGGTGCGTTATCAACTGGCCAACTGTTATATGGGCCGCGCAGGGTTGATTAACTCCGGTGGTGCCGCTGGTGGTGAAACCGACCTGACAGATGCTGTGCGTACCGCTGTCATTAACAAGCGTGCGGGTGGCATGGGGCTGATTCTGGGACGCAAAGCCTTTAAGAAATCTATGTCTGAGGGTGTTAAGTTGATTAATGCTGTGCAGGATGTGTATCTGAACAGCAAAGTGACTATCGCCTGATTTTCTGCGTATTGCTGGCGGGTTAGCGCAAGCGACTCCCGCCAAAAACTTTCCCACATTCATTAGTTACCTTCATCACAATTCCATAACACTTTGTGAAAAGCATCACGCCCCCCTGGACATATGTCCAAAAAATCACTCGCATTTAAGCACCTTTGAACGAGGCGGAGGTGATTTTTTACGCATAGAGTAAGTGGTGAAACGCTGTTTTAAATTAACAAAGGGACAATGACAGCCGTGAAAATAGAATCCGTAAACGTAACCGTTTTTACTTACCCAACCCGCCGAGTTTCTGACAGTGCAGGCCATTCTCACCCTGGCCCGGAAAGCCTAGCGAAAATGGCGATGCTGACGATTACCACTGATGAAGGTGACTGTGGTTACTCTTTCGCGCCACCAGAAGTGGTGCGCCCATATGTAGTGAATGCATTCTTCCGCAAAGTGCTGGTCGGGCAAGACCCGTTTAACCGCGAACGTATCTGGCAGGATCTGGTGCACTGGCAGCGTGGCAGCGCACACCAACTTACCGAACGTGCACTCTCGTTTGTTGAGCAAGCACTGTGGGATTTAATTGGCCGCAAACTGAAAGTGCCGGTCTACAAATTGCTTGGTGGATTCCGCGACAAAGTGCCTGCTTACGGCAGCACCATGTGCGGCGACGAACTGGAAGGGGGTTTATCTACGCCAGACGAATTCGGCCAGTTCGCTGAAAAGCTGGTCGCTCGCGGCTATAAAGCCATCAAACTTCACACCTGGATGCCACCGGTTGCCTTCGCTCCCGATCCAAAAATGGATGTTAAAGCCTGTGCCGCCGTGCGTGAAGCCGTTGGCCCGGATATCGATTTGATGCTTGATGGCTATCACTGGTACAGCCGCAGTCAGGCGCTGTATATCGGCAAGGCGCTGGAAAAACTCAACTTTGCCTGGTTCGAAGAGCCGATGGAAGAAGAGAGCATGGCTTCTTACGTCTGGCTTTCTGAGAACTTATCTATCGACGTTGTCGGGCCAGAAAGCCTCGGTGGCAAACATCATAGCCGCGCAGACTGGGTAAAAGCGGGCGCGTGCGACATCCTGCGTGCCGGAGCGAACGGCGTTGGCGGCATATCACCAACCATGAAAGTTGCTGCACTTGCCGAGTCCTTCGGCATGGACTGTGAAGTTCACGGCAACGGTGCGGCAAGCCTTGCGGTTGTCGGTGCGATTCGTAACTGCCGCTGGTACGAGCGCGGTTTACTGCACCCGTTCCTTGAATACGATGAGCCAGCCGCTTACCTGAACAGCATCGTTGACCCGATGGACGCCGATGGTTTTGTGCATTTGCCACAACGTCCGGGCTTGGGTGAGGACATCAACTTTGACTATATAGAAACGCATACAATAAGCCGTGATTAACCCGTTACAAAAATAATAAGCCCAGGCTGATAGCGCCTGGGTAGTCATTACCCTACAAAAACGGTATCTATCATGAATCGAAGCTCCCGACTGAGGGCGTGGTTGCTCACGCTCCTGTTCATGTTCGGCAGTAGCTCGGCGATGGCGAAAACGCCACCTGACCAGCTAATCATCGGCATGAATATGAATAACCTGCTCACCCTCGACCCGGCCGCCATGACCGGTAACGAAGTGGTGGGACTGGTGGTAAACCTCTATGACTCGCTGGTGGAGTTAGACCCTGCGAAACTCACCAACGTGCGCCCGGCACTGGCAACCTCCTGGGATATCTCGGAAGACGGCAACCGTCTGACATTCCACCTGCGCGATGGCGTGAAATTCCACTCTGGTAACGTACTCACCGCAGACGACGTGGTGTGGTCAATGCGCCGTGTTTTGCACCTCAATCTGGCGCAGGCATCAGTTTGGAAATCCTACGGCTTTAGCAAAAAGAACGTCGATGAGCATGTGAAAGCACTGGATGCCTCGACGGTGGAAATCACGCTGCCAAAAGCCAACGACCCGCAGCTGGTGATTTACTCGCTGGCGGCGTTGGGAAGCGTGGTGGTGCTGGACAGTAAAACGGTAGAACAGCATGTACAAAACGATGACTGGGGTAACCGCTGGTTGACGACCAACGAAGCGGGTTCTGGGCCATTTAGCCTTGATGTATGGCAGGCAAAAGATGTATTGCGTATGAAGCGCAACCCGGATTACTGGCGCGGCGCGCCTAAACTCTCCCGCGTGGTGTTCCGTCACTTCCAGGAGTCGCAAACTTTACGGCTGATGATCTCCAAAGGCGATCTGGATATTGCCAGCAACATGGCGGTATCTGACGTAAACGCCTTGCGAAAAGATCCCGATTTGACCGTCGATGCAGTAAAAAAAGGCACCATATATTACGTTGCCATGAGCATGAAGGAAGCGCATTTCGCCAACCCTAAAGTGCGCGAAGCTGTGCGTTATCTGATTGATTATCAGGGTATCAATAAAGCATTGATGCCGGGGTACGGCGTGCTACATCAGCGCCCAATTCAATCTGGAATGCCGGCAACGCTTCCGAACCCAGGCTATGCGCTGGATATTCCACGGGCCAAAAAACTGCTGGCGGAAGCCGGTTATCCTGACGGGTTTGATACCACGCTGCGCGTACTTGCGGATCAGCCATTCCTCAATATTGCCATCGCGGTGCAGTCCACACTGATGCAGGCGGGAATCAACGCGAAAATCGTGACCGGCACGGGCAACCAGATTTACGGCGCAATGCGCGAGCGTAAGTTTGACATATTGGTTGGGCGTGGCGGCAGTGGCGTAGAACCGCATCCGCATTCCAGCCTGCGCTCTCTGGTTTACAACCCGGATAACAGTGACGCTGCGCGTCTGACTAACTTCCAGGGTTGGCGTACCAGCTTCTACGACAAACAAATTAATCAGCAAATCGATAAAGCTCTGGTGGAGCGCGACCCAACTAAGCAGCGTGAAGAGTATCAGGCGATTCAGACCCGTTATGACGAGTTGATCCCTGCATTATTGCCGCTTTCACAAATGGTGGATTCGGTGGTGGTGCGCAATGAAGTGCAGAACTACCAGCCGCACCCATCAGCCACCACTTTCCTGCGTGATGTTTATAAAACGCCTGCTGCTGAAAATGGGGAGAACAAAGGATGAGTATGATCCTGTTGGCACCGGGTGGCCGCACCCGGCGTTTCTCAAAACGCTTAAGCCAGGTGCTGATCACCTTGTTTGGCTTGCTGTTACTGACCTTCTTTATTGGCCGTGTGATGCCCATCGACCCGGTGCTGGCGATTGTCGGCCCGGACGCTGACCAAAGCACCTATCAGCAGGTTTACCACCAGCTTGGCTTTGATCAATCTCTGGCAACGCAGTTTTGGATTTACCTCGGTGGCTTACTGCATGGCGACTTAGGAAACGCCCTGCTGACCGGGAAACCGGTGGTGGACGATATTCTGCGCGTGTTCCCGGCAACCCTTGAGCTGGCGACGGTGGCCATTATTGTCGGTGCGGGCCTTGGTATTCCACTAGGTGTCTGGGCGGCGGCTCGCCGTAACAGCGTGGTGGATTACGCCGTGCGCATTATCAGCCTCGCGGGTTATTCGACGCCGATTTTCTGGGTCGGGATGATGGGGCTGCTGCTGTTTTACGCCTGGCTCGGTTGGGTGGGTGGCGCAGGCCGCATTGATTTAGGGCTGGATGGCATTGTCCCGCGTCGTACTGGATTGTTGCTGGTGGATGCATTATTGGCGGGAAACAGCGCGGTGTTCTTCAACGCACTTAACCACCTGATTCTTCCGGCATCTCTTTTGGGTTTCCACTCGCTGGCTTACATCAGCCGCATGACGCGCAGCTTTATGCTGGCTCAACTGTCGCAGGAATTCATTATTACTGCGCGTGTGAAAGGGCTAACAGAGCGCCAGGTTATCTGGAACCATGCTTTCAGAAACATTCTGGTGCAGCTGTTAACGGTGGTGGCGTTGGCTTACGGCTCTTTATTGGAAGGTGCGGTGTTAATTGAAACCGTGTTCTCGTGGCCGGGTTTTGGGTCCTATCTCACGGGCAGTTTGCTGTTGGGCGATATGAATGCGGTGATGGGCTGTGTGCTGGTGGTCGGGGTGATCTTCGTGTTGCTGAACCTGCTGTCTGACATGCTCTACCAACTCTTTGATCCGAGGACAAAATCATGACCGTCTCCTTTGGAACACCTCAACTCACCGCTGCTGATGAGCGTTCATTACGCTTCAAACGTGCCGGTCTGCGGGCTGTTGGTTTTATTGGCAAGATGGCGCGCAATCCGCTGACGGCGATTGGAGGAGGGATTGTTTTCCTGTTGCTGCTGGTGGCAATTTTCGCCCCGTGGATAGCGCCATTTAACCCACTGGTGCAGGATTTGAGTAATGCGCTAACTGCACCAAACGCCACACATTGGTTTGGCACCGATGAGTTTGGCCGCGATATCTTCAGCCGCCTGGTTTACGGCTCGCGCATCACGCTTTACATCGTGCTGCTGGTGTCGGTCACGGTTGGCCCGCTGGGCTTGCTGCTTGGCGTTACGGCGGGTTATTTCGGCGGAAAAGTCGATATGGTATTGATGCGTGTCACCGACATCTTCATTTCGTTCCCAAGTTTGGTACTGGCACTGGCATTTGTTGCGGCACTTGGCCCCGGCCTTGAACATGTTGTGATTGCAATTACGCTAACAGCCTGGCCGCCGATTGCCCGCCTGGCGCGTGCGGAAACCCTTTCGCTACGGCAGGCTGATTTTATCTCTGCCGTCCGCCTGCAAGGGGCTTCGCCGGTTCGTGTGCTGTGGCGTCACATTGTGCCGCTGTGCATGCCGTCGGTGATTATCCGCATCACTATGAATATGGCGGGTATTATCCTGACCGCCGCCGGGCTTGGCTTCCTGGGGCTTGGCGCACAACCGCCAGAACCGGAGTGGGGGGCGATGATCTCCAGTGGGCGCACTTACATGATGGAGTGCTGGTGGGTAGTAACGATTCCGGGGCTGGCGATTTTAATCAACAGTCTGGCATTCAACTTCTTGGGAGATGGCTTACGTGACATCCTCGATCCTCGCAGCGAATAACTCGCCGCAACTGCTTGATGTACGCGACTTGAATGTGACATTCGTTAACGGTCGCCAGCAAACCCACGCGGTACGTGGTGTTTCCTTCCAGCTCGGACGCGAAAAGCTGGCGATTGTCGGCGAGTCCGGCTCCGGGAAATCCACCGTCGGGCGTGCGCTTTTGCAGCTTCACCCTAAAAAGGCGCAGATCACCGCCGATCGTATGCAGTTTGGCGACGTGGATTTGTTAAATGCCACGGACGCGCAAATGCGCGATGTGCGCGGCAAACGAATTTCCATGATTATGCAGGACCCGAAATACTCACTGAACCCGGTGATGTGCGTTGGTGATCAAATTGCTGAAGCGTGGCTGACGCACCATCGCGTTGGCCATAAAGAGGCGAAACAAAAAGTGCTGGAGATGCTGGAAGTGGTGCGCATTCGCCAGCCGGAACGCGTCTATAACCTCTATCCGCACGAAGTTTCCGGCGGGCAGGGGCAGCGCATTATGATTGCGATGATGCTGATCACCGACCCGGAAATGGTGATTGCCGATGAGCCGACTTCCGCACTTGATGTTTCAGTGCGTTTGCAGGTGCTGGCGCTGCTGGATGATTTAGTGCAATCGCGTGGACTGGGGCTGATTTTCATCAGCCACGACATCAACCTGGTGCGCAGTTTCTGCGATCGTGTGCTGGTGATGTACGCCGGGCGTGTTGTGGAATCTATCGCCGCCAAAGATCTGGATAACGCGCAGCATCCGTACACGCAGGGCCTGATAAGCGCCTTGCCGGATATGGACAAACGGCGTGCGCATCTGCCGGTTCTACAGCGCCAGGCCAGTTGGCTAACCCAATAAGGAGCAACGTATGTCATCCATGATTGAAGTCAGCCAGCTTAATTTAACCTTTGGCGAAGTGGCGAAAACCAACCAGGTGCTGTTCGATGTGAATTTCAACGTTGGGCACGGTGAGATTTTTGGCCTGGTGGGGGAGTCGGGTTCCGGGAAAACCACGGTGCTGAAATGCCTGGCGGGTTTATTTACCCACTGGCAGGGCAAGTTGGTGATTGACGGAACTGAACTCGAGCACAAAATCAGCCGCGAGCGGTGCCGCATGGTGCAAATGGTATTTCAGGACCCCTACGGTTCGCTCCATCCGCGCCATACCATAGGCGATATTCTGGAGGAGCCGCTACAAATCCAGGGATTCACTGACCGCGACCGGCGTATCAATATGATGCTGGATAAAGTTGGTTTAAACCGGGCATTTCGCAGTCGCTATCCGCATCAGCTTTCCGGTGGGCAACGTCAGCGTGTGGCGATTGCACGTGCGCTGATACTTGAACCGGAAGTGCTGCTGCTTGATGAACCTACTTCGGCATTGGATGTTTCGGTGCAGGCGGAAATTCTCAATTTACTTTCGGATTTACAGCAAGAATCGAAACTCACCTATTTAATGGTGACGCACGATTTAGGCGTCATTGCGCATTTATGCCATCGCGTGGGTGTGATGCAACACGGGCGTATTCTGGAATCGCTCGGCACCGATAATTTAATCAGCGGTGCCGCGCAAAATCCGTATACGCAAATGCTGGTTAACGCTAGTCGTCAATATAGCCGTGAAATGGCAAGCCAGGTGGCGCAGTTCTGACTCGACTCAATTGCCCGTCTGCTTAACCCAGCAGCGGGCAGTTTGGTGGCAGACGGCAGCTCAGCGCATTCGGATGGATATCAATGCGGAACTTCTGACTGGTCAGCGGCTCGCCATCAAGATTAAAAGTAATGTCGTGCGGGGCGGTTATCTCAAACCAGGATGAACGCCCATCAATGATATTTGGGTTGTCGTCTGGTTGCGTCAGAGTTTTAAAAATCGCCGGGAGCAACTCTTCGCCGGTGAAAATGCGCAGTTCTAACAGCCCATCGTTAATCAACGCCTGCGGGCAAAGTTCTTGTCCACCTCCCGCCTGACGGCCATTGCCGATGCCAATCACCAGCGCGTCGCCTTGCCACTCAAAATTCTCACCACGAATTTCGCAGCGATCCGGTTTGAGCGTGTCGAGGCGAATCAGGCCGTGAACGAAATAGGCGATCCCGCCCAGTGCCGCTTTAAGTTTTTCCGGTGTTTCGGTGGTGATACGCGTCCCGAAACCACCGGTCGCCATATTGATAAACCAGGCCGATTCGTTCACCTGCACCAGATCGATAGGCGTCCCTTTGCCGACAATTGCCAGTTGCAGCGCTTTGTCCAACTCCTGTGGAATGCCGACGCTGGTGGCAAAGTCGTTGGCGGTGCCGAGCGGTAAAATGCCCAACACCGGACGGTGTTCAGGGGCCAGTTGCGCCAGCGCGGTCGCCACTTCGTTTATCGTACCGTCACCGCCTCCGGCAATAACCGTATCAACGCCCATCCTGGATGCTTCTTCAACATAGCGAATCGCATCACCTTGTTCCCAGGTGACGCGGATGTGTAACGTGTACCCCTCATCACGCATGACGCTGACGGCGCTGCGCAAAATATCGTTATTAGCACCTTTGCCGTTCAGAATGACGAGCGATACCGGAAACTGCTCCATGGCAAACCTCTGGAAATGTAATTGAATTCAAAGTGTATCTTATGTGTGGGATTTGCGGGTAAGAACAGGCTGAGTCTGCGGGGTTTAGCAAAAAAGAAGGCCTGCGGAAGGGAGATTCCACAGGCCAATGAGGTGGTTCCTGGTACATATCCGTCATACTTTAAATTGTAGATGCGTTGGCTTTCCTCGTTCACCCCAGTCACTTACTTGAGTAAGCTCCCGGGGATTCACTGCGTCGCCGCCTTTCTACAATTCGAATTATTAGGATATAGCTAGCATTTATGGGTTATGTTTTTCAGCCCGGCGATAATAACCGTATACAGCGAAGCGGTATGTGATCGGTTTCTAAGAAATGTCCTGGCGCGGAAAAAATACCCACAATGAGTGACTTAGCGCGCGTTCTGAGCAACCAAATTGCGCATCAGCAGCGCGTAATCCAGCGAAACATCTTCTGGGACAGGCATCCAAACGGTGTGGCCATCGCCTGGAGCCACTTCAATCGGCTGCGCTTTGGTATTTTCCAGCACTTCCAGCGTGAAGGTGACGTTGCCTTGTGGCGTCATTAATTCCAGGCTGTCGCCGAGCAGGAATTTGTTCTTCACTTTCACTTCTGCCAGGCCGTCACGGCGTTCACCGGTAAATTCACCGACAAATTGCTGACTTTCAGAAACCGAGTGGCTGTACTCGTAATTCTGATAAGAATCATGATTATGGCGACGTAAGAAACCTTCGGTATAACCGCGATGCGCCAGTCCTTCAAGCGTGGTCAGAAGCGTTGGGTCGAACGGTTTTCCTGCAGCGGCATCGTCGATCGCACGGCGATAAACCTGAGCGGTACGCGCGCAGTAATAGTAAGACTTGGTGCGGCCTTCGATTTTCAGCGAGTGCACGCCCATTTTGGTCAGGCGCTCAACATGTTCAATGGCGCGCAGATCTTTGGAGTTCATGATGTAGGTGCCGTGTTCGTCTTCGAACGCCGTCATGTATTCGCCAGGACGTTTACCTTCTTCCATCAAAAACACTTTGTCGGTTGGTGCGCCAGCGCCCAAAGTTGGCTCTATGTTCTGAACCGGAATCGGCTCATGAAGATGCACGATATTGCCGACATCATCTTCCTTACCTTCTTCAACTTTGTACTCCCAACGGCAGGCGTTGGTGCAGGTGCCTTGGTTCGGGTCGCGCTTGTTGATGTAACCAGAAAGCAGGCAGCGGCCAGAATAGGCCATGCATAGAGCGCCATGAACGAAGATTTCCAGTTCCATATCTGGCACTTGTTCACGCACTTCAGCGATCTCTTCCAGCGACAGTTCGCGTGAAAGAATCGCACGCGTCAGACCCATTTGTTTCCAGAACTTCACGGTTGCCCAGTTTACGGCGTTGGCCTGCACAGACAGGTGAACGTCCATTTCCGGGAATGCTTCGCGTACCATCATGATAAGACCTGGGTCGGACATGATCAGCGCATCCGGGCCCATATCGATAACCGGTTTCAGGTCACGGATAAAGGTTTTCAGCTTAGCGTTATGGGGAGCAATGTTGACAACCACATAGAATTTTTTGCCGAGCTCATGGGCTTCGTTGATGCCGAGCTGGAGGTTTTCGTGGTTGAATTCGTTATTGCGCACACGCAGGCTGTAACGCGGCTGGCCCGCATAAACCGCATCGGCACCATAGGCAAAAGCGTAACGCATATTCTTCAGCGTTCCGGCTGGCGAAAGGAGTTCTGGTTTAAACATGATTTTCTCGTTCTGATTTCAGGTCAGAAATCACCGCACTGGGTGCGATGATTTTAAGGCGCGTGCATAAGGCACAGTTTTAGGGCGGGAATTGTAGCGCTAATGCTCGTCATACTTCAAGTTGCAGGGGCGTTGGCTGCGCTCACTTACCCGAATCACTTACATAAGTAAGCTCATCGGGATAACTTCCCTTGCCGCCTACCTGAAACTCGAATTATTTTGAGCATATTAGTTCCAGAAACTACCTTTACGCAATACGGCACTCGTCGGCTTCCCAACGGTAACCCACACCATATACCGCGCGGATAAACGACTGTTCTTCATCTAATGCTTCGAGTTTACGGCGCAGGTTTTTAATATGGCTGTCGATGGTGCGGTCAGTCACTACGCGGTAATCATCGTAAAGCTGGTTAAGTAGCTGTTCGCGGGAAAAGACTTTGCCCGGTTCGTGGGAAAGGGTTTTTAGCAGTCGGAACTCAGCTGGTGTTAAGTCCAGCAGCTTGTCGCGCCAGCTTGCCTGGAAGCGTCCTTCGTCAATGATTAACGGGCTGATTTCGTCGGCAGCAACCGGGTCGCGCTGGCGTTTGCAGCGGCGCAAAATAGTTTTCACGCGCGCCACCACTTCACGCGGGCTGTACGGTTTACAGATGTAATCATCGGCACCAATTTCCAGCCCTAATAAGCGGTCGATCTCTTCGATTTTGGCGGTGACCATCACAATCGGAATTTCCGAGAAACGACGGATTTCGCGGCATAGCGTCAGGCCATCGGTGCCTGGCAGCATCAAATCAAGCAGGATCAAATCCGGCGGTGTCTGGCGCACGAAAGGCAGCACTTTGTCGCCGTGAGTGATCAATTCTGGGGCGTATCCCGCGGCACGTAAGTAATCAATCAACAGTTGGCCGAGCTTCGGCTCGTCTTCAACAATTAAAATACGCGGTGTGTTTTCGTCAATAGGTAATTCGGTCATACAGGTCTCAACGATTCTGGCTCCAGCGGTAACTCTACTGTAATGCTTACCCCGCCGAAAGGCGAATGCGAGGCGTAAAGCTTGCCGTTATGGGCCGCAACGATATTCTGGCAGATGGACAAGCCGAGGCCGGAGCCGCCGCTTGCGCGGTTGCGCGAACCTTCAGTGCGGTAGAAACGCTCAAACAGCATGGTGAGTTGTTCATCGCTGACACCCGGCGCGCTGTCGGCAAAGTGCATGACAAAACGTTGATTCACCACTTCGCCGGAGATAACCAGCTGGCCGCCCGCATCGGTGTAGCGCAGGCTGTTTTCCAACAGGTTATTGAATAACTGCATTAAACGATCGCTGTCACCGAAAATGGTGGCGCTATCAGGCAGCGCCAGGCTAATTCTTAAACCACGTGAGTTAAAGCGTTCGCGGAAGGCTCCCGCCACAATTTCCAGCAGGTTAATGATATCCAAAGATTGCTTCTGGTAGGCCAGTGCGCCTTCGTCAGACATTGACAATTGGTGCAGGTCATCAACCAGTTTGGTCAGTGTGGCGACCTCCATTTGTAGTGACGCCACGGATTCCGGCGTGAATTTACGCACGCCATCCTGAATCGCCTCCAGCTCGCCGCGTAAAATCGCCAGCGGGGTGCGCAATTCATGGGAAATATCCGCCATATACGCGCGGCGCATATTATGGTTTTTCTCAAGCGTGCTGGCGAGCTGGTTAAAGTCCTGCGCCAGTTTGCCGAGTTCATCCTGGCTGGTGGAGTCCACTCGGGTGGTGAAATCCCCGGCGGCAAGTTTGTGTGTCCCTTCAACCAGGCGCTTAACCGGTGCCAGCAGGCCACGCGCTAACAGGAAGGTTGCGGCGGCGGCGAGCAATGTTGCCAGGCCGACGATTATCCAGCTGGTACGCCGTTGTTGACGGTCGAAATTAATATCGGTGTTGCGCGTCAGGCGTTCAACCGGCGAGGCGACAACCCAGCCTGCATCACGGCCATTAACGTTTATCGCCCGGCGCATACCGTCTGTGGGAACCGGGCCACGTGGGCCAACCAGCACTTTGTAATCCTGGTCGACGACCCAGAATTGAGTGCGCCAGCCGTGCGGTGGCAGGTTGTTATTTTCTACATCGCCATGCTCGAATGAACGCAGCAGCTTGAACATAAAGCGATCATTATTGCGCAGAAACTGCCAGTTTCCGTGCTGTTCATACTGCTCGCCCAACGCGTCGCTTAGCATCTCCAGCCGCTGTTCATTGCCACGTTTGATGTAATCAATAAACCCATGTTCGAAACTGAGCCGCACACCCCAGTGCATGATTGCCAGCACCAGCAAGCAAGTCGAGAAAATCGCGAGGAACAATTTGCCGGTAATTCCAGGCCGCCAGAGCTTCATGAGCTCCTCCTTTTGCGTCGCGCAATCACGACATTTTTGGTGGTGTCTTTCGGGACGCGAGCAAAAATCAGTGCGGGCAGGGCGATAACCACCGCCATGCTGAGATACGTATACATAAACACGCTGTGGACTACGGTGCTATCTGCCGTCAGTTGATGATGACCGTACATTCCCAGTAACAACCCGGCGATGGTGACGCCGATACTCATCGAAAGCTGCATCACCATTGAGAGCATGCTGTTGCCGCCGCTTGCGAGGTCATCAGGTAAATCTTTCAGCGTCAGCGTGTTCATTGAAGAGAAACGTGTTGAGTTCACCATGCCGAGCAGGAACAACACCACTGGTAGCAGGTAGTACCAGCCCAGCAGCGCGGTTGCCATAAACAGTAGAATTACCAGCGCTAAACCGAGCGTGGTGGCAACTAACACGTTGCGATAGCCAAAACGGTTAACCACCTGTACCACAATGCGCTTCATGCCCATGCTGCCGAGCACCATTGGCACCATCATCAGGCCCGCGTGGAATGGCGAAAAACCGAGGCCGATTTGCAGGAATACCGGTGTCATAAACGGGATCATGCCGCTGCCGATGCGGCCGCAAAAACTGCCTAGTAGCCCGAGAGAAAATGTCTGCGTCTTAAAAAGGTTTAGATTGAATAGAGCGTTGTCATTGGCTTTGGCATGCCATAAGTAGAGCGCCATTGCCGTAGCACCGCCACCAACCAACAACCACACAGTGGATGGGCTAACGCCTAAACCTTTCGCGCCATCAAGCGCAATGGTCAACGCCGCCATGCCAAATGCCAGATAGACAAAGCCCATCATGTCGAATTTACGTGTCTGCATGGTGTAGTTCGGCATCAGCCATAGCGTGGCGATGGCTCCGATAATGCCAACCGGCAGGTTAATCAGGAAGATCCAGTGCCAGGATGCATATTCCACCAGCACGCCACCGAGCGCCGGGCCAAGCAGCGGGCCAATTTGCTCCGGCAAAGTGACGAAGGTCATCGCTGCCATATACTGCTCGCGCGGCACGATTTTCATCACCGTTAAGCGCCCGACGGGCACCATCATCGCACCACCGATACCTTGTACTACGCGCGCCATCACAAGCTCGTTAAGCGTTGAGGCGTGCGCGCAGAGCAATGAGCCAATGGTGAAGAGCACAATTGCGGTGAAGAAGATATTGCGCACGCCAACGCGGTCCGCCAGCCAGCCGCTGGCGGGCAACATTACCGCCACCGTCAACACATACGACACGATAACCGAGTGCATGTGTAACGGGCTTTCGCCCAGGCTCGCCGCCATAGAGGGCAGGGCGGTGTTGACGATGGTGGTGTCGAGCGACTGCATAAAGAAGCCAAAGGCGACTATCCACAGTTGCCAGCGCACGGCGGCAGGCAATTCGGTCATTTAAATATCCTTCATACTTGAAGCTGCAGCAGCGTTGCTGCGCTCTTTCGCCCAAATCACTTACTCAAGTAAGCTCATCGGGACTCATTCACTTGCGGCCTTGCTGCAACTCCAATTATTTTGGATATTCCAGTGCCATGGGATGATTAATCCGTTGTCGCAAGACGATCATTTTTACGCGCAAACCGCATCCGCAAACGATCAAAGAACAGATAAACCACCGGCGTGGTGTACAGCGTTAAAAGCTGGCTTACAAACAGGCCGCCAACAATCGTGATCCCTAGCGGCTGGCGCAGTTCCGCGCCGTCGCCACTGGTCAGCACCAATGGCAATGCACCGAAAAGTGCGGCAAGTGTGGTCATCATGATTGGGCGAAAACGCAACAGGCAGGCCTGGAAAATGGCTTCTTCAGGTTGCAGGTTGCCGTTACGCTGTGCGTTGATGGCGAAATCCACCATCATGATGGCATTTTTCTTCACGATACCAATCAGCAGCATGATGCCAATGAGCGCGATTAAGCTAAACGGCGCGCCAAAAATTTCCAGAGCTAACAACGCGCCAACCCCCGCGGAAGGCAGGGTAGAGAGGATCGTCAGCGGGTGAACGTAACTCTCATACAAAATCCCCAGCACGATATACACCGTGGCGATGGCAGCAATAATCAGCAAAACCTGGGATTTCATGGTGTCCTGGAATACCTGCGCGGTTCCGGCGTACATCCCGCGCACGGTTGAAGGCACGCCGAGCGCGGTCATGGTGCGGTCGATAGCATCACTGGCTTCCGATAACGAAACCCCGGTTGGCAGGTTAAAGGAGACGGTGGAGGCGGCTGATAACCCCTGGTGGTTAACGGCAAGGGGGGCGTTCGCCGGCTGCCATTTGGCAAAATACGAAAGAGGGATTGGTTTACCCTCTTTATTAGTGACAAACATTTGGTCCAGTGCGCTGATGTCCTGGGTGTAACGCGGGTCGACTTGCATCACCACTTTGTACTGGTTTAGCGGCTGATAAATTGTCGAAATCTGCCGCTGGCCAAAGGCGTTATTTAGCAGATTATTGGCATCTTGAACGCTTATGCCCAACCGTGACATGGTTTCACGATCATAAATCAGATCCATTTCTGCGCCGTTATTCTGGCTGTCAGAGTTCACATCTGCAAGTTGCGGCAGTTTAGCCAGAGCCTGACGAATCTTTGGCTCCCAGGTGCGCAGGTCGGCCAAATTATCTGATAGCAGCGTGTACTGGTAACTGGCATTGGCCTGGCGTCCGCCAACACGAATATCCTGCACGGCCATTAAGAACAGGCTCGCACCGGGTTCTTTTGCCAGTGATTGACGTAAACGATCGATAACCTGTTGCGCCGTCTCTTTACGTTCAGAAAGCGGCTTCAATGAGATAAACATCATACCGCTGTTTACCCGTGAACCACCGGTGAAGCCCGTTACATTATCCACTGCCGGATCATCCCGGACGATTTTCATAAAGTCCTGTAACTTCCCACGCATCGCCTGGAATGAAATGCTTTGGTCGGCCTGAATGTTGCCCATCAAGCGCCCGGTGTCTTGCTCGGGGAAAAAGGTTTTTGGAATCGCGATATACAGCCAGATATTCAGTGCGATGGTTGCCAGCAGCACAACACCCACCAATTTCGTATGGTTTAGCACCCATTTCAGAGAACGCCCATAGCCTTGTTGCATTGCGACAAGTACGCGTCCAAATCCACGGTTACGGGTTGGGGTATGCTGCGGTTTATTCTTTAGTAACCAGCCACACATCATCGGCGTCAGCGTAATCGAAACCACCAGTGAGATACCGATGGCGACCGAAAGCGTGACTGCAAATTCTTTAAACAGCCGGCCCGGCAAGCCGCCCATTAACAGCAAAGGCAGGAAAACAGCGACTAACGACAGGCTCATCGACAACACGGTAAAACCGACTTCGCGCACACCCTGAAGTGCTGCCTGCAACGGTTTCACACCCGCTTCGAGATGGCGGGAAATATTCTCCAACACCACTATAGCGTCATCCACCACAAAACCGGTGGCGATGGTTAGCGCCATCAGCGACAGGTTATTGAGGCTAAAGCCGCACAGGTACATAGCGATGAAGGTGCCGATGAGCGACACCGGAACCGCGACTGCGGGTATGAGTGTTGCGCGCCCGGACCGCAGGAACAGGAACACCACCAGAATCACAAGTGCGACTGAGATAACCAACGACTGCTCGACTTCAGCAAGAGAGGCACGAATGGTTGGCGAGCGATCCTGGGCGATTTGCAAATCGATCGACGCAGGAATAGTTTCCCGCAACTCAGGGATTTTCGCCCGAATCCTGTCAACCGTCTCGATGATGTTCGCTTCCTGGGATTTACGAATCATCAGCAAAATCGCGGGTTTCGCGTTGGTCATCCCGGCGTTACGCACGTCCTGTACTGAATCGGTGACGTTAGCGACATCACTCAGTTGTACCGCACCACCATTGTTGTAATGAATGATTAACGGCTTATATTCCGCTGCGGTTTTTAGCTCATCATTTGTCTGCAATTGCCAGCGTTTAGAACTATCTTCCACCGCACCTTGTGGACGGCGCACGTTGGCATTGTCGATAGCGGTGCGGACGGCATCGAGCGAAACGCCCTGGTTGAATAGTGCTTGTGGGTTGAGATCTACACGCACCGCAGGTAGCGAACTGCCGCCGACATCCACATCACCCACGCCATCAATTTGCGAGACGGTTTGCGCCAGTTGTGTGGAGGCGAAATCGTAGAGCTGGCCTTGCGAAAATGTATCGGAAGTCAGCGTCAGAATCATAATGGGTGCATCTGACGGGTTAGCTTTGCGATAGGTCGGGCGGCTTGGCATTCCACTTGGTAGCAGGCTTTGCGCGGCGTTTATCGCGGCTTGCACATCACGCGCGGCTCCGTTGATATCGCGGTCAAAAGTAAATTCCAGAATGATGCGCGTGCTGCCAAGCGAACTCGACGAGGTCATCTCATTCACGCCAGCAATACGCCCTAGCGCCCGTTCAAGTGGCGTTGCCACTGACGATGCCATGGTTTCAGGTGAAGCGCCCGGCAGTGAAGCACTGACCATAATGACCGGGAAATCCACCTGTGGCAGCGGGGCCACAGGCAGCAGGCGGAAGCCCAACACGCCGCACAATGTGATGGCGGCGGTCAGCAGAATGGTGGCGACGGGCCGGTAGATGAATAGTGCAAAGAATTTCACAGCACTTCCTCATCACGACGACCAAAGCGGCGGCGCACCGCATGCGACAGGTTATCGAACAGCAAATAGATAACCGGCGTGGTAAACAGCGTTAATACCTGGCTCACCAGCAGACCACCGACCATGCCAATCCCGAGCGGGCGGCGCAGTTCTGCACCCACACCGGTTGAGAGCATCAACGGCAGTGCACCAAGCAGGGCGGCGAGGGTAGTCATCAGAATCGGACGGAAACGCAGTAAACAGGCCTGGTAAATCGCATCGTATGGTTTCATGCCTTGTTCACGCTCAGCCGCGAGGGCGAAGTCGATCATCATGATGGCGTTTTTCTTCACTATGCCGATAAGCAAAATGATGCCGATGATGGCAATGACATCCAGTTCGGCTCCTGCCAGCATTAACGCCAACAGTGCGCCTACGCCCGCAGTCGGCAGTGTTGACAGGATAGTTATCGGGTGAATGAAGCTTTCGTATAACACGCCGAGCACGATGTACATCGCCACCACTGAAGCCACGATTAGCCAGATGGTGCTCCCTAACGCGTTCTGGAAGGCGAGGGTGCTGCCCTGGAATTGAGTGGTGATATCAGCGGGCATGGCGAGATCTTTTTCCGCCGCTGTAATCGCTTTAACCGCATCCTCCAACGAATGGCCGCTCGTGACGTTAAATGAGAACGTCGTAGATGGGAACTGGTCGAGATGGTTTATCGTCAACGGGGCAAAACGCTGCTCGATTTTGGCAATGCTACTCAGCGGCACGCTGCCGCCATCAGTGCTGGCAAGGCGAATATTATCCAATCCGCTCAGGCCTGGTGTGGTGCTGGTATCGTGCTCAAGTACCACGCGATACTGGTTGGCCTGAGTATAAATAGTGGAAATCAGGCGCTGACCAAATGCGTTATAGAGCGCGTTATCGACATCTGACATGGAGATACCAAGGCGGCTGGCACTGGCACGGTCAACATTTACATAGGCCACCAGCCCCTGATCCTGCCAGTCGCTGCTGACGTCAGCCAGTTGCGGCAAAGCTCGCAATTTTTCAGTTAACTGCGGCACCCAGGTGCTGAGTTCATCCAACGAAGTAGTCTGCAAAGTGAACTGATACTGCGTACGGCTAACCGTTGTATCGATGGTCAAGTCTTGCACTGGTTGCAGGTAAAGCTCGACCCCCGGCACTTTTGCCACGTTAGTTTGTAAACGCTCAATCACTACCGGAATACGGTCGTCACGGTCGCTCAATGGTTTGAGGTTAATTTGCAAACGCGCACTGTTCAGAGATGGATTGGTACCATCCACTCCTATAAATGAAGTCAGGCTTTCGACCGCAGGATCTTTCATTATCACATCTGCAACCTGCTGTTGGCGCTGCGCCATGCTGGCAAAGGAGACAGATTGCGGTGCCTGTAAAGTGCCCTGAATAATGCCGTTATCCTGGATCGGGAAGAAGCCTTTCGGAATGAAAATCCACAGTACAACAGTGAGACCCAGGGTGCCAAAAGCTACACCCAGCGTGAGCCACGGGTGGTTTAACACACGGGTTAACATGCGCCCATAACCGGCAATTACGCGATCGAAGAAGCGTTCACTGGCGCGGGAGAAACGGTTCTGCTTGCGCAGTGATTCGTGGCTTAACATCCGTGCGCACATCATTGGCGTAAGCGTCAGCGACACTACCGCCGATATCAGAATCGCAATAGCCAACGTGACGGCAAATTCCCGGAACAAACGGCCAACGATATCGCCCATAAACAGCAGTGGGATCAGCACAGCAATCAGCGAGAAGGTCAGCGAGATAATCGTAAAGCCAATTTCCCCCGCGCCTTTTAGCGAGGCGGCGAGGGGCTTTTCGCCTTTTTCGATATAACGCGAGATGTTTTCGATAACCACAATCGCATCATCGACCACAAAACCAGTAGCGATGGTTAACGCCATCAGCGTCAGGTTGTTTATCGAGAAGTCGAGAAACACCATCACCGCAAAAGTCCCGATCAACGACAGTGGCACTGCAACCGCCGGGATAATGGTCGCCGGAACGTTTCGCAGGAACAGGTAAATAATCATCACTACCAGCGCGATGGCGAGCATCAGCTCATGCTGGGTGTCGGTAACGGAGGCGCGGATGTTGGTTGTGCGGTCGCTGAGCAGTTTGACTTCAACCGATTTCGGCAGGCTTTTGGTTAGCGCGGGCAACATCGCGCGGATGCTGTCGGCGGTGTCGATAATATTCGCCCCCGGCTGGCGCTGTACGTTCATCACTATCGCCGGTTGCTTGTTCGCCCACGCACCAAGCCAGGTGTTTTCTGCCCCTTGCTCAACGGTTGCCACATCGCCAAGACGAATTGGCGCACCGTTCTGATAAGCAATAATCAGGTTGCGATACTCTTCAGCCGACTGCATTTGGTCGTTTGCTGAAAGCGTAACGGCGCGTTCGGGGCCATCCAGGCTGCCTTTTGCTGAGTTAACGTTGGCGCTGGTGATTGCCGTGCGCACGGTTTCGCTGGTTAAACCCAATGCGGCAATCGCCGGTGCGTTGAGTTTCACGCGGACCGCCGGGCGCTGGCCGCCGGAAAGCGTGACCAGGCCGACGCCGGAAACCTGGGAGATTTTCTGTGCCACGCGCGTTTCTACCATGTCTTCGACCTGCGTCATCGGCATGGCAGTTGAGGTGACGGCGAGAGTCATAATTGGTGGATCCGCCGGGTTTACTTTGCTGTAAACCGGCGGATTCGGCAGGTCGTTTGGCAACAGGTTAGTGGCGGCGTTAATCGCGGCTTGTACTTCCTGTTCGGCAACATCAAGTGGCAACGTGAGCTGGAATTGTAATGTTACAACCGATGCACCACCGGCACTTTGTGACGACATCTGTTTGAGGCCCGACATCTGGCCAAACTGGCGCTCAAGAGGCGCGGTAATGGCTGATGTCACTACATCCGGGCTGGCTCCAGGATAAAGCGTTACCACCTGAATTGTTGGGTAATCCACTTCGGGTAATGCAGATACAGGCAAGAAGCGATAGCCAATAATACCGGCCAGCAAAATGGCCACCATCAAAAGTGTGGTGGCAACTGGCCGTAGGATAAACAGGCGCGATGGGCCACCTGTGGCGCTCGGTGGTAACACCTGCATCAGGAAGCCGCTCCGTTACGTTTGTGTTTTGGTGCAGCTTCGGTATTGCTGGTTGTCGCTGATTGTGCTTCGACCACTTCCACTTTCGCGCCTTCCGTCAGGCGATCAATGCCGTCCGTTACCACTCGCTCACCTGCAGAAAGGCCAGCGGTGATAACGACTTTCTGGCTATCCTGAATGCCGGTAGTCACCAGGTGTTTGCTGACTTTATCTTCGCTATTGAGCACCCAGACAAAGCTGCCTTCATTGCCCATTTGTACCGCGGCAGTGGGAACAACCACGGCATCTTGCTGGGTATCTACCAGCATGCGGGCATTAACAAACTGGTTTGGGAACAGGGCATCGTCTTCATTATTAAAGCGGGCTTTGAGTTTGATGGTGCCAGTGGTGACATCAATCTGGTTATCCAGACTCAGCAGTGAGCCGCTGCTGAGCTTTTGCTTATTAGTCCGATCCCAGGCTTCAACACTCAGTGTTGCTCCTGCCTTTTGCGCTTTAACCACGGTGGCAATATCACCTTCAGGCAGGGTAAAGATCAGGTCAATAGGATGTGTTTGGGTCAGCACTACAATCCCGGCGGTATCACTGCTGGAGATCTGATTGCCAACATCGACCTGTTTTAACCCCACACGGCCATCGATTGGTGCGGTGATTCGGCTCCAGTCGAGCTGCAACTGAGCGCTGGCAACTGCGGCTTCATCAGCTTTAATCGTCCCGACAGATTCATTGACTAACGCTTGTTGCGCGTCCAATTCCTGACGTGACACGAGATTGGTTTTAACCAGTTGCTGGAAACGCGCCAGGTCACGGCGTGCATTGGCAAGCGTTGCCTGATCTTTTGCCAATTGACCCTGTGCCTGGGCAAGGGTGATTTTGAACTGACTTGGATCGATTTCAGCCAGTAAATCACCTGCTTTTACCTGCTGCCCTTCCTGGAAGTGAATCGCCAGTAATTGCCCATCCACACGGCTGCGCACAGTAACGGTGTTCGCGGCAGTGATAGTACCAAGACCTGTGAGATAACGGGGTACAGATTCACTGGTCGCCGTTGCGGCCTGAACCGGCGCTAGTGCACCGCCGCGCATCCCCTGGCGGTTGCCGGCATGGCGCTGCTGAGTTGATTGCGAACCTGCGGTGTCGTTACCCGTGCTCGAATGGCGCCAGTAAAAAATAGCGGAAATAACGACAATGACTGCTGCTGCTGCAATCCATAACCCACGTGCGGTGAATGTGCCTTTCATAGATTTACGTCTTCTCTTCCTGAAACGATTATCCCCGTCGTACTCAGGGGTTAGGCCTAATGATACTAGTGTAGTGAGTTAAGGCGGCGGAAAAATGGAGGAAATATGAAGTACTGTATGGATAAGTCTGAGATGGCGGTTTTTTACGAGGCGGCTCGTAGGAATACGGTTGAATAGTATCCTGCTTATATTTCCAGCAATAAACTGTGGTTTATATTTTAGATATAAACTATAGTTTATGAGGCAACGCTATGACATGGACGATCTTGACCACAAAAAGATTTGAAGAATGGTTTGATGAACAAAACGATGATCTTCAGGAAAGAGTGCTTGCGGTGATGGGGCGTTTACAGTTTTGGGGGCCGGGACTCTCTCGTCCTTTTGCTGATACGGTAAAAGGTTCGCGCTTTGCGAATATGAAAGAGCTGAGAGTGCAACATCATGGCAAGCCCATCAGGGCATTTTATATTTTTGATTATCGGCGTAATGCAATTTTGCTTTGCGCTGGCGATAAATCGAAAAGCAAGCATTTTTACGAATCGATGATCACTGTCGCTGATAAAGAGTTTTTGGCCTGGTTGAAGGCACAGGAGAAATAATATGAAAAACAACCCGAAAGGTTACAGCACATTAGAAGAGTTGATTGCTCGTCGTTCACCTGAAAGTCAGAAACGAATTGCTGAAGCGACTCAGGAACTGATTCTGGAAAGCTGTTTGCATATGATGCGTGAGCAAATGGGCTGGTCGCAACAACAACTGGCAGACGCGATGGGCATTAGCCAGCCTGCGGTAACGGCAATTGAAAAACGCGGCAATGAGGTCAAACTGGGGACACTAAAGCGTTATATCGAGGCATTGGGTGGCAAGCTTTCACTGCAAATTGAGTTTCCGGATGGCATTAAACAGCTGAAGATTTAAAACGCCGCAGGTTTCCCCACGGCGGTTTGATTATTCGCGGAACACCACATCAGCCCAACGGGCCAGGCCTGCAGTTACGGAGCCGAAGTCATCGCCTCCAGCCAGTGGGATGCCCGGCAATTGCTGAGCCAATGCATGTTTCAGCAATGGTGAGCGAGCACTACCACCAGTGAGATAAATCACATCCGGTTTCACGGCACTGTTTTCCAGTGCAAGTGTGACTTGTTCGAGAATACGTTGCAGCGGCTGACTGATAGCGCTTTCCAGATCCGGCTGAGTAATCTCGCAGCCCAGTTCTTTACTGATAAACGGCAGCATGGTGGCGACTTGCTGACTATCGGACAGCGCGATTTTACTCTCTTCCGCAGCACGCACCAGGCGATAGCTAAGGCGCTGGCGCCAGACCTTTTGCAGGAATGCCACTTTTTCAGGTTCACGCGAATCGCGCACCAGTTCGTTGAGCATGCGGCCATTAGCACTGCTATAAAAATCGTTTTGCGCCGGGACGTCGTTAATTGCGACCGCATTCCACCACGGCAACACTGGCAAAGCGATACCTTTTTCGGTTTGCCCGCCCATGCCCAATAATGGGGAAAGCTGTTTAAAGGCCAGCATAATATCCAGATCGTTTCCGCCAACACGGCAACCGCTGTGGCCTAATAGGCTCTGTTCGCGATCACGACGAGCACGCCATTGCGGCCCCATCAGCAATACTGAACAGTCAGTGGTACCACCGCCGATATCGACGACTAACACCTGTTTCTCTTCTTTTAATGTGGCTTCAAAATCAAGTCCGGCCGCAACCGGCTCAAACTGAAACACCACATCTTTAAATCCTGCGCGATGAGCGGCACGGTCAAGGATCCCTTGAGCCTGCTGATTGGCTTCATCACCACCTGTGCCCTGGAAGTTAATCGGGCGGCCGATCACAGCTTGAGTAATCGGCTCAGCAACCTGGCTTTGGGCCTGATTACGGATATGTAGCATCATCGCGCAGACTAAATCTTCGAACAGAGCGACTTGCTGAGGTTTCAGGCCTGTAGCGCCGAGGAAGGATTTTGGTGATTTAACGAAGTAAACTTCTTCCGGGTCTTCCATGTACTGGCGCAGGGAACTCAAGCCAAATTGCACACTGTTGGGCAAGACATCGATATCTTCTTCGCGATTAAAGGATACCGCGCGACGCAGCAATGCCTGGGTTTCGGTACCAGTGGCAGGAACCTCGTGATGGCGATAGAGCCACTCACTTACTGATTCACGTGTCGGAGCGCACAACATTGACGGAAGCAGTTTTGAGCCGTTTTCCATCTCCAGCGCCTGTGGAACGCCGTCACGCATCACTGCTACCGAGCAGTTTGCAGTACCATAATCGAAGCCAATAAATTGCATATAATCCCCATGCCGGTGAAGAAGGGGGGCGACTTTAGCGGAATGTGGCGCATCGGGCAACTGAATATCAAAGCAAGGCATTATTAGTGGCGTGCGCCTATGCTATTGCGATAGCTAACGACAGGAAGAAACAATGTATCAGCTGGAGTACACCCCACCTTACGACTGGAAGTGGATGTTTGGTTTCCTGGCCGGGCGAGCGGTTAGTGGCGTCGAGATTGTCACCGATGAGTATTACTGCCGCAGCTTTGCGTCAGGGAAGTATCAAGGGCTAGTGACGCTTGAGCCTGATGAAACAGCCTGCCAGCTAAAAGTGACGCTGAGTGCGGGTCTGGAGCCGGTTGCCGATGTGGTTTTGCAGAAAGTGAAACAATTGCTCGATCTTGATTGTCAGCCCCATACCATTCTTGAAAGTCTTGGTGATCTAGCGACTGCAAGGCCTGGCCTTCGTTTGCCAGGCTGCATGGACACCTTCGAGCAGTCTGTCCGCGCGATTTTAGGGCAACTGGTGAGCGTGGCAATGGCGGCAAAACTTGCCGGTAAACTGGCGCAGGCTTTTGGTGAACCGCTGGTGGATTTTCCTGATTGGCGACTTTTCCCCACCCCTGAACGACTGGCATCGTTGAGCCCTGAAGAGCTAAAACCGCTTGGTATGCCCTTAAAGCGTGGCGCTGCGATCATTCATCTGGCGCAACAAATGATAAGAGGCGAGTTTCCACTCCATAGCCCTACAGATGTTGAGCAAGGTGTGAAAACGCTCGTCACTTATCCAGGGATTGGTCGCTGGACGGCAAACTACATTGCTTTGCGTGGTTGGCAGGCAAATGATGTTTTCTTACCAGACGACTATCTGATTAAGCAGCGATTTCCTGGTATGACGCCAACTCAAATTCGCCGTTACGCCGAACGCTGGAAGCCCTGGCGCTCCTATGCGTTATTGCATATTTGGTATAGTGAGGGCTGGGTTCCAGGTATTTAATAGCGAGTTAATTAATCGCGAAATAGCTGGTGTTCAGCAGTATTTCCAGCGGGGTTGGTTGGGTCACTGCCTCACCGAAAATAAGGTCAATGCCAATGCCTGACAGCGTATCCATCACCATTGGCATATCGGCAGGCCCCGCGATCGTTTGTAATGATTGGCGCTGGGCGTGGCCATGAATGATGGTCACCATCATTTCATCCATCAGATTGCAGTGAACATTACTAATCAGTTCGTCATCAACAATGATGTAGCTGAAACGCTGGCGTGAGACGTGTTTAAAGATATCCAGGTCTCGGCCTACGTGGCTTAGGATCAACTGGCATCCACTATCGCGCAGCCTTTTCAGGTTGCTGTCGATTTTCTCATCATCACTTTGCAACACTTCGCAATTGACCATCAGGTGTAACAGACGAGCAGGTAGTGGGCTGCGGGATAAGCCTCTTAACAGCTCGTCGACAACTTTATCATTCGCAAGGCCCGGGGAAGAAATAGGAAGCGCGATGCCAAAGCCTTTGCTTGCTACTTGTTGAGAAAACTTGCTGAAAAATTCGTTAAAAACCCTCAGGTCGAGAGCGCATTGCAACTCTTTGTCGGTAACGGCTGTGCGGAACGGGGACTCATCAATCACGACATTATCACTTCCCCAGAAGCGTAACGACACCACATAAAAACTGGTTGACTCTGGAACGCGTGGCGGGGCAACTCCTCTGGCTACCATCAGGATCGGGTTCTCGTTGATGATGCGCTTTTGCTCATCGATGGTCATATGTTGATCTTCTTTGCGAATCTCATGCTGAGAAGATTCAAAGACGGTCACACGGCCGCGACCACCATTTTTCGAGGCATAACAGGCGATATCGGCCTGAGAAAGCACTTCAGAGGCAATTCTGTTATCGGCATCAATTTGGGTTATCCCCGCGCTGGCGCCAATGCTGTGCAAACGCCCGTTCCACGTAAAGTGATAGTCATTAATGCTTTGGATAATACGCTCAGAAATATAGCGCGCATTGTCAGAAGAGCAATCAGGGAGTAACAAACCAAATTCATCGCCGCCCAGACGAGCCAGGAAATCACCTGTTCGCAACATGCTTAGCATCAAAGAGGAGAGCTCGCGCAGCAGCGCATCGCCCGCAGCGTGCCCTGCGGTATCATTCACTGCTTTGAAACGGTCGAGGTCGATAAACACGAGCGCATGGCGCTGGCGATTTTCTCCAGCACTCTGCAATAAACGTTTGAGATGATTTTCGAAACTGACACGGTTTGCCAGGTGTGTCAGCCCATCATGTGAGGCACTGTAGCTCAACTGTTTAAGCATTTTACGTGATTCGGTAACATCCTGAATGACCAGTACCGAGCCGATGCTTTGCCCATCCAGCGTTGTTAGTGGGGTGATGCTGTAATGAATATCGTAACTGCCGCCATTGCGGCAATGCAGAACGACATCGTGCTCAATGGTCGTTCGCGCATAATCGCCACTATGAATATTCTCCATCACGGGCCCGGTATCGCCAAACGTGATGTGCAGAATGGCCAGAATATGCTGACCGATTGCCTGCTGTTGTGGCCAGCCGCTGAGCTTTTCGGCAATAGGGTTCATAAAGGTGATATTCATATCTACATCGGTACAAATGACCGCTTCACCTATCGAATCCAGCGTGATGTGTAGACGTTCTTTTTCCTGATACAGCGCTTCGTTCAGCTGTTTAACTTCCGTCATATCCATGTTGATGCCGAGCAGGCGCTCAACATCACCATTTTTATTCAACACCCGGTTTGCGAGTGAGCGAATATGGCGAATGCCTTCTTTGACATGAATACGATATTCCATCTTGAAAGGCACTCGAGCCTTCAAAGCATCGCGAACTGTTTTTTCAGCCTGTGGCGCATCCTCGGGGACGATAGATTCAAGCCACAGAGCGTAGGTGGGTTTCATATGTGCCGGAACTTCATAGAGATCAAACATACGTTTGTCCCAACTGATTACGTCGCTGCCAAGATCCCATTCCCAGATACCGATGCCACCCGCTTCATTGGCAAGCGTAATGCGCTCCATCAAGCGTTTATTCACCCACTCGGTATGCTTGAGATCGTTAATATCTTCAATCTGCGCGATTAAATAGAGCGGCGTGCCGTCAATATCACGCACGATAGACACCGCCAGCAATGCCCATACGACATCGCCTTTGCTGGTGTAGTAACGTTTTTCCATCGAATAGCTGTTGATACTGCCACTTACCAGCATATTAAGTTGCTGTAAATCAGCGTGTAAATCTTCCGGATGCGTGATTTGCTGGAATGTCAGTGAGCGTAGTTGTTCGGCGCTATACCCGAGGAATTTGCAAAGCGATTTATTGACCTGCAACCACTGACCATCAGTTGATACCAACGCCATACCGATGGCTGAATACTCCATCGCGTTACGGAAACGCGCTTCGCTTTCGGTGATGTGTTTACGCTCCTCGCGAAACGAATACATCACCATTGTCATTACATTTGCTGGTAATAAAATCATCAGGAACGGCAGCCAGGGGGCATTATTCATGATGTCCGTGTGCGGTTGCATGTCTACCGTGCTATTGGTTGCCATCATTAAAGAGACAACCATTAATGTAGCCAGGAAAATAACGAAAGCTTCCAGACGCGGCAGGCGAATAGCACTCCACATCAGAAAAACAATAATAAAGGTAAATGGCCACGGCATATAACGCAGAGCAAGATAGCTAAGTGTCAGGGTGATAACAAAAGTGAATATTGTTTCTAATAATAGTTTCGGATTTTTATGGCGTAATAAATAGCTTGGTTTAAACAATAATGCTGTTGGGACTAACGCCAAAGTGCCGATGGTTTCGGATAAAACCCAAACGAAAAAAGTTTTAGCAATGTTTCCGCCATCAGACCCCGCAAGCCAAACTGCCAGCACGCCGCCAATAAGAGGGGGAACTATGGCACTGCAGAAAACCAGACGAACCCAATTATTGAGGTTTTGCAATGGGTTAATTTGCGTGAGGAAACGCCGCATTAACGATGCGCCAAACAATGCCTCGATAATATTTATAGCGGTGTAGCCGAGATTAATCTCATGTATGGGCTGCAAAATAGCAGAAGCGCATAAACTTCCGAGAGCGCATACCACAATGATCATTGGCCATTGACGGACTGGATTACGGAATAAGGCCACCATCATGATGGATGTTGGGAACCAAAGCGGTGCTAAAACAGTACCGACCAGAGACAGTTCCAGGGAGTACAAAGTGAATATAAAACTTAAGAAGCCCAACCCCGCAGGCAAAATGAAGGAAGGCATTGCGATTAACTCTTTTGTGCTTTGTTTGATCATTACCGCAAATCCGTTAAGGCGTGCCGCCAGGTGCCATGCCCGGATGCAAATAAAAAGATAAGTTTCGGTTTATGCTAGTACAAACAATTTACAATTCCTATGCAGGCCGATCATAATTTAACACCAAGAAGTAATAAAAAGTGTTATTTGACATACTTATTTTTACCATCAAGTAATAACCATGTTTTTATAGTTGTTACTCATTGACTTCCACCTACCTGATACCTGTCAGTTAAAATCACCCTTGCGTGTGCATTACTCTGGTATCAGCGGGCGGATCTCCCTATAATTGCCGCGTTTGACGTCTTTTGCGTCGCCCTTCCTCAACATTTAAGTCAACAAGGCTCGTTACAACATGACTGACAAGTCCCATCAATGCGTCATCATCGGGATAGCCGGTGCGTCGGCTTCAGGAAAAAGTCTTATTGCCAGCACACTGTATCGCGAACTACGCGATCAAGTTGGTGATGAACACATTGGTGTCATTCCAGAAGACAGTTACTACAAAGACCAAAGCCATCTTTCGATGGAAGAACGAGTTAAGACCAACTACGACCATCCAAACGCGATGGATCACAACTTGCTGTTTCAGCATTTACAAATGCTCAAATCAGGTAACCCTATCGAACTGCCTGTCTACAGCTATGTTGAACATACCCGTACCGGTAACACTGTTCACTTAATGCCAAAGAAAGTCATCATTCTGGAAGGGATTTTGTTGCTGACGGATGCCCGTCTGCGCGAAGAGATGAACTTCTCCATTTTTGTTGATACGCCGCTGGATATTTGCCTGATGCGCCGTATGAAACGCGATGTTAACGAACGTGGCCGTTCAATGGACTCTGTGATGGCCCAGTATCAGAAAACCGTTCGTCCTATGTTTTTACAATTCATCGAACCTTCCAAGCAGTATGCCGATATTATCGTGCCGCGCGGGGGTAAAAACCGTATCGCCATTGATATCCTCAAGGCAAAAATCAGTCAGTTCTTTGAATAATCTTCAGGCTTAACAGCCTTTCGCGAACGAGTTCTACTTATTCGCTCGCAAAAACGTAATGTAATCCCGGTATTTACCCTTCGTAGCGTGGCTATCTTAGCCCCGCTGTGGCAGGGTAAACAAAACTGAGCTTGAGATAAGGAGCATCACTAATGCGTTTGTGTGACCGCGATATAGAAGCCTGGCTCGATGACGGGCGCTTAACGATTACCCCTCGTCCGCCAGTTGAACGCATTAGCGGTGCTACTGTCGATGTGCGTTTGGGGAACAAATTCCGTACTTTCAGCGGCCATACGGCACCGTTTATAGATTTGAGCGGTCCTAAAGACGAAGTGACTGAAGCGCTGGAACGCGTCATGAGCGACGAAATCGTCCTCAATGAAGGCGAAGCATTCTATTTGCACCCAGGCGAACTGGCTTTAGCGGTAACGCTTGAGTCCGTAACGATCCCCGCTGATTTAGTCGGTTGGTTAGACGGACGTTCATCTTTGGCGCGTTTGGGTCTGATGGTCCATGTAACCGCACACCGTATCGATCCAGGTTGGCATGGCTGCATCGTTCTGGAGTTCTATAATTCCGGTAAGCTGCCTTTAGCCCTGCGTCCTGGTATGATGATTGGTGCTTTGAGTTTTGAACCGCTTTCAGGCCCTGCTGCACGCCCTTACAACAGTCGCCAGGACGCGAAATATCGCGATCAGCAAGGGGCTGTGGCGAGTCGTATTGATAAGGACTGAGTTGCCATTTGTATGGGGATTGTATGAGACGATTACTTACCACGCTGATGATTTTGCTGGTTGTGCTGGTTGCCGGCCTTTCTGCGTTGGTGTTATTGGTTAACCCCAATGATTTTCGTGCATATATGGTAGGCCAGGTTGAAGCTCGCAGTGGCTATCAACTGGATTTAGACGGGCCGCTGCGTTGGCACGTCTGGCCACAACTTAGTATTTTATCAGGGCGTATGTCTCTGACCGCGCCAGGTGCCAGCCAACCCTTGGTGCGTGCCGACAATATGCGCCTGGATGTTGCCTTATTGCCTCTGCTTTCTCATCAGCTTAAGGTTCACCAGGTGATGTTGAAAGGTGCAGTAATTCAACTCACTCCCCAGACAGAAGAGCGCCGCGCGAAAGATGCCCCTGTCGGGCCGTCGGCCCCAACGCCTCCACCTGATGAAGACAGCGGTTGGTCTTTTGACATAGCTAAGCTAAAAGTTGCTGATAGTGTGCTGGTTTTTCAGCATGCTGATGATGAACAAATTACGGTGCGTAATATCAATGTGCAAATGGAGCAGAATGAGCGAAAACAAGCGCACATTGAACTGAGTAGCCGCATCAATCGTGACCAACGTGATCTGACCTTGTCATTGGTGGCCGATCTTGATGCCAGCAATTATCCGCAGCAACTCAGTGCCAATATCTCCAAACTCGATTACCAACTTCAAGGTGCCGACCTTCCTGCTAAAGGGGTTACGGGCAGCGGAACCTTTGCGGCACGCTGGCTTGAACCACAGCGTCGTCTTGAACTTAATCAATTGCAACTGACTGCCAATGATAGCGACTTGCAAGGTAACGCCAGTGCTGTGCTGGAAGACAAAACGCAGTGGGTAATCGATTTACGCTCAGGTAAATTGAATCTGGATGGTCTGGTTGCTGGCAACTCAGTGACGAATGTCAACGTGCAGCAACAGGCACAGCAACAAAATGCGCTACCACGTCCGATCATTGCTTCCGGTGTCGAAGAGACCAACTACCAGAGTCTGCGCGATTTTACTGCCCAGGTTAACATTGCCGCGTCCAGTGTGGTATGGCGAGGACTGGATTTCACCGATGTTCAAGCGGCAATAACCAACAATTATGGTTTGCTGACGGTTTCTGAACTGATGGGGAAATTTGGCAAGGGTAGTATGTCATTCCCGGGCGAGCTTGATGCACGCCAGAGTCAGCCGCGACTATCATTTAACCCAAAAGTGGAAGACATAGAAATTGGGCCGATTCTGACTGCGTTTAACTACCCAATCGCGTTGTCTGGATTGCTATCAATGGAAGGGGAGTTTAGCGGTGACAGACTCAATGCCGAAGCTTTCCGTCGTAGCTGGCAAGGAGATGCGAGCATAACGATGCTACATACCACAATGCAGGGTATGAACTTCCAACAGCTAATACAGCAAGCAGTAACCCGCAGCAATGATGATGTTCAGGCCCAGGAAAATTATGACAATGTCACAATGTTGGATAATTTCTCGGCGCATGCAAGCCTCGATAATGGTGAGTTATCGCTCAAGAAAATGGTTGGCGAATCTTCTATGTTGGCGCTAACAGGCGTCGGGACTCTTGATCTTGTTAAGCAGCAGTGCGATACCCGCTTTGATGTCACCGTAGTTGACGGTTGGAAAGGGGATAGTAAGTTGATTGAGGTGCTGAAAACCACGCCAATCCCGCTGCGAGTTTATGGGCCATGGCAGAAGTTGAATTACTCTTTGCAAGTGGACCAGGTACTGCGTAAGCAGTTGCAGAGTGAAGCAAAACGTCGCCTGAATGACTGGCTGGGCAAGCATAAAGACAGCAGCAAAGCGAAAGACGTTAAAGATTTGCTAGATAAGCTTTAGTCATTTCAATCGTCGGATGTTGCTACGCTAATCTCTCCTACAAATACTCTATTTCGTAGGTCGGATTAGCGCAGCGACATCCGACTTTTTTAATTAAATCACACCTCAAAATCCATCTCATCGTCGCGGGTCTTCGGCACAATTTGCACCTTCTGTACGCGATGGCTTTCCACCTGCAATGTCCGCAACAGAAAATCTCCCACCTGAACAGCTTCTCCTGTCACCGGAATATGTTGTAACGCCTCCATCAGCAGCCCTGCAATCGTGTGATAGTTGCGTTTGTCATCCAGTGGTATCGGCACATACTGCACTAAGTCTTCAAGCGGCATATGACCATTTGCGGTCCATGTTCCATCAGGGTTTTTCTGAATATCATGGCGCGCGTCTATCTCTTCAGCTTCATTCGGCAAGTTACCGGCAATGGTTTCCATCACATCACTCAATGTCACCACACCTTCTACCGAACCAAACTCATCTACCACAAAGGCAAAGTGAGTTCTGGCGTTGCGGAACTGTTCTAGTGCCGCCAATAAAGGCAGTGTTTCCGGGAAGACAAGTGGCTGGCGAATTAACACTTCGAGGTTGAGCGGTTCGCCTTTGAGTGATTGCTGGAGCAAATCAATGACGTGTACTACGCCCAGAATCTCATCGCTTTCGCCAGTTATTACCACGCGGGTATGCTGGTTCTTATCAAGCAAGGCTCGTATTTGTTCTTCCGGGTCGGCCAGTTTAATGTGCTCGACATCGTGACGTGAGGTCATGATGCTGCTCACCGTGCGCTGGTTGAGATTAAGCACGCGTTCAATCATCAGCCGCTCTTGTGGTTCAAATATCTCATCTTGCCGGGCGTGGTCAGCAATCAGCGATGCGGTTTGCGCATCCAATTCAGCTTCTTCTTTCTTACCGTTTAATAAACGCAGCACGGCTTCAGCGGTGCGTTGGCGCAACGATTGATCGGCAGACAAGAAGCGGCGGCGGTTGAATATCGCCAGCTGGTTTAGACTCTCAATCATCACCGAGAAGCCGATAGCAGCGTATAAATAGCCTTTCGGGATATGGTAGCCAAAGCCGTCTGCGACCAGGCTAAAGCCTATCATCAACAGGAAACTCAGGCACAGAATCACAATAGTAGGATGGTTATTCACGAAGCGTGTGAGTGCTTTACTGGCAAGCAGCATCAGGCAAATCGCGATAATCACCGCCGCCATCATCACGGGTAGATGGTCGACCATGCCCACGGCGGTTATCACCGAATCGAGAGAAAACACCGCATCCAGAATGACGATTTGCGCGACTACCGGCCAGAACCTTGCTCCCCGTCGCTGCGTATGGGCTTCACTATCTTTACCCTCAAGCCGTTCGTTGAGCTCAACGGTCGCCTTAAATAGAAGGAATAGCCCACCAAAGAGCATGATCAGATCTCGGGCGCTAAAACCAAGCTCACCAAACCTGAACAGCGGGCGGGTTAACGTGACCAGCCATGAAATGGAGGCCAGCAACAGCAAACGCATCAACATGGCAAGAATAAGGCCGGTGACGCGTGCTTTGTCGCGTTGGGATGGGGGTAGTTTTTCGGCAAGGATAGCGATAAACACCAGGTTATCGATGCCGAGGACCAGTTCAATAACGACTAACGTTATCAATCCGGCCCAGATTGAGGGGTCGGCAATCCATTCCATGCCTTAATGCACCTCTTGTTAGATGACAAACGTCACACTTAAAGGATGGTTAACCGCGCGGGAAATTGCAATGCCGCAGGGTGGGATAAATCATGTTGCCCTTTAAATGTTAAATATTGCCAGGTTAATTCCATTTAATTACTAAGGTAAATAATTAATTATTTTCGAAATAACGGCTCATTGTTTTTTCTTATAATGAAATTCACATGAGATATATCTGTATATCACATTGCGACTTATCACTTATTAATATTCTGTCAATATAAAGAAATTCCTAAACGCATGTAAATGTGCCGTTAATATTATTCTTAAAAGTCCCTGTATGGTTCTGTGGAACCTTGCCTGATATAGGGTTAGCTGTAACAATCGATATCGGTGTCTGATATTAGATGTATTTTTTATATTCGCTGAAGCTGTGATATTTAACCTGATGCCATAGGGCTTATCTCCAGAGAATTGTTCTTTGGGTTTACTTTCTGGAATCGTTATTTCTTATAAATTTTCTTTTTTCAGTAGGTTGGTGACTGTAAGCCAGGGGCGGTAGCATGCCCGAAGGCCAGAGAATAAGCCTCAATTATTCTGTCAATAGGATATCGGGAAATAAGCGTTTTTTTAGGATTGATGCCAGATGTTTTCTGCGTCAACCAGGCTTTAATTTAGGCCTTATTCAAAAACCTAACGAATCACTTATTTTATACCCAAATAATTCGAGTTGCAGCCAACACCCCTGCAGCTTGAATTAAGAAGGGTATATTCGCTCAGGATAATTACTCTGCCATAGTGATAAATACTCAATGATTAAATACAAACTTAAATTGATGCCTTTATTGGTGTCGGTAACCCTGATGAGTGGTTGCACAGTGCTCCCCGGTAGCAATATGTCTACGATGGGGAAAGATGTTATCAAGCAGCAGGATTCAGATTTTGATCTGGACCGGATGGTTAATGTGTACCCGTTAACACCGCGTCTGGTTGAGCAATTACGCGTACGTCCAGCGGTCGCACAGCCAAATATGTCTCTCGACCAGGAGATCTCTGCTTACCAATACCGCGTGGGACCAGGAGATGTTCTGAATGTCACGGTCTGGGATCACCCAGAACTCACCACTCCGGCGGGCCAATACCGTAGCTCAAGCGACGCGGGTAACTGGGTACAGTCAGACGGCACCATGTTCTATCCGTATGTCGGCAAAGTAAAAGTCGCGGGTAAAACCTTGTCTGAAATCCGCAGTGATATTACCGGCCGCCTTGCGACGTACATCGCTGACCCGCAGGTGGACGTTAATATCGCTGGCTTCCGCTCCCAAAAAGCCTATGTCTCAGGCCAGGTGAATAAATCTGGCCAGCAGCCAATTACCAACGTACCGCTCACTATTCTTGACGCTATCAATGCCGCAGGCGGCCTGACTGATGCGGCCGACTGGCGCAATGTGGTGCTGACGCATAACGGCCAGGAAAAACGGATTTCCCTGCAAGCGTTGATGCAAAACGGCGACCTGAGCCAGAACCATCTGCTTTATCCCGGCGACATTTTATTCGTGCCGCGCAATGACGATCTGAAAGTGTTCGTGATGGGTGAAGTGAAGAAACAAACCACCCTGAAAATGGACTTCAGCGGCATGACGCTGACCGAAGCGCTGGGCCAGGCCGAAGGTCTGGATATGACGGCTTCCAATGCCAGCGGCATCTTCGTTATTCGCCCAATCAAAGAGAAGCAGGGGGGCAAAATCGCCAACATTTATCAGCTCGATATGTCGGATGCGACGTCGCTGGTGATGGGTACCGAATTCCAGTTGCAACCTTACGATGTGGTGTATGTGACCACAGCACCTGTCACGCGTTGGAATCGTCTGATCAACCAACTGCTGCCGACGATCAGTGGCGTTCGTTATATGACGGATACCGCCAAAGATATCCATACCTGGTAACACGCTATGTTCAACAAAATTTTGGTTGTTTGTGTGGGGAATATTTGCCGTTCCCCAACCGCTGAGCGGTTACTCAAAAGCTATCACCCGCAGCTCACCGTGACCTCGGCGGGGCTGGGGGCTTTGGTCGGGAAAGGGGCTGATGCTGGTGCTGTTCGTGTCGCCGAGCAGCATAACCTCTCCCTTGAGGGGCACTGCGCAAAACAGGTTTCCGGCAAAATGTGCCGCGAATACGACCTGATCCTCGCCATGGAAAAACGCCATATCTCCGCACTTTGCGAAATGGCTCCAGAGATGCGCGGCAAAGTGATGCTGTTTGGTCACTGGGATGCCGAACGGGAAATTCCCGACCCGTATCGCAAAAGCCACGACGCTTTTGAAGCGGTTTACGGTCTTCTGGACCAGAACGCCCAAAAATGGGCTAACGCACTCAACGCTCATCAGGGATAACAATGACAGAAAAAGCACGCCGTTCGAGCGCCCCGACTGAGGGCAATGACGAAATTGATATTGGCCGATTGTTCGGAACGGTTCTTGAAGCCCGCTGGTGGGTTTTGGGGATCACCGCAATCTTCGCGATTCTGGCGACCGTCTACGCGATGTTTGCCACGCCAATCTATAAAGCCGATGCGCTGGTGCAAATCGAACAAAACGCCGGTAACTCGCTGGTCAACGACATCAGTTCCGCGCTATCTAACAAGCCGCCGGCTTCCGCTGCCGAGATGCAGCTGATTCAGTCGCGCCTGGTATTGGGTAAAACGGTCGACGATCTTAACCTGGATATTTCAGTCGAAAAAAACAGTTTTTGGTTATTAGGTGCGGGCTGGGACAGGCTGCAAGGCCGCCAGAACGATACCGTCGTTGTTGATACCTTTAACCTCCCGGCAGGGCAGGCCAAAAATGTATTTACCGTGGAAGTGGTTAGCCCAACGCAGTATTTGCTGACTAACGACAATGGTTTTAGCGCCAAAGGGCAGGTCGGGCAAACGCTCAATCAAGGCGGCGTCACGATGCTTGTCAGTGCGATTAAAGCGCAAGTGGGCGATACCTTTACCGTCAATAAATACTCAACGCTTGGCATGATAAATCAGCTTCAGGGCAACCTGACCGTAGCTGAAAATGGCAAAGATACCGGCGTGTTAAGCCTCTCTTATACTGGTGAAGACAAGGACCAAATCCGCGCCATCCTCGACAGCATCACGCGTAACTATCTGGCGCAGAACGTGCAGCGCAAGTCGGAAGAAGCGGCTAAAAGCCTGCAATTCTTAGCGCAGCAGTTGCCGGAAGTCCGCAGCCACCTCGATGCTGCCGAAAATAAACTGAATGCCTATCGCCAACAGCAAGACTCGGTTGACCTGTCACTGGAAGCCAAATCCGTGCTCGACACCATGGTGAACATTGATGCGCAGCTCAATGAGTTGACCTTCAAAGAGGCTGAAATTTCCAAACTCTATACCAGGGTTCACCCGGCTTATCGCACCTTGCTGGAAAAACGTCAGACGCTGCTTGATGAAAAAGCGCGCCTGAACGGGCGTGTTACCGCGATGCCAAAAACGCAGCAAGAAATCGTGCGTTTAACGCGCGATGTCGAGTCTGGTCAACAGGTATACATGCAGCTGTTGAACAAGCAGCAAGAGTTGAAAATCACTGAAGCCAGCACCGTGGGTGATGTACGTATCGTCGATGCGGCAATTGCCCAACCAGGCATGGTGAAACCGCAGCGTGCCCTGATTATTCTCGGCAGCATTATTCTTGGCCTGATGTTGTCCGTTATGGGTGTGCTGTTACGCTCCTTGTTCAACCGTGGCATCGAAAGTCCTGCGGTACTCGAAGAGGCAGGGATTGGTGTGTATGCCAGCATCCCGCTCTCTGAATGGCAGAAATCCCGCGACAACGCCACGGTGCGCAGCGTTAAAGCGGCGAAGCGCAATAAGCAAAGCCAACTACTGGCGGTGGGGAACCCGACGGATCTGGCCATCGAAGCGATTCGCAGCCTGCGTACCAGCCTTCATTTCGCCATGATGCAGGCATCCAATAACGTCCTGATGCTGACTGGTGTTAGCCCGTCGATTGGTAAAACGTTTGTCTGTGCCAACCTGGCGGCGGTCATCAGCCAGACCAACAAACGTGTGCTGCTTATCGACTGCGATATGCGCAAAGGTTATACCCACGAACTACTGGGCACGACCAACAACAACGGTCTTGCAGAAGTGCTCTCAGGCCAGGCGGAAATTACCCGCTGTGCGCAAAAAACCTCCGTACCCAATTTTGACCTTGTGCCGCGCGGTGTAGTGCCGTCCAACCCTTCTGAATTGCTGATGAGTGAGCGCTTTGCGGAGTTAATCGCCTGGGCAAGCAAAAGCTATGACCTGGTGTTGATTGATACCCCGCCGATTCTCGCCGTTACTGACGCAGCGGTTGTGGGTCGCCATGCGGGCACCACGCTGATGGTGGCGCGCTACGCGGTGAATACGCTCAAAGAGGTCGAAACCAGTCTTAGCCGCTTTGAACAAAATGGCGTCACCGTACGTGGTGTGATCCTCAACTCCATCTTCCGCCGTGCGGCAGGGTACGAGGATTACGGTTACTACGAGTACGAATATAAATCTGATGCTAAGTAATCAGGCATCAACTGGCGGATGACGCTTTGCTTATCCGCCCTACAAATCTCGTCGTAGGGTGGATAAGCGATAGCGCCATCTACCAATAAATAATAACGATTTCAGGGGGAGCGCCATGAAACGCCCACTTATCTCTATTTATATGCCGACATGGAACCGCCAGCAGTTGGCTATCCGCGCCATCAAATCGGTGCTGCGCCAGGATTATGAACACTGGGAAATGTTAATCGTTGATGACTGCTCTTCATCTTTTGAACAGCTTCAGCGCTTTGTTGATGAGCTGGGTGACTCGCGTGTGCGCTACATCCGTAATGATTTCAACTCTGGCGCCTGTTCGGTGCGCAACCAGGCTATAAGCCAGGCTTCGGGTGAGTTGATTACCGGTATTGATGATGATGATGAGTGGACCCCCAATCGCTTGTCAGCGTTCCTTGAGCATAAACAGCAGTTGGTGACGCACGCCTTTTTGTATGCCAACGACTATGTTTGTGAGGGGCAAGTCTATTCGCAGCCCGCAAGCTTGCCGCTCTATCCTAAATCCCCATTCTCATTAAAGCTGTTTTATAAGCGTAATATCATAGGTAATCAGGTATTTACCTATGCTGACCGCTTCAAAGCATGCCTGTTCGATACCACTCTTGCAGCGGCTCAGGACTACGATATTTTCCTGCGTATGGTGGTGGAGTATGGTCAGCCGTGGAAAGTCGAAGAAGCCACGCAGATTCTGCATATCAATCACGGTGAAATGCAGATCACCAAATCACCGAAAAAGTTTGCCGGGTACTTTCACTTCTATCAAAAGCACAAAGACAAATTCGACCGTGCCAGCAAGAAGTATCAGCTATTTACCCTGTACCAGATCCGCAACAAGCGTATGTCTTTGCGCACGTTATTAGCGCTATTGAGCGTGCGAAATACTAAGCGACTGGCTGATGGATTGCGGGGGAAATAACAGTGCTTGAAGACCTACGCGCAAACTCCTGGAGCCTTCGCCCTTGTTGCATGGTGATGGCTTACCGTATTGCCCATTTTTGCTCGGTATGGCGCAAAAAAAGCGTCATCAACAATCTGTGGGCAGCTCCGATAATCCTGCTTTATCGCTTTGTGACCGAGTGCTTGTTTGGCTATGAAATCCAGGCCGGAGCCACCATTGGGCGCCGTTTTACCATTCACCACGGTTATGCCGTCGTCATCAATAAATTCGTGGTTGCCGGTGATGATTTCACTATTCGCCACGGCGTCACCATCGGTAATCGTGGCAAAAGCAACGCCTGCCCGGTGATTGGCAACGGTGTCGAACTGGGTGCCAACGTGGTGATTATTGGCGATATCACGCTTGGGAATAATGTCATTGTTGGCGCGGGAAGCGTGGTGCTCGATAGCGTGCCGGATAATTCATTAGTGGTCGGCGAGAAAGCGCGAGTAAAGGTAATCAAATGAATATCATGCAATTCAATGTGCGCCTGGCTGAAGGCGGTGCGGCGGGCGTGGCGCTGGATCTTCATCAGCGTGCCAATGCCGCAGGTTTTAGCTCGCGATTTATTTACGGCTACGGTAAAGGCGGCAAGAAAAGTGCCAGCCACGACAAATTCCAGGGCGTGGAAAAACACACACCGCGCCTGACGTCGATCGCCAACATTATTCTGTTTCGCTTTTTCAACCGCGACCCGTTCGGCAACCTGAATAACCTGTATCGCAAAGTGACTCGCGCCCAAGGCCCAGTAGTGCTGCATTTTCATGTGGTACACAGCTACTGGCTGAATCTCGAAGAGATGGTGACGTTTTGCCAGCGTGTAAAAGCGCATAAACCGGATGTCACTTTTGTCTGGACGCTCCACGACCACTGGAGCATCACCGGGCGCTGTGCGTTTCTTGATGGTTGCGACGGCTGGAAAACTGGCTGCCAGAAATGCCCGACACTAAACAACTACCCGCCCGTGAAAAAGGATCGTGCACATCTTCTGGTGCACACCAAACGCCAGTTGTTCCGCGAAATGTTAGCGCTAGGCTGCAAGTTTATTTCGCCAAGCCAGCATGTGGCCGATGCCTTTAACCTGATTTACGGAGCAGGGCGCTGCAAAATCATCAATAACGGTATTGATGTGGCAACCGAAGCGATTCTGGCTGAATTACCGCTCACGCAAGCCGCGGGCGTTAAGCCAAAAGTAGCGGTGGTAGCCCATGATTTGCGTTACGACGGCAAAACCAATCAGCAACTTGTTCAGGCCATTATGGCGCTGGGCGATGAAGTCGAGTTGCACACCTTCGGTAAGTTTTCGCCGTTTAACGGCCCGAACGTGGTGAATCACGGTTACATGACCGATAAAAAAGCGTTGATGAGCGAGCTTAACGAAATGGACTCGCTGGTATTCAGCTCGCAGGTCGACAACTACCCGTTGATTCTGTGTGAAGCACTATCGATTGGCGTGCCGGTTATTGCCACGCAAAGTGATGCAGCGGATGAAGTGTTGCGTAAAGTTGGCGGTAAAACCTTTAGTGATGCTCGGGTGCTCGAACTGGTGAAAATGACAAAAGAGCAGTTAGCGCAACAGGTGTTTGGCAAAGAGTTGCAGGTGTTTAAAGCTGCAAGCCGCCAGGCGTTTAGTGGGCAACAGATGCTGGAGGAGTATGTCTCGTTCTATCAGAATCTGTAGTTATCTGCTGTTACCGTTTATCTATCTGGTGGTCAACATCAAGTTGGCCTCATTAGGGGAAAGCTTCCCGATAACGATAGTCACCTTTTTGCCCGCAATCCTCTTTTTGTACATTGAACGCATCAGCGTCAAAAAATTGATGATTGCGCTCGGTATTGGTGCGGGACTGACCGCGTTTAACTACATCTTTGGCCAATCGCTTGATGCCAGCAAATACGTCACCTCGACATTATTGTTCGTTTATATCGTGCTGATTATGGCAATGACATGGAGTTGCCGTTTCAAAACTATTTCACAGCGTAATCACCATAAAATTTTGCGGTTATTTTATGGTGTGGTTGGCATTATTGTGATGCTTGCTGCGGCGGAGATGGCTCAGATTATTCTGACCGGTGGAAGTAGCCTGATTGAGAAAATTTCGAAGTTTCTTATATACAGTAATAGCTATGTTCTGAACTTTATTAGCTTCGGTGGCAAGCGCACCACGGCACTCTATTTTGAACCGGCGTTCTTCGCTCTGGCGTTAATCTCAATTTGGCTCAGTATCAAACAGTTTGGTATCAAAACACCGAAAACAGATGGTATGATTCTTTTAGGGATAGTACTTTCAGGGTCGTTTTCAGGGGTAATGACTTTTATCCTGTTCTATCTTCTTGAATGGGCATTCCAGTACCTTAATAAAAGTGCCATAAAGAAGAAGTTGCCATTAGCAATTATTTCTCTTTCCGTGTTTTTAGTAGGGTTAATATTCGCATTTCCTTATATCGCGACCCGTCTTGGCGATTTGGGAACCGAAGGTTCGTCCTCTTATTATCGAATTATTGGCCCATTAGCGATGGTTGGGTATTCATTAACCAATATCGATGGAGTAGTACGTTTCGGATCTTTATATGAATATGTCGCATCATTCGGAATCTTTAACGGTGCGGATGTCGGTAAAACAGTAGACAATGGTTTGTATCTGTTAATTATTTATTTTTCATGGTTCGCGGTATTACTGACCATTTGGTATATGTGGAAAGTCATTAAAATGATGCGCACAGCTTTTGGTAATAATGAAAATTACCGCGTTCAATTATGGCTTTTTACACCCGTGTCATTATTTTTTACCGGTTCAATTTTTAGCCCTGAATATGCGTTCTTGATTGTGTGCCCGTTTATTTTGCGTAAGGCACTTAATATTACACAGCGCTGAGGTCCATCATGCTATTAAGTGTCATTACTGTTGCTTATAAAAATCTCGCCGGAATAGAAAAAACCTGGCAGTCGCTGGCTCACTTAGCGAAGGCACCGGGCATCACATTTGAGTGGATTGTAGTAGATGGTGCCTCAAATGACGGCACGGCAGAGTTTCTCGAAAACCTCAATGGTCAGTACCAGTTACGTTATGTCAGCGAGAAAGATAACGGTATTTATGATGCGATGAACAAAGGCATTGAGATGGCCCAGGGCCGCTTTGCTTTGTTCCTCAATTCTGGTGACATTTTCCACCAGGATATCGCCACCGTCGCGCATCAACTGGCTGCTATGCCGTCAACAGATAATGCGATGGTGATTGGCGATGCGTTATTAGATTTTGGCGACGGTACAAAAATAGAACGCCGCGCAAAGCAGGGCTGGTATATCTACCACAGTTTACCTGCCAGTCATCAGGCGATATTTTTCCCGGTGTCCGGGTTGCGTAAATACCCTTACGATCTGCAATATAAAGTCTCATCGGATTATGCGCTTGCCGCACGGATGTATAAAAAAGGTTATGCATTTAAACGCGTCAAGGGATTGGTGTCTGAATTTTCCATGGGCGGCGTATCGACATCAAATAATATTGAATTGTGTCGGGATGCAAAAAATGTTCAGCGGAAAATATTAGGCGTGCCGGGCTTTATTGCGGAATTATCTTATAAGCTCCGTCTGCGTACTACCGGAAAAGCAAAAGCACTTTATAACAAAGCCTGATTCTGTAGGTCGGATTAGCGCCAGCGACATCCGACAAAAACGTAGGAAATATTATGCAGGAATTAAATGGCTTCTCGGTACCGAAAGGTTTCCGGGGTGGGCACCCTATTAAGGTTCAACTGTGGTGGGCGGTACAAGCAACATTATTTGCATGGTCACCACAAATATTTTATCGCTGGCGTGCCTTTTTATTACGCCTGTTTGGTGCACGAATTGGTAAAGGTGTTGTGATTCGTCCATCGGTCAAAATTACTTACCCATGGAAATTAACGCTAGGTGATTATGCCTGGGTAGGCGATGACACAGTGTTATATACGCTGGGTGATATCACGATAGGGGCGAATTCTGTGGTGTCACAAAAGTGTTATTTGTGCACCGGTAGCCACGATTATATGAGTAAGCATTTTGATATTACCGCTTCACCAATTGTTATCGGTGAGAAGTGCTGGCTGGCAACAGATGTATTTGTTTCACCAGGCGTGAATATTGGAAATGGCACCGTCGTAGGTGCGCGTAGCAGCATTTATAAATCATTACCGGCGAATGCCGTTTGCCGGGGTAACCCAGCAGTAAAAATACGCGATCGAGCGTGAGCGCTTTATTTAAAGCAAAGCTCTTAATTTAATCTTCAATCATAGGAATTATTATGACTAAAGTAGCTCTCATCACGGGTGTAACCGGGCAAGACGGCTCCTATCTGGCGGAACTGCTGCTGGAAAAAGGTTATGAAGTTCACGGTATTAAACGTCGCGCTTCTTCTTTCAATACGGAACGTGTTGATCATATTTACCAGGATCCGCATTCAGGCAATCCAAAATTCCATCTGCACTACGGCGATCTGACGGACAGCTCAAACCTGACTCGTATCTTGCAAGAAGTGCAGCCGGACGAAGTGTATAACCTGGGGGCGATGAGCCACGTTGCGGTTTCTTTCGAATCCCCGGAATACACCGCCGATGTGGATGCGATGGGCACTTTGCGCCTGCTGGAAGCGATTCGCTTCTTAGGCCTTGAGAAGAAAACCCGTTTCTACCAGGCGTCGACTTCTGAGCTGTACGGCCTGGTGCAGGAAACGCCGCAGAAAGAAACCACGCCTTTCTACCCGCGCTCCCCGTATGCGGTTGCCAAACTTTATGCCTACTGGATCACCGTCAACTACCGCGAATCCTACGGCATGTTTGCCTGTAACGGCATTCTGTTTAACCACGAATCCCCACGCCGTGGCGAAACCTTCGTCACCCGCAAAATCACCCGCGCTATCGCCAACATCGCTCAGGGCCTGGAAAAATGCCTGTATCTGGGCAACATGGACTCCCTGCGTGACTGGGGCCATGCCAAAGACTACGTGAAAATGCAGTGGATGATGCTGCAACAAGACAACCCGGAAGACTTCGTAATTGCGACCGGCGTTCAGTATTCCGTGCGTGAATTCGTCGAAATGGCAGCGGCACAACTGGGCATCAAACTGCGCTTTGAAGGCACCGGCGTTGACGAGAAGGGCATTGTTGTTTCTGTCACGGGCCACGACGCGCCGGGCGTGAAACCAGGCGATGTGATTATCTCCGTTGACCCACGTTACTTCCGTCCTGCTGAAGTGGAAACCCTGCTGGGCGACCCAACTAAAGCACACGAAAAACTGGGCTGGAAACCAGAAATCACGCTCAAAGAGATGGTTGGCGAGATGGTGGCTAAAGATCTGGAAGCGGCGAAAAAACACTCGTTGCTTAAGTCCCACGGTTACGAGGTTGCCATCGCGCTGGAGTCCTGAGCATGAATAAACACCGTATCTTTGTTGCCGGCCATCGGGGGATGGTCGGTTCGGCCATTGTCCGTCAGCTTGAACAACGCGCTGATATCGAACTGGTGCTGCGTAGCCGCGACGAACTCAACCTGTTGGATGGTGCGGCGGTTAATGCATTTTTTGCCGAGCAGCACATTGACCAGGTTTACCTGGCGGCGGCGAAAGTGGGTGGAATTGTTGCCAACAACACCTATCCAGCCGACTTCATCTACGAAAACCTGATTATTGAGAGCAACATTATTCACAGCGCGCACACGCACAATGTGAACAAATTGCTGTTCCTCGGCTCATCGTGCATTTACCCGAAAATGGCTAACCAGCCGATGGCGGAAAGCGAGCTGCTGCAAGGCACGCTTGAAGCGACTAACGAACCGTATGCGATTGCGAAAATCGCCGGAATCAAACTGTGCGAGTCGTACAACCGTCAGTACGGTCGCGATTATCGTTCGGTCATGCCGACCAATTTGTATGGGCCGAACGATAACTTCCATCCAAGCAATTCGCATGTGATCCCGGCGTTACTGCGCCGTTTCCACGAAGCGACGCAGCAAAACTCGCCGGATGTGGTGGTGTGGGGTAGCGGCACGCCAATGCGCGAATTCCTGCATGTCGATGATATGGCGGCAGCCAGCATTCACATTATGGAAATGGCCAGCGAAGTGTGGCAGGAAAATACCGAGCCGATGCTTTCGCATATTAACGTCGGTACCGGTGTGGATTGCACCATTCGCGAACTGGCGCAAACCATCGCCAAAGTCACGGGCTACCGTGGCCGTGTGGTGTTTGATGCCACTAAACCTGATGGCACGCCGCGCAAACTGCTGGATGTTACCCGCCTGCGCCGCCTGGGCTGGTACCCGGAAATCACCCTGGAGCCTGGCCTTGCCAGCACCTACCAGTGGTTCCTCGAAAACCAGCAACGGTTCCGGGGGTAAATATGTTTCTGAGTGCTGAAGACTTCTCAACCGTTGTCCGCTCCACACCGCTGATCTCAATCGATCTGATCGTTGAAAATCAGGCAGGAGAATTCCTGTTGGGGCAACGCACTCAGCGCCCGGCGCAGAACTTTTGGTTCGTGCCGGGAGGCCGGGTACAGAAAGACGAAACGCTGGAGCGGGCTTTTGCACGCTTAACCGAAGCTGAATTAGGCACGCCGTTCACGTTGCAGGACGGTGAGTTCTACGGCGTGTGGCAGCACTTCTATGACGACAACTTCTCCGGACCTGAATTTTCCACGCACTATGTCGTGCTGGGTTTCCGCCTGCGTGTTGATTCCGATGCGCTGCAACTGCCGGACGCGCAGCATAGTGATTATCAGTGGTTAACGCCTGAAGAATTGTTGGTCCGCGACGATGTGCACGACAACAGCCGCGCTTATTTCCTCGATGAGAAACGCGCGGAGGCACCCGGCTATTACTCGAAATCATTCGGCCTGGGTCAAGGCGGCAAACCCGAGAATCCTCAGGAGCTTACTCAAGTAAGTGACTGGGGTGAGCGGGTGCAGCCAACGCAGAAGCAGGTTGAAGGATGAAGAGTAAATGAAAATTTTAGTGTACGGCATTAACTACTCCCCGGAATTAACGGGCATCGGCAAATATACCGGCGAGATGGTTGAATGGATGACGCGCCAGGGCCATGAGGTGCGGGTGATTACCGCACCACCTTACTATCCGGTTTGGGAAGTCCATCCCGATTATTCCGCCTGGAAGTACAAGAAAGAAGTCGGAGCCGCCACCGTCTGGCGTTGCCCGCTGTACGTCCCAAAACAACCCTCAACCTTAAAGCGCCTGATTCATTTGGGCAGCTTTGCGCTTAGCTCGTTCTTCCCGCTTATCGCGCAGCGTAGCTGGAAACCGGATCGCATTATCGGCGTGGTGCCGACGCTGTTTTGTGTGCCGGGCATGCGTCTGCTCGCAAAACTTAGCGGGGCGCGCACGTTGCTTCACATTCAAGATTATGAAGTCGACGCCATGCTTGGCCTCGGAATGGCAGGTAAGAAGCAGGGCAAAGTGGCCCGTCTGGCCAGCCGTTTTGAGCAAAGCGGCCTGCACAACGTCGACAATGTTTCGACAATTTCCCGTTCGATGATGAATAAAGCGGCTGAAAAGGGTGTTGATCCGAAGAAAGTGATCTTCTTCCCGAACTGGTCTGAAGTAGAGCGTTTTCGCGGTATTTCCCGTGAAGAAATCCTTGCGGTTCGTGACAGCCTGCAATTGCCTGCTGATAAAAAAATCATCCTCTATTCCGGCAATATCGGCGAAAAACAGGGGCTGGAAACGGTAATTGAAGTGGCGGAGCGTTTTGCCCTCCAGCCGTATGTATTCGTGATTGTCGGGCAGGGCGGCGGCAAAGCTCGGCTGCAAAAACTGGCGCAGGACAAAGGGCTGCACAACGTGGTGTTCCATCCGTTACAGCCTTACGACGTGCTGCCAGCGTTGCTTAAGATTGCTGATTGCCATTTGGTGATTCAGCGCCGTGGTGCGGCTGATGCCGTTTTGCCATCAAAACTGACCAACATTCTTGCGGTGGGCGGCAATGCGGTGATTACCGCAGAAGCGGACACCGAGCTAGGCCAGCTTTGCGACGCATTTTCCGGTATCGCGGTGTGTGTTGAGCCGGAGTCGGTTGATGCTCTGGCTGATGGCATTCAGCGCTGCCTGCAACTGCCGGAACATAACATCGTGGCATGTGAATATGCCGAGCGCACGCTCGAGAAAAACAGCGTGTTGAATCAATTTATTGCGGACATTCAGGGTTAATTATGACTAATTCCAGACTCTATCCGGTCATCATGGCTGGAGGAAACGGTAGCCGCTTGTGGCCGTTGTCCCGCGTGCTTTACCCGAAACAGTTCCTGTGCCTGAAAGGCGAACTGACGATGCTGCAAACTACCGTTAGCCGCTTAAACGGCGTCGAGTGCGAAAGCCCGGTGGTAATTTGCAATGAAGAACACCGTTTTATCGTCGCCGAACAACTGCGTGAGCTGAACAAGCTGACGGAAAATATTGTGCTGGAGCCTGCCGGTCGCAATACCGCACCGGCGATCGCGCTGGCGGCATTGGCCGCGATTCGCAACCAGTCGGATACCGATCCGCTGATGTTGATCCTCGCCGCCGACCACGTTATCCAGGACGAAGATGCTTTCCGAAACGCAGTACGTAATGCGCTGCCGTATGCCGAAGCCGGGAAACTGGTCACCTTTGGCATCGTTCCTGACTTGCCAGAAACCGGCTATGGCTACATTCGCCGTGGCGAAGTGATAAACCCGAATGCACCTGATGTGGATGCTGTGGCGTTTGGTGTGGCGCAGTTTGTCGAAAAGCCGGATATCGCCACCGCGCAGGCATACGTCGCCAGTGGCGAATATTACTGGAACAGCGGCATGTTCTTGTTCCGCGCCGGGCGCTACCTCGAAGAGTTAAAAAAATTCCGCCCGGATATTCTCAGCGCCTGCGAAAAGGCGATGGCGAACATCGACCCGGATCTCGATTTTGTGCGCGTTGATGAAGCTGCATTCCTGGCATGTCCTGACGAGTCTATTGACTACGCGGTGATGGAAAAAACTGCTGATGCGGTAGTTGTGCCGATGGATGCGGGCTGGAGCGATGTCGGTTCATGGTCTTCTCTTTGGGAAATCAGCACCAAAAACCAGCAGGGCAATGTGCATCACGGCGATGTGATCAGCCACTCTACCGAGAACAGTTACATCTATGCCGAATCTGGCCTGGTCACCACCGTTGGCGTGAAAGATCTGATTGTTGTGCAGACCAAAGATGCGGTGCTGATCGCCGACCGCGACCACGTGCAAAGCGTGAAGAAAGTGGTTGAGCAGATCAAATTCGATGGCCGCCACGAACACCACAACCACCGCGAAGTGTATCGCCCGTGGGGCAAGTACGACTCCATCGACGAAGGCGAACGCTACCAGGTGAAACGCATCACCGTGAAACCAGGCGAGGGTCTGTCTTTGCAGATGCACCATCACCGCGCCGAACACTGGATTGTGGTAGCGGGCACCGCAAAAGTGACGCTGGGTGAAGAAGTGAAACTGCTCGGCGAAAACGAGTCCATCTACATTCCGCTGGGCGTCACCCACTGCCTGGAAAACCCCGGAAAGATCCCGCTCGACCTGATTGAAGTGCGTTCCGGCACTTACCTCGAAGAAGACGACATTGTGCGCTTCGAGGATCGCTACGGACGCATCTAACCATCATATTTCACGCTGCAGATGCGTTGGCTTCCTTTGCGCACACCGGTCACTTAGTTAACTAAGCTCCCGGCGATGCACGCAGTTGCCGCCTTCCTGCAACGCGAAATCTAATGGTTATACATTTTAGAAAAAGTTATCTCCGTACTGGAGAGGGCTGACTGTTGCCTGAAAAGAGGTAAAACATGACTGAATTGACCTGTTTTAAAGCTTACGACATTCGCGGCAAGCTGGGCGAAGAGCTGAATGAAGAGATTGCCGAACGTATTGGCCGCGCTTATGGCGAGTACCTGAAACCGAAAACTATTGTACTGGGCGGCGATGTGCGCCTGACCAGCGAAGCGCTCAAGCTGGCGCTGGCAAAAGGGTTGCAGGATGCGGGTGTGGATGTGCTGGATATCGGCCTGTCCGGTACCGAAGAAATCTATTTTGCCACCTGGCATCTGGACGTGGACGGCGGCATTGAAGTGACCGCCAGCCATAACCCGATGGACTACAACGGTATGAAGCTGGTGCGTGAAGGGGCTCGCCCGATTAGCGGCGATACCGGCCTGCGTGATGTGCAGCGACTGGCGGAAGCAAATGACTTCCCTCCGGTGGACACGGCAAAACGCGGTAGCTACCAGAAGATTTCGGTGGTTGAGGCGTACATCGACCACCTGTTCTCGTACATCAACGTGGCAAATATCAAACCCCTGAAGCTGGTGATTAACTCCGGTAACGGTGCGGCAGGCCCGATTGTGGACGCTATCGAAGCCCGCTTTAAGGCACTCAATGTCCCGCTGACATTTATCAAAGTGCACAACCAGCCTGACGGCAATTTCCCGAACGGTATCCCGAACCCGCTGCTGCCGGAGTGCCGCGACGACACCCGCAACGCGGTGATTGAACACGGTGCGGATATGGGCATCGCCTTTGACGGTGATTTCGACCGCTGCTTCCTGTTCGACGAAAAAGGGCAGTTTATCGAGGGCTATTACATCGTCGGCCTGCTGGCGGCGGCTTTCCTCGAAAAACAACCAGGGGCGAAGATTATTCACGACCCGCGTCTGTCGTGGAACACGGTGGATATCGTGGAGCGCGCAGGTGGCACGCCGGTGATGTCGAAAACCGGCCATGCATTTATCAAAGAGCGTATGCGCCAGGAAGACGCCATTTACGGCGGCGAAATGAGCGCCCACCACTATTTCCGTGATTTTGCTTACTGCGACAGCGGGATGATCCCGTGGCTGCTGGTGACCGAGCTGCTGTGCCTGAAAGGGAAAACCCTTGGCGAACTGGTGCGTGACCGTATGGCGGCATGGCCGGCGAGCGGGGAAATCAACAGCAAGCTGGCGGACCCGAAAGTCGCGATTGCGCGTGTGCAGCAGCACTTTGCGCCACACGCTGAGGAAGTGGACCACACCGACGGCGTGAGCATGGCGTTTGCCGACTGGCGCTTTAACCTGCGCAGCTCAAATACCGAACCGGTGGTGCGCCTGAATGTGGAGTCGCGGAGCAACGAGCAGCTGATGCAGGCGCGAACGCAGGAAATTATGGAACTGTTGAATCAGTGATCTGTGGGGACGGAAATCTCCTGAGGCAGGAAAGGGGATCCGTCACCCTTTTAATAAAGGTAAAACGATGACAAACCTAAAAAAGCGCGAGCTGCCAAAAACGAACGCATCGTTAATCTCTATGGTGCAACGTTTTTCTGACATAACCATTATGTTTGTTGGGTTATGGGTAGTGTGTCAGGTTAACGCGTTACCGTTTTTGTATATGCATTTGCTGATGGCGTTACTCGCCCTCGTGGTCTTCCAGATGATTGGCGGAATGACCGATTTTTATCGCTCCTGGCGTGGAGTGAGAATTTCCAGCGAACTGATGCTGCTGCTGCAAAACTGGACACTAAGTCTGATTTTTAGTGCCGGATTACTGGCGTTTAACCCTGACTTTGATGGCTCTTTCTGGGTGTATCTGGCCTGGTATGTGTTGACCAGTTTTGGCATGGTGATGTGCCGTTCGTTTATTCGCTTCGGTGCCGGTTGGTTGCGCAATATGGGCTACAACACACGTCGTATTGCTATCGCGGGTTCACTGCCGGTGGGTTACACGCTTGCCGAAAGTTTCCGTAACGAACCGTGGTTAGGCTTTGATGTCACCGGGGTTTATGACGATCAGCAGCCTGAATCCCCACACGGTGATTATGCCGGCTCTTTTGCCGACCTGGTTGAACAGGCGCGAGCAGGGCAAATCGACAATATCTATATCGCCATGGCGATGAGTGAAGAAGCGCAGATTAAAACTCTGGTCCGCGAACTCACGGACACCACCTGTTCGGTGATGCTAATCCCCGATGTCTTCACCTTCAATATTCTTAACTCCCGCACTGAAGAAGTTAACGGTGTGCCGGTTGTGCCGCTGTTTGCTACCCCCCTAAACGGCATTAACCGGATTCTGAAACGCCTCGAAGATATCGTGTTGTCGGCGATGATCCTGCTGTTTATTTCTCCGGTACTGCTGTGCATTAGTGCTGCGGTAAAACTGACCTCGCCGGGTCCGGTTATCTTCCGCCAGACCCGTTACGGCATGGATGGAAAGCCAATCAAAGTATGGAAGTTCCGCTCCATGAAAGTGATGGAAAACGATGCCGTCGTGACTCAGGCCACCAAAGGTGACAAGCGTATTACGCCGGTGGGGAATTTCCTGCGCCGCACGTCGCTGGATGAACTGCCGCAGTTTATTAATGTGCTGATGGGAGAAATGTCGATTGTCGGTCCTCGCCCCCATGCGGTTGCGCATAACGAACAATATCGCTTGCTGATTGAAGGCTACATGCTGCGCCACAAAGTGAAACCCGGCATTACCGGCTGGGCACAAATCAACGGCTGGCGCGGCGAAACTGACACGCTGGAAAAAATGGAAAAGCGCGTTGAGTTTGACCTGGAATATATCCGCGAATGGAGCCTGTGGTTTGACATCAAAATCGTCTTTCTGACCATCTTCAAAGGCTTTGTTAATAAAGCTGCGTATTAAGTGAGTCTTTAATGAGCCTGAGAGAAAAAACCATCAGCGGCGCGAAATGGTCCGCCATCGCTACGGTGATTATTATTAGCCTGGGCCTGGTGCAAATGACGGTGCTGGCACGCATAGTCGACAACCACGAGTTTGGCCTGCTGACCATTTCACTGGTTATTATCGCCCTGGCCGATACGCTGTCGGATTTTGGTATTGCCAACTCGATTATCCAGCGCAAAGAGATCAGCCATCTTGAACTCACCACGTTGTACTGGCTTAACGTCGGCCTGGGGCTAGTGGTGTTTGCGCTGGTGTTTTTGCTTAGTGATGTGATTGCCTCGGTGCTGCATGCACCGAAGCTCGCGCCACTGATTAAGACGCTGTCGTTTGCTTTTATTGTCATTCCCCACGGGCAGCAGTTCCGCGCGTTAATGCAAAAGGAACTCGAGTTTTCAAAAATTGGCTCAATTGAAACAGTCTCCGTGATGGCGGGCTTTACCGTCACCGTGGGGGCGGCGATGTATTACCCGTTCGCCATGACCGCCATCGTCGGCTACCTGGTCAACACCGTGGTGCGTACCTCTCTGTTTGGCTTCTTCGGCCGCAAGATTTACCGCCCCGGCCTGCATTTTTCACTCAAGTCCGTTGGCTCGAACCTCAAGTTTGGCGCGTGGCTGACTGCAGACAGCATTATCAATTACGTTAATACCAACCTTTCAACGCTGGTGCTGGCGCGTATTCTTGGGGCGAGCATCGCCGGGGGCTACAACCTCGCTTATAACGTGGCGGTGGTGCCACCAATGAAGCTAAACCCAATTATCACCCGCGTGCTGTTCCCGGCATTTGCCAAGATTCAGGACGATACCGACAAGTTACGCCTCAATTTCTACAAGTTGCTGTCGATTGTCGGAATTATCAACTTCCCCGCGCTGCTCGGTCTGCTGGTGGTATCGAACAATTTTGTGCCGCTGGTGTTTGGTGAAAAGTGGCAGTTTATTACGCCAATTCTGCAATTGCTGTGCGTGGTGGGGCTGCTGCGCTCCATCGGTAACCCGATTGGGTCATTACTGATGGCAAAAGCGCGAGTGGATATCAGCTTTAAGTTCAACGTTTTCAAAACCTGCCTGTTTATCCCGGCGATTATTGTCGGCGCCCATCTTGCTGGCGCACTGGGCGTGACGCTCGGCTTCCTGTTCGTGCAGGTGGTGAACACCGTTCTGAGCTATTTCATCATGATTAAACCGGTGCTGGGGTCCAGTTACCGCCAGTACATTCAGAGCATCTGGCTACCGTTTTACCTTTCGATTCCAACCATTGTGGTGAGTAGTGCGCTGGGGATTGCCCTGAAAGGGCATCTCGCGCTCGGCTTGCTGGTGGGCGTACAAATCGCGGCAGGCGCATTGGCCTTTATCGTCATGCTGGTGCTTTCCCGCAATGCGCTGGTGGTTGAGATGAAGCGCCAGTTCTGCCGTAACGACCGTTTAAAAACACTGCTTCGCGCAAGCTAAAACCCCTTAATAAGAGGTCTGATTTATATGAAATTATTGATTCTTGGCAACCACACTTGCGGCAACCGCGGTGACAGCGCCATTTTGCGCGGACTGATCGATGCGATTACCACCATTGATGACACCGTGCAGGTTGATGTGATGAGCCGTTATCCGGTGAGTTCCGCCTGGTTGCTGGGCCGCCCGGTTATGGGTGACGGCTTGTATAAGCAGATGAAGCAGCACAACAACGCGGTTGGGCTGATGGGGCGGGTAAAGAAAGTGCTGCGCCGTAAATATCAGCACCAGGTTTTGCTGGCGAAAGCCACTGACAACGGGCGCCTGCGCAATATCTCCATCCCGCAGGGCTTTATTGATTTTGTGAAATCGCTGCAAAAATATGACGCGATTATTCAGGTCGGCGGCTCATTTTTTGTCGATTTATATGGCGTTTCTCAGTTTGAGCATGCGCTGTGTAGCTTTATGGCCAAAAAGCCGGTGTACATGATTGGCCACAGCGTTGGGCCGTTCCAGGACCCGCAGTTTAACCACCTGGCGAGTTATGTTTTCGGTAATGCCGAGTCGCTGATTTTGCGTGAGTCCGTCAGCCTTGATTTGATGAAGCAAAGCAATATTGATAGCAGCAAAGTGGAGCAGGGCGTCGACACCGCCTGGTTGGTGGATCATCACAACGACAGCTTTGTGCCGAGCTACGCGGTGCAGCATTGGCTGGAAACCATCAAGCGCAAGAAGACAGTCGCTATTACGCTGCGTGAACTGGCACCTTTCGACAAACGCCTTGGCACCACGCAGCAGGCCTATGAACAAGCATTCGCCTCAGTGGTGAATCGTGTCATTGAGCAGGGTTACCAGGTGCTGGCATTGTCGACCTGTACGGGTATCGACAGCTACAACAAAGATGACCGCATGGTGGCGCTCAACCTGCGCCAGTATGTGAATGACCCGGAGCAATACCATGTGGTGATGGACGAACTTAACGACCTTGAGATGGGCAAAATTCTCGGTGAATGCGAACTGACGGTTGGCACGCGCCTGCATTCTGCCATCATCTCCATGAACTTCGGTACACCTGCGATTGCCATCAACTATGAACACAAATCCGCAGGCATCATGAAACAGCTTGGCATGCCGGAAATGGCGATTGAAATTCGCCAGTTGCTGAATGGATCTTTACAGAGTGTGGTGGCGGATGTGCTGGGGCAATTACCAGCAATCAAAGAACGCCTGGCTCATGCGGTGCGCGCCGAACGTGAAGATGGTTTGCATATGGTGGAATCTGTATTGAAGCGTGTTAAGGGGGAAAAATGAAAGTTGGCTTCTTCCTACTCAAATTCCCAGTGGCATCCGAGACCTTTGTGCTCAACCAGATAACCGCATTTATCGATATGGGTTATGAGGTGGAAATTGTCGCCATCCAGAAGGGGGATTTGACCAACACGCACTCGGCATTCAAAGAGTACGATCTGGCGGCGAAAACCACCTGGCTGATGGACGAGCCTTCGGGGAAGGCAGCAAAACTGCAATCCCGTGCCCTGAATACTCTGCGTGGCGCACTTCGCCCGCAGACCTGGCGCGCGCTAAATTCCAAACGCTATGGCAACGAGGCGCGCAACCTGATCCTCTCCTCGATTTGTGGCCGTAACCCGCAAACCGTACAGGCAGATGTATTTATCGCCCACTTCGGCCCAGCGGGGGTGACGGCGGCCAAACTGCGCGAACTGGGGCTGATTAAAGGCAAAATTGCCACGGTGTTCCACGGCATTGATATTTCAGGGCGCGAGGCACTTGCGCACTACACACCGGAATATCAAAAACTCTTTACGCGTGGCGATTTGATGCTGCCGATAAGCAATTTATGGGCGGGGCGTTTGCAAAAAATGGGCTGCCCGGCCAACAAGATTACCGTTTCGCGTATGGGCGTGGATATGGAGCGCTTTTCGCAGCGTAGCGTGAAAGCTCCGGCCAAAACACTGGAGATTATTTCGGTAGCACGATTGACTGAGAAGAAAGGTCTGCATGTTGCAATTGAAGCCTGCCTGCTGCTCAAAGAACGCGGCGTGAAGTTCCGTTACAACATCCTCGGTATTGGTCCGTGGGAAACGCGCCTGCGTACGCTTATCGAACAAAATCAGCTTGATGACGTAGTATTTATGCCGGGCTTTAAGCCGAACCATGAAGTGAAAGCGATGCTCGATGAAGCTGATGTGTTCTTACTGCCGTCGATAACCGGTGAAGATGGCGATATGGAAGGTATTCCGGTGGCGCTAATGGAGGCGATGGCGGTGGGTATTCCAGTTATTTCCACCGTACATAGCGGTATTCCAGAACTCATAGACGCGGGTCGTTCTGGTTGGCTGGTGCCAGAAAAAGATGCGCCAGCACTAGCGGATACTTTGCAGGCATTCGGCAACATCGAAGCCAATGAGCTGAAACCGATGCTTAGCCTTGCCCGCGCGAAAGTTGAAACTGAATTTAACCAGAAAGTTATCTACCGAGAATTAGCCCGTCAGCTACAAACGCTGTAAACCCACCGAGTGAAACCTCACGAGGATGTATGCGCAAAAGATTTGAATCGACTCACCCTTCGTTTTCCTCCTCCCGCCGCAAATTACTTAAAGCCAGTTCAGTACTGGCTGCGGTGCCATTCATCTTACCTCGTAGCCTGTTTGCCACAGGCCTTAAGAGCGAGGTCAACGTGCAGAAATTCTATAGCGGTGACTGGATTGCCGCGTTCAAACAAGCATTCTCAGCCGCTGATATCGTGACCGTTCCGACCGATTTGGTCTGCGACAACATCAATACCGCCATTTTTATGCCTGCAGGCAAAACCTTGCACGTCGCTGGCGGCTTAAAAGGTAATGGCAAAGGGCGTTTTGTACTGCAGGATGGCTGCCAGATATTGGGCGAGAAGGGTGGGCGGTTTAATAATATCACCCTCGATGTGCGAGGTTCTGATTGCAGTATCAAAGGCATTGATATGAGCGGTTTTGTGCCGGTCACGCAAATTTACATTGGCGGTAAAGAGAAGCGCACCATGCGCAACCTGGTGATTGACCAGATTACGGTGCACGATGCGAACTACGCGATTTTGCGCCAGGGTTTCCATAATCGTATGGAGAACGTGAAGATCACCAACGGGCATTTTAGCCGCCTGCAAGGGGATGCTATCGAATGGAATGTTGCTATCAACGACCATAACCTGCTTATCTCTGACCATGTGATTGAAAATATTGACTGCACCAATGGGAAGATCAACTGGGGTATTGGGATTGGGCTTGCGGGCAGTACTTACGACAACGAGTACCCGGAAGACCAGGCGGTCAAGAATTTTGTGGTGGCAAATATCACAGGTAGTAACTGTAGGCAGTTAATACATGTTGAAAATGGTAAACACTTTGTTATTCGTAATATTAAAGCCCGCAACATTAATCATACTTTCAGCCAGAAAGCGGGAATTGATAATGCGACAATAGCGATTTATGGCTGTGATAATTTCGTGATTGATAATATCGATATGAAAGAGAGTGCGGGGTTTCTTATTGGTTATGGTGTGATCAAGGGTAAGTATTTATCTATTCCGCAAAATTTTAAACTAAACGATATAGCGCTTGATAATACTCACATGCAGTATAAAAGCCGTGGAATACAGATTTCTTCGGGTAACGCGACGTCGTTTGTTGCCATCACCAATGTGGCGCTAAAGCGTGCAACGCTTGAGTTACATAACAAACCGCAACACTTGTTTCTGCGCAACGTTGACGTCATGCAGTACGCTGAAACTGGACCAGCGCTGAAGCTTAACTTCGACCTGCGTAAAGACGTGCGAGGCCGCTTTATGGCTAAGGGTGATACGCTCCTGTCGCTGGCCAATGTACGTGCCGTGAATGAGAAGGGGCAGAGTTCGGTGGATATCGACCGGGTTGACCATCAGCACGTGAACACTAGCGGGTTGAATTTTGTGCTGCCGGTGACGACTAAGTAGATTGTCAAATCACATTGCGAATTTTCCGACCTTTTGCAATGCATAAATCAAGGTTTTGGTTTTGCGTACTTTATTGAGAACGTTAAGATGAAGTACTAATTCTGGGGATCAATTCATGCTGGCATCAGCGCACGAAAAGACTATAATCCCCCAACCATTTTGAGGTGGGCTTGAATATGATTAATTTGAAAGCAGTTATTCCGGTAGCAGGCTTGGGCATGCATATGTTGCCCGCAACAAAAGCTATCCCAAAAGAGATGTTACCAATCGTCGATAAGCCGATGATCCAATATATCGTCGATGAGATCGTAGCTGCTGGTATCAAGGAAATCGTGCTGGTAACGCATTCATCCAAGAATGCTGTTGAAAACCACTTCGACACATCTTATGAACTTGAAGCTCTGCTTGAGCAGCGTGTTAAGCGCCAGTTGCTCGCTGAGGTTCAGTCAATCTGCCCTCCGGGCGTGACGATCATGAACGTACGTCAGGCTCAACCGCTAGGCCTTGGTCACTCCATTTTGTGCGCCCGTCCGATTGTTGGCGACAATCCATTTGTTGTGGTATTGCCTGACGTTATCCTTGATGGCGCAAGTGCTGACCCATTGCGTTATAATTTAGCTGCTATTGTTGAGCGTTTCAGAGAGACAGGGCGCAGCCAGGTTCTGGCAAAACACATGCCTAACGTTGATTTGTCTGAATACTCAGTTATCACAACGGAAGAACCGCTAGATAACGATGGGCAGATTGGCCGCATTGTCGAGTTTGTGGAAAAACCGGATGAACCACAAACACTGGATTCCGATTTGGCCGCGGTAGGGCGCTATGTTCTGTCTACTGATATCTGGGCTGAACTCGAGAAAACCGAGCCGGGTGCCTGGGGCCGTATCCAGCTTACTGATGCCATCGCTGCACTTAATAAAAAGCAAGCGGTAGAAGTTGCATTGATGACTGGCGAAAGCTATGACTGCGGCAAGAAAATGGGTTATATGCAGGCATTTGTACAATATGGTCTGCGTAACCATAAAGAAGGCCAGAAGTTCAGGGACAGCATTCAGAAGCTGCTGGCTCGCTAAGAGTTTTAGAACAATGGTGGTGAGCATTTGATGCAGAACGGCAATCAATAGTGGCGGTGAGGTTTCTTAGTTGAAACGTTACTGAGACTGGTTGCCGTTTTTTTTGAGTTGCATGTTACAAAGTATGTTTGCTGTTGATGACAGGATATTCGAATGAGCAAGAGAGGATAGCTACCATACAAGCTACTGACTCAGTAACGTCTTGTTCATTCAAATGTTTCGTAAAATATAACCGACATAGCACAGGGAATTGTTCTATGCGCTAAGTGTTTAGTGTTCTGGTAGCTGTTAAGCCAGGGGCGGTAGCATGGCTGGTGAAAATTATTCCCCTTTTGTATTACCCATTATTACCTCAATTAATTCAAACGTCCGATATTCATTTATCGAAGAAAATCACTACAAGATTAAAGAGAGATTGCTTCCGTGAAAATTCTTGTTACTGGTGGTGCCGGCTTTATTGGTTCTGCTGTCGTTCGTCATATTATAAATAACACCCAAGACAGCGTGATTAATGTCGATAAATTAACCTATGCAGGTAACCTTGAATCATTGGCAAAGGTCTCTGGTAGTGAACGTTACGCTTTTGTTCAAGCCGATATTTGCGATAGAAATGCACTGGACAAACTCTTTGTCGAACACCAGCCTGATTCAGTGATGCATTTGGCAGCGGAAAGCCACGTTGATCGTTCTATTACAGGACCTGCTGAATTTATTGAAACCAATATTGTTGGCACTTATACAATGCTTGAAGCGGCTCGTGCATATTGGTCGCAACTTAGTGCAGAAGGCAAAGTCAATTTCCGTTTCCACCATATTTCTACTGATGAAGTATATGGTGATTTGCCACATCCTGATGAGTGCCCCGTTGAAGCAGAACTTCCGCTATTTACCGAAACAACATCTTATGCCCCGAGCAGCCCTTATTCAGCGTCTAAAGCGTCCAGCGACCATTTAGTACGCGCATGGCAGCGGACCTACGGTCTGCCTTGCATCGTGACTAACTGTTCAAATAACTACGGCCCATATCACTTCCCAGAAAAGCTGATCCCGTTGGTTATTCTTAATGCGCTCGAAGGCAAGAACTTGCCTGTCTATGGTAAAGGCGATCAAATCCGTGACTGGTTATATGTTGAAGATCATGCGCGGGCGCTTTACACCGTAGTGACTCAAGGTTCGATTGGTGAGACTTATAACATTGGAGGTCACAATGAGAAGAAAAATCTTGATGTGGTACTGACAATTTGTGACTTGCTGGATGAACTGGTTCCAAAGAATACCACTTACCGTGAACAAATCACTTATGTTGCCGACCGTCCTGGGCATGATCGCCGTTATGCAATTGACGCGAGCAAAATTAGTCATGATCTGAACTGGAAGCCGGAAGAGACATTTGAAAGCGGGATTCGTAAAACGGTTGAATGGTACCTAAATAATATTAGATGGTGCCAACGTGTTCAGGATGGCAGTTATCAACGCGAACGTTTAGGGATTTTATTAAAATGAAAGGTATTATTTTAGCAGGTGGTTCAGGAACCCGTCTTTATCCAATAACCATGGGAGTATCAAAACAGCTACTCCCTATTTATGATAAACCTATGATTTATTACCCACTTTCTGTATTAATGCTTGCGGGTATTCGAGATGTTCTCATTATTACTACGCCAGAAGATCAGGAATCATTCCAGCGTTTATTAGGGAGTGGCTCAGCATTTGGTATTAACTTAGAATATGCTGTACAGCCGAGTCCAGAGGGCTTAGCTCAGGCCTTCATCATAGGTGAAGATTTCATTGGATCAGATTCTGTTTGCCTTGTACTCGGTGATAATATTTTCTTTGGGCAAGGTTTTAGTCCTAAATTGCGTAATGCTGCTCAAAGAAATCAAGGTGCAACAGTGTTTGGATACCAAGTGATGGATCCTGAACGTTTCGGTGTTGTTGAATTTGATTCAGAGTTTAATGCTATTTCTATAGAAGAAAAACCAAAGCAACCAAAATCAAATTGGGCGGTAACCGGGCTGTATTTTTACGATAATGAAGTTATCGAAATTGCTAAAAATGTTAAACCCTCTGAGCGAGGTGAAATAGAAATCACTTCCATTAATGAAGAATATTTGAGAAACAATAAATTACAGGTTGAGTTGCTTGGAAGGGGGTTTGCTTGGCTTGATACAGGCACGCACGATAGTCTGATAGAAGCGGGTAGTTTTGTAGAAACGGTTCAAAAAAGACAGGGTATGATGGTTGCATGTCCTGAAGAAATTGCTTGGCGAAACGAGTGGTTAACTGACGACCAGATATTGAATTTGGCAAATATGTATTCTAAAAATAGTTATGGAAAGTACTTGTTCAATTTAATTAAAAGGAAATTTGAGCATGGACATTAAAATGCTAGATTTGTCTTACCATGGGGATGAAAGAGGGGGGCTTGTTTCATTAGAAAGCTGCAAAAATATACCATTTGAAATTAGAAGAGTATATTATCTATTTGAAACAAAAAAAAATATCAGCCGGGGATATCATGCTCATAAAGATCTTAAACAGATTGCAGTTGCTCTTAAAGGATCTTGTAGATTTATTCTTGATGATGGTAAAGAAAGAAAAGAAGTTATATTAAATTCGCCGCAAAAAGGTCTATATATTGATTCTTTCATTTGGCGTGAAATGCATGACTTTAGCGAAGATTGTGTTCTTTTAGTATTGGCAAGTAATTATTTTGATGAATCTGACTATGTCAGGGAATATTCAAAATTTTTAGAGGGTTGCCAAAATGAGTAGAATATCATTAGTAGCTTATGATGAGGAGTTCTTAGAACTCAGTTGGCAATGGTTAAACGATGCTGAAATAAAAGAATTAACATTAACGCCTAATTTTACTAAAAGTGACCAGAAAAAATATTTTAAATCATTGAAAGAAAGGACTAATTATATTATTTTTGGATTAATTGTTGATGATAATATAAAAGTTGGCGCTGCAGGCTTAAAAAATATTGAAACGAATAGAGCCGAATACTGGGGATATATAGGTAATAAGAATTATTGGGGGCAGGGATTAGGTAAAGAATTAGCTAAACTAATGGAAAAGGTTTGTGCTGAGAGGTACATCAACGAGCTTTACTTAAAAGTCTCAAGTGAAAACATTCGAGCTGTAAAGTCATATTTGAACACCGGATATTCTAAAATCAGAAATGAAGGTAATATAATAATAATGGAGAAGATGATTAATGTTAACGCTATTGTCCTTGAATGAGAGTCTTCGCAATGATTGGGATTATGTTGTGGATAATGCAAGGAATGGTCTTTTTTTATTTAAATGGGACTACATTACATATCATGCTGATAGATTTACTGATTGTTCACTTGTTGTGTATAAAAAAAACAAACCAATAGCAATTTTTCCTGCGAACGAAGTTGATGGTACCGTTTATAGTCACCAAGGATTAACATTTGGTGGTCTAATAAGTCTAAAAGAATTGCATGCTACAGAAATTATTGAAATAATTAAGAATATAGTGCTGTTTTATAAAGATAAAAACATCCATAAGATGATTTATAAAAAAATACCCACATATTTCACACAATATCCATGCGACGAAGATTTGTATGCAATTAGCCTTCTTGGAGCAAAATTGATAAGAAGAGATTTATCAAGTATTATAAAATGTAGTAATAAGATCAAGTTAAGTGATTCGCGAAAAAGCACAATTAATAAAGCAAAAAAATCAGGTGTTTTATTTTATGAATCTCAACGGTATGACGCTTTTCATATGATGCTCTCAAATGCGCTTGAGAAGTATAAGGCAAAGCCTGTACATACATTAAATGAAATTGAATTTTTATTAGAAAAATTCCCTAATAATATCAGATTATTTATCGCCGCAATGACAGAAGAGAGTGATCCATTAGCGGGTGTGCTTGTCTATGAATATGATGAAATAGTACATACTCAATATATGGCGAGTACAGAGGACGGTAGGAAATTAGGTGCATTAGATTATATTTTGGCCAGCCTAATTAATGAAGTCTATTCCGAGAAAGAATATTTTTCGTTTGGGATTTCTACAGAAAATAATGGTGAGTTTCTTAATGAAGGTTTGATTAAGCAAAAAGAAGGTTTCGGAGCTCGTGGAGTAGTACACGATTTTTATTCTTTGGAGTTATTATGATTGACTTTCTGAATCTAAAAAAAATTAATGCGCAATATGAAAGTGAACTTTTACTTGCCAGTGAACGAGTAATTAAATCAGGGTGGTATATTCAGGGGGATGAAGTTAAAAGCTTTGAAACCGAATTCTCCGAATATTGTGGAGTTAAACATACCATTGGTGTTGCAAACGGTTTAGATGCGCTTAGCATTGTTATAAGATCATGGAAAGAATTAGGGTTATTAAAAAATGGAGATAAAGTTCTAGTTCCAGCCAACACTTACATAGCTTCAATTCTAGCTGTTACTGAAAATGGATTAATTCCAGTATTCGTTGAACCTGATATTAATAGTTTTAATTTAAGCCTGACCGAAATGGTCAAAATGTATACTGATGACGTAAAGCTTATATTAGCAGTACATTTATATGGGAAGCTTTGCCCAATGGTAGATATCTGCACCTTCGCTCAGGAACATAATCTTTTGGTCTTAGAAGATGCAGCACAGGCACATGGAGCAAGCATTAATGGACGTAAGGCTGGCTGCTGGGGGGATGCTGCTGGGTTTAGTTTCTATCCAGGTAAAAATTTAGGGGCACTGGGAGATGCGGGAGCCGTAGTAACCAATAATTCTGAACTAGCGAGAACGGTTAGAGCATTAGGAAATTATGGGTCAGAAAAAAAATATGATAATATTTATAAAGGCACCAATAGCCGATTGGATGAAATTCAAGCAGCATTTTTGAGAGTAAAACTAAAATATTTAGATCAAGAAATTCAGATTCGTAGATTAATTGCCAGTAATTACATTGCTCGGATTTCAAATGATCTTCTTACACTACCTTCAGCTCCAACATCACAAGAGCATGTTTGGCATTTATTTGTGGTTCGCACAACAGTTCGTGATTCCCTTCAATTATATCTAAAACAACATGGTGTGGGTACTGTTATCCATTACCCTAAAGCGCCACATAAACAAAAATGTTATTCAGAGTATAATGATCTCAACTTGCCGATTACAGAATTAATACATAATGAAGTGATTTCATTACCTATCGATCCAACTATGACAATGAATGAAGTTGATTCAGTTATTAAAATTATAAATGGCTTTGGTAAATGAATCGACTGCTATCGGTCACATCACTAACCGGATTGTTAACACTGCTAAAAATGTGTCTGGGTTTTATTGTAGGAAAGATCATTGCTATATATATTGGTCCCTCTGGAGTGGCATTACTAGGGCAGTTACAGGGGATTGTATCCATTTTTAATGGTCTCGCAAATGCACCTGCTAGTAGTGGTATTGTAAGATATACTTCGCAAAATTTTGAACAAGGCTATGAAAAATGTGCGCCATGGTGGCGCGCAAGTGTTGTATGGATATTGATCTTAAGCAGTATTGCGATTCTTATTGCATTTGTTTCTGCTCAATATTTATCCGAGACATTGCTAAATAATGCTGACTACAAATGGCTTATAATATTGATTGCGTTATTTTTGCCATTAACCGCGATTGGGACGATGATTAACTCTATAGTTAATGGCCAGCAGCAATATAAACGTTATGTATCTATGGGGGCAATTTCAGTAATTATTAGTAATTTTTTAATGGTCGCATTAATAGTTAAGTTTGGTATAACAGGGGCTCTGGTATCCATCAGTTTGCAATCATCTTTCATTGGATGTGTGATGTTTTTTTTAGTCTTGAAGCAACCATGGTTTCTGTTACGAAATTTCTTTGGTGAATTCTCAATAATAGAGTTTAAAGCAATTTCTGGCTATATATTAATGATGATTGCAAGTGCAACGTTAATGCCTTTAGCATTAGTTGCAGTTAGAAAAATATTAGTTATAAATACAGGTTGGAATGCGGCAGGAGAATGGCAGGCCGTATGGAAAATATCAGAGACATATCTTTCAATAGTAACAATGGCATTAGGTACTTATTTTTTACCAAAACTATCGAAATTACAATCACAGTCTGAGTACGAGAGTGAAATTAAAAATGCAGCAAAAATAATTTTACCCATAGTGGGGTTAATGGCGCTAATAATTTTCTTAATAAGAGATGCGATTATATCATTACTATTTACGATTGATTTTTACGGCGCTAGAGATTATTTCTCTGTGCAGTTAATCGGAGATTTTGTGAAAATAGCTGCTTGGTTATTTGCATATCCTATGTTATCGAAAGGTAAAGTAAAATTATTTGTGAGCTTGGAAATTGTGTTTGCAATCAGTTTGGTTTTCCTGTGCTGGCTTTTGGTGCCGGTAATGGGAGTTCATGGAGCAAACTTTGCTTATGCAATGAATTATTTATTATATTTCATTGTGGTTAAATTTAATTTTAAAAAGATAGTTAATTAATATGAATTCACAAAGTTTTATTAGCATTGCTTTGGTTACATATCAATCAGCGTCTACTGTTGTACAGACTCTTAACAGTATAGTCAATCAAAGTTATGGAGCTCAGAATATTGAGTTAATTATTAGCGACGATGGTTCAACTGACACAACAGTCATTACAATTAACAGTTGGATTAAAGAACATGGAAAAAAATTTCAAAATGTAAAACTTTTGGTGAGTGAAAATAATAACGGTACTGTATATAATCTAGAACAAGCACTAAGAGCTTGTTCTGGTCAATGGATTAAAACAATCGCAGGTGATGACATTTTACTTCCTTCCTGTTTATCTAGCTTTAAAGAATATTCTACAAAGAACCAATCTCGTGTGATTTTTTCACAAATGAGTTCATTTCAATTTAAAAATGAAGAAATCAGAATTTTAGATAATGTCTTTCCTGATTCAAATCAGAAAAAGGTATTAAAGGCAGGAATTGAAGAGCAAAAAAAACACCTTCAGCATTCCTGCTTTGCAGTAGCTCCGACTACATTTATTGAGAAGAATTTATTAGAAGAGGTGGGGTATTTAAATTTAAACTTTCGATTGTTAGAAGATTATCCACTGTGGATAAAAATTATTGAGCATGGAGTTAGATTTAGCTTCTTAGATGAAATTACAGTGCTCTATAGGATCGGTGAGTCCACTAGTAGGACCAATGATAAAATAGTTAATTTAGATTTAATGCAGGATTTAATAATTTTAGAAAAATCCATTCTCAGCAATCACTCTGATATTAATAAGTTGCAACTTATAAGGAGGATGGTTTGGGTGTATCTTTACCCAGAATTCATTAGTAAATTTAAAAATAAAAGAACGTTTTTATCAAAGTATACTTTACTTGTTTTTAACTCTTTATTTAAAATTGGGTTCTTTAAAAAAACAATAAATAATTTACTGAGGGCCATAATGTGAAAGAAAAACTTGTTTCTATAATTATGCCCGCATTTAATTCAGGTAAAACAATTAAAGAATCAATCAATTCTGTGTTAATTCAAACATATAGTAATTTTGAGTTGTTAATTATTGATGATGATTCAACTGACAATACCGTTAGTGTTGTAAATGAGTTTACTGACAGCCGTATAATTCTCCTCAGTAACTGTAATTCTAAAGGAGCGGCAGGGGCCAGGAAGACAGGTATCGACCATTCGAGTGGGAAGTATATTGCATTTCTTGATAGTGACGATATGTGGCCTGCCCAGAAATTAATGTTGCATGTGTCTTATATCGAAAGTAATAATGTCTCTTTTACTTATAGTGATTATTATTCATTTGTGCATGCCCCATCTTCTCCAACAAAATTTCATACTGTCGCTGATAAGATTTCGTATAAGGATTTATTGAAATCATGTCAAATTGGGTGCCTTACCGTATTAATTGATAAGAAAAAATTTCGCGATTTAGAGTACGATAACTTACCAAAAGAAGATTATGCTTATTGGTTGAAGTTACTTAAGCAATGTGAGTTTGGATTTAAAGTTCCTGGTAGTTATGCTTATTATAGATTGCAAAAAAAATCATTATCTTCGAATAAATTTAAAGAAATAAAAAAACAATGGTATATTATTAGATATGTTGAGAAAAACTCTTTAATTAAATCGATTTATAATATATCAACATATATCATATATGGTTTAAAAAAACATTTATTGTAAAGTGAGATGAATGAAAAAGATAATTTTCACGATCATATTATTTATGTATATTTTTTCTTTTAAATTACCTTTAATAAATAGTACATTTTATGCAGCCGTAATCTCGTCTGTTTTTTTGATTTTTAGTACGAAAAATATAAATTTAGTTGCAGTAAAAATAGCAGTCAACAAGTTTTCTATGTATATAATTTATCCACTTTCTTTATTTACAGTCATCGCAGCGTGTATTTCTTTGTTACATGCTTCATCTGATTTAAGTTATAGTTTTTCTTTATTAAAGGTTGTGTTGTATGCGGTTTCATTTATCCCTATAGTGATATTATATTATGCATGGCTTGGTCATGGCAATAATGATATTTCAAAAATTGTATATAATGTTTTCTTTATTCAATCATTAATCATTATTTCATGCCTAATCAACCCAATGCTGCGAGAGTTTGTTGGATATTTTCAATTTGAAGATGCAGTTGCTGTTTCAGAAAGATACAATGGAATAAGAGGGTTAGCGTTAGCTGGACCTCAATTTTTTGCACTTGCTTGTTCTTATATTTTCGTTTTTATTTTTATTGCGCATGATTTTGTTCATGGAAAACTGAGTCTAAAATATGTAAGTATAACAATCCCCATAATGCTTCTTGCAACATTTTCAATTGGTAGAACAGCTTTGCTTGGTGCGGTAGTTTATTTTTTGATAGCCGTCACATCAAAAATTAATAAACTTGCAATAAATATAAAAGTAATTAAAAGTTTATTTATTTACTTATTTCTATTCGGTGTCGGTATACTATATGTAATGTTTAACCCTGCCCTGAGTGAGCTTTTGTTTAATAATTTAATACCCTTTGCGTTTGAGTTCATTATAAAGTATCTCGATACAGGAACAGCTTCTACAACATCAACTGATATTTTACAAAATATGTACTTCCCTATTTCAGACTACACTTTTTTATTAGGTGATGGAATGTATTCCGCTGTAAATGGTGTTGGCTATTATATGGGTACGGATGCGGGATATATGAGGCCTATCTTATTTGGTGGCGTATTTTTCTTCTTAATGCTCGCAATGCATTGGTTATTTTCTTTTTGCTATGGGCTGGGGGTTATATATGGCCGTTATATAAGTTTTATTATTTTAGTTGTTACATTAATATTGCAATATAAAGGAGAGGTTATTGCTGTACAACCTACTATTATAGCTACATTATTACCTTTCTTACTATTAGCGAGGAAGGGGCCTAAATAGCTGTTCCAAATAGTAGATCAAGTGAAGGGAATTCAGTCCGATTTAAGCGATCTGATCAATCGCTGAATATCCAAAACCACCAACCGGACTGAGTTATGCCGATCATAGCACCGATACCCGACGCCGAAAGATACCTGATGTAAAAAACTATTCAGAAAACAGACAATAAGAACCATACTCGCAGGTTAACCGCTGTGCTGATGCTTCACTGCGGAGATAAAATAAGCGATGTTGCCAGAAGCACGTTCATCGTTGGGACGCTGGATTAACTGGTTCACTCTTTATGGCCCCGAAGACATGAAATTATTGCCGCCAATACGTGGTCGACGTTGGCCGTTTGAGCATATTTGTGCACTACTGCGTCAGTTAATTGAGGATGCTACGGGAGATTTTGGTTATCAGCGCTCTAGCTGGAGTACTGAATTGTTAGCACTAAAGATCAATGAGATATTAGGCTGTCATCTGCATGCATTAACCCTACGGCGCTGGCTTTCTGCTGCCAGACTGGTCTGGCGAAGAACAGCATCCACATTGCATATTTGTGACCCACATAAAGAAGAGAAAATGGCCGATATTGCCGACGCTCTTGAGCAATGTAGCGTTGGACATCCATCTCAATCCTAAAATCGGTGCTGACTGGCAAGTACGGGGACAACAAAAGCGTGTTGTCACGCACGGTAAGAATGAAAAATATTATCTGGCTGATGCGTTACATTGCGGTACAGGAAAAGTCAGGTATGTTGGAGGAGGCACTAAAAATTTGGATTTATTTATCGACCGGTTTACTTACCGTGGGTGAACCATGTTGAACGGTTATGACAGGCATACAGGACACGATAACCAGAAATCATCACTGCCGCTCGATGCGGCAGTGACTGAACAAAGTCCGCCACTTCATGAAAACAGTCAGTCCATTCCCTGGCAGGTAACACGGTCAGGCAAAAGTGTAGCGATATTTGGAACAGCAATTTAGGATTAGTTATGTTTAAAAATATTGTAAGAAAAGTTTTGTATGTTTGGCATTCAAATAGGAGGTTATTCATATCGGAAAAATTCCACGCCTTTTTTTTGAAGCCAAAAGAATTGTTGGTTATTGATATTGATTTATCAAACAGGATTTTGCTTGTCTACTCCAAAGATAAGCCAGAAATGTTAATTTCAAATATTAAATACACAGCAAGTGGATGTTTGTATAACTTGAGTTTTTCAAATTTAACAGATGAGGTGTCTGCACTATGTGGATGGCGAGTAAAATATCTAAATAATTATTATTGTATATCTAATGCATATAAAAAGTCAGTATTGGAGATTTTTCATTTAATTAAAACTGAATCAGTTATAGATAATTTGGTTGTTTTTTCAGACCGTGATTCTCATGCTGATGATAATGCAGAACACCTTGTAAAGTATATTTTATTAAACAAGCCAGAATTAACAAAATCAAATTTTTTTTATTTTATTAATACTGAGGTGAATTCTAACGAAGATATTGAAAATATAAGAATATCTCCATTTTCTTATACACATGAGATTTTATTGAAACATTGTGGTAAGTACGTGTCCTCCCAAATCGATTTTGCTAAATTGCAATTTCTTCATGCAGAGTGTAAATTCATTTTTTTACAGCATGGGGTTACATTGAATGATATTTCCTCATGGCTAAATATGAAAAAAATAGATTTGATAGTTACGTCAACCTGTCTTGAACATGCCTGTTTTGTTGATGAATCTTCTGCATACAGAATAACTGAACGGGAGGCTTTTTTAGGCGGGATGCCCAGATTTGATTATCTTTATGAGAATAAAAATACTTGTATTGAAAACTCTATTTTAATTGCACCTACCTGGAGATCTTATAAAGTCGATTCCTCCGAAATGCGAGCTTATATTAATGCTTGGTGCAAGTTGCTTCTTTCTAGTTCGATCTATGATCTTTCATTAAAATACGATATTGTATTTATAGCTCACCCAAAACTACAAGACTTAATATTTGAAAAAATCAAGGTGCCTAAATATGTGTTACTTAAGAAACCGAATGATTCTTATAGTTCCATTTTTCTAAAGTCCAAAATTCTCATAACAGATTACTCGTCAATTTCATTTGACATGGCATATTTGTCTAAATATACAATTTACTATCAATTTGATAAAGATTCTTATTTTTCTTCAGGAGTGGTTAAAAATAATAAGGGGAAGGGGTTTTGTTACTATGAAAATGGTTTTGGACCGGTTTGTCATTCGTTAACAGAAGTATCAGATAAGATTGTTGCCTTTTTTGATAATGAGTGGTGTGGTGAGTACGCCCAACGTTTTGAAATGAATTTTAAGCATATTGACGGAAATAATTGCCAACGACTTGTCGCTAAGTTATTTGAATCTTGTTAATATATATTCCGTTTTTGGTTATGCGTTTTTGTAGTATAAACATACTTACGCAAGTGAAATTTCTTCGCACTATTGAATAACTGTTCTCTTTTTATTCTTATTATTGACATAAAAACATCTATAGTATGATTATTAGTCAATGTGGGAAGGGTGTTTCATGATTGTTAAAGTAGTGCAGTAAATAGTGTGTGTGCTTCTAACTGTAAAAATAAGAATATACTGGAAAATCTATAACGACATTAATAATAATCATCATATACCGATTGCTATTAAGAAAATTAACCCTGTTTGTGCCCATATGTGAAAGTCAATTAATTAATTCTACTTCGGTGAGTTAAATTGGCGATGCATGATTGATGGCTAACTCACTGAAATTAAAAATTTTTTCCTCTGTGATTTGATTGCGGTTATTAGTTATACTTGATTTCTGTCATAAAAATTTTTAAGTGCTATAATTTTTTACCATTTTCTTAAATGTATCGAATATGCTTAACGAAATCCCATTTTGGTTAAAATATGTTTATTCTATGGGCAATGTTTTTTTACGCTATCCGCTGGACTAAGACCTGAGTTAACATATTAAGCCACATTTCAAGCCGCGCACTTGCAGCGGTGACCACACCTGACAGGAGTATGTAATGTCCAAGCAACAAATCGGCGTCGTTGGTATGGCAGTGATGGGGCGCAACCTTGCGCTGAATATCGAAAGCCGTGGCTATACCGTTTCCGTGTTCAACCGCTCTGGCGAAAAGACTGAAGAAGTTATTGCAGAGAACCCGGGCAAGAAGCTTGTTCCTTACTATACGGTGCAAGAGTTCGTTGAATCGCTCGAAACTCCACGCCGCATCCTGTTGATGGTTAAGGCCGGTGAGGCCACGGACAAGACCATTGATTCTCTCAAGCCGTATCTTGAGAAGGGCGATATCCTGATTGACGGCGGTAACACCTTCTTCCTGGATACAATTCGTCGTAACCGTGAACTTTCTGCAGAAGGTTTCAACTTTATCGGTACAGGCGTTTCTGGCGGTGAAGAAGGTGCATTGAAAGGGCCATCCATTATGCCAGGCGGTCAGAAAGAAGCTTATGAACTGGTTGCACCAATTTTAAAGCAGATAGCAGCCGTTGCCGAAGATGGCGAACCATGCGTTACCTACATTGGTGCTGATGGTGCTGGTCACTATGTAAAAATGGTTCATAACGGCATTGAATACGGTGATATGCAATTAATTGCTGAAGCCTATTCACTGCTTAAAAATGGCCTGAATCTTTCGAATGAAGATTTGGCGACAACCTTCACCGACTGGAATAAAGGCGAATTAAGCAGCTACCTGATCGACATCACCAAAGACATCTTCACTAAAAAAGATGAAGATGGTAAGTATCTGGTGGATGTGATTCTTGATGAAGCAGCGAACAAAGGTACTGGCAAGTGGACTAGCCAGAGCTCGCTGGATCTGGGTGAACCGTTGTCTCTGATCACCGAGTCTGTGTTTGCACGTTACATCTCTTCCTTGAAAGAGCAGCGTGTTGCCGCTTCTAAAGTGCTGAGTGGCCCGCAGGCTAAACCATTTGCTGGCGATAAAACTGATTTTGCCGAGAAAGTGCGCCGTGCATTGTATCTGGGCAAGATTGTTTCTTACGCTCAAGGTTTCTCCCAGCTACGTGCAGCATCTGAAGAGAATAACTGGGATCTCAACTACGGTGAGATTGCTAAGATTTTCCGAGCAGGTTGCATTATCCGTGCTCAGTTCCTGCAGAAAATCACCGATGCGTATGCAGAGAACCCAGCCATCGCGAACTTGTTGCTGGCACCGTACTTCAAGAAAATTGCTGACGAATACCAGCAAGCTCTGCGTGATGTGGTTTCTTACGCGGTGCAAAATGGTATTCCAACGCCAACCTTCTCTGCTGCTATCTCTTACTACGACAGCTACCGTTCAGCGGTACTGCCTGCTAACCTGATTCAGGCACAACGCGACTACTTTGGTGCGCATACTTACAAGCGTACCGATAAAGAAGGCGTATTCCATACGGAGTGGATGGAAAAGTAATTAACTATCAGTAAATTATGATCTTATTTAAAACCAGTGGAGAATGCTCTCCACTGGTTTTTTTTCTGTCTGGACGTATAGGCTAAGCGCACCCTAAGTTCTACTATTAACCTCCATTAAAAATGGGGGATGTCCCCAAGGATTGAGACTATGGGGCAATTTGGCTGAGGATGACATCGATACAAAATCGATAAACTCATTTTGCAATCTGAATCTGGAGAAACTATGGCAATTCTTGTAACTGGTGGTGCTGGCTATATTGGCTCACATACCGTACTGGCATTACTGGAGAGAGGTGATGAAGTCGTTGTTATCGACAATCTTTCTAACGCATCTAAAGCGTCTTTAGAAAGGATTACAGAATTAACCGGAAAAGCACCAACACTATATGTGGCCGATATTTTAGATAAAAATATTCTAAAAGAGATTTTCTCAAACCATGTGATATCCGATGTTATCCACTTTGCCGGTTTAAAATCCGTCGGTGAATCGGTTAGAAAACCACTGGAATATTATGAGAACAACGTCGTTGGAACGCTTGTTTTGCTTAATGAAATGTTGCTCGCAGGCATAGATAATCTGATCTTCAGTTCATCTGCGACGGTGTATGGTCATCCCGAAAAAGTACCGCTCAGTGAAGAGTGTCGCACTGGCGGCACCACTAACCCATACGGGACGTCGAAATTAATGGTTGAGCGAATTTTGCGCGATTTTTCGCATGCACAGCCTAACTTCCGCATTACCTGTTTACGTTATTTCAACCCAGTCGGTGCGCATCCTTCAGGCCGTATAGGGGAAGATCCCAACGGCATTCCCAATAATCTAGTACCTTATATTTCTCAGGTAGCAATTGGAAAACTCGAATGCCTGTCTGTTTACGGCAATGATTATCCAACACCAGATGGAACCGGTGTTCGTGACTATATTCATGTGCTGGATTTGGCAAGCGGACATCTGGCGGCATTAGATCATAAAACTGAAGGTTCACCATTCAAAGCCATTAACCTGGGGACGGGTGTCGGCTATTCCGTTATTGATCTTATTAAGGCGTTTGAAAAAGCAGCACAAACGACAATTAACTATCAAATAGTTGAAAGAAGGCCGGGTGATGTTGCGGAATGCTGGTCAGATTCATCCTTAGCCAAACATGCTCTGGGATGGGAAGCGATTCGTTCTCTTGATGAGATGATGCGTGATACATGGAACTGGCAGAAAAATAACCCTAACGGTTTCGATTCTTAATCTCGTTTCTATCCTCAAGTTATTTCAAGATGCAGGGTGGTGGCAATTGAGTAAATCCAGATGAGCATGCAAAAATGAGCGATTCGGGTGAGCAGCCAAACCTCTGCAACTTGAAGGGTAATTTACATTATGGGTCCGGTATTCAGTCTCAATACCAATCAATTATTGAGCGCGAATCTTCGATACTCGATTCCAACCATTGCTCTGCTTTCCTCCATTATCCAGATTAATTATGGTTTTTCCTTGACCATTCAGCATCGGCAACGCAATAAAATAATACCTATTAACTAAGGTGACAGGCTGTTTAAGTGATCTATTATTTTGCGCAGCTATTTAGGTGATAACTCGTCCAGCACGTCAGAGGTATAATCCCCCGAAAAACGTTGAATTTGTAATTCGAATTTTCTCGTAATCTGAATCGGGGAGATATCTATGGACAAATCACGTTTTGCTGAAAGCCAGATCAGGACCATTCTGAAGTAGGTTGAAACCGGTACACCGATACCTGAATTGTGCCTGAAAGCAGTAATATGTGCTCGTCGATGGACTTCATGCTCGACCAACTATCGGATGATTGTTCTGTTCGTCTACTGAATATCATTGATGACTTTAACCGCGAAGCGCTGGCTATTGAGGTAGATTTTCCTCTGCATGCCAGTCGGGTGGTAAAGACACTTGAACAACTCATTGAGCGGAAAGGAAAATCGGCTGCAATAAGGTGTGATAACGGAGCGGAATATACAGGTAAGGCATTAATGTCATGTGCTCATCAGCAGAATATAGCGTTTAAGTTTATTCAGCTCAGTAAATCTCAGCAAAATCTCTATATTGAGCGATATATCGCATTGTGCGTTATGACTGACTGAGCCAGCACCTGTTTAGTATGCTTGATGAATTACAGCAAAATATGCAATAGAATGGCAGTGGTTTTATAATCATGAACGGCCCAATATGGCGATGAAAGGTTATACACCAGTGCATCATATATAGCGTATGGCCTGATTCTACTTATCACCTCCGTTAAAAATGGGGGATTACCGTAGTCGTAGCGGTTGTTCAACAAGATTTACACTCTTTGAGGCTTTATGAAAATTATTGTAACTGGTGGGGCAGGGTTTATCGGTTCTGCAGTAGTTCGCCACATTATTAACGCAACCAGTGATGAAGTTTTAGTCATTGATAAATTGACCTACGCCGGAAATATGGAGTCTCTTACCTCCGTATCCAGTAGTAAGCGTTATTCATTTCGCCAGATTGATATTTGTGACCGGGCCGCTTTAGATAATGCTTTTCATGAGTTCCAACCAGATGCGGTGATGCATTTGGCAGCAGAAAGCCATGTTGATCGTTCAATTGATGGTCCTGCAGCGTTCATTGAAACGAATATTGTTGGAACTTATATTTTACTCGAGGCTGCTCGAAATTACTGGAACCAGCAGACTCCATCATCGAAAGACGGCTTCCGTTTTCATCATATTTCCACAGATGAGGTTTTTGGTGACTTACATGATACGGAGTCACTGTTTACCGAAACAACACCTTATGCCCCAAGCAGTCCATATTCTGCTTCTAAAGCGTCTAGCGACCATTTAGTTCGTGCTTGGTTGCGGACCTATGGGTTGCCCACAATTGTGACTAATTGTTCAAATAACTATGGCCCGTACCATTTCCCTGAGAAGTTGATTCCACTCGTTATTCTCAATGCGTTAGAGGGTAAACCTCTGCCAGTGTATGGCAATGGTTGCCAGGTACGAGACTGGTTATATGTCGAGGATCATGCCAGGGCACTTTACAAAGTAGTTACGGAAGGTAATCCGGGCGAGACATACAATATTGGCGGCCATAATGAGCGTAAAAACATTGATGTTGTGAAGACCATTTGCCGCTTACTTGATGAAATTGTTCCCACTAAGCCCGCAAACATAGAACGTTTTGAAGAACTTATTACTTATGTCACGGACCGTCCTGGCCACGATCTGAGATATGCAATTGATGCTTCCAAAATTGAAAGGGAACTTGGTTGGAAACCTAGTGAAACCTTTGAGAGCGGTATCAAAAAAACCGTCGAATGGTATCTTGCTAATGAGTCATGGTGGCAACGTGTTAAAAATGGTTCATATTCAATGGAACGTTTAGGTCTAAACAGTTAATCAAGAATATAAGGATTTTAAGATGAAGGGGATTGTTCTGGCGGGTGGGTCGGGAACACGGTTGTATCCGATTACACGCGGGGTCTCAAAGCAGCTGTTGCCCATTTACGATAAGCCCATGATTTACTATCCACTCTCGGTACTAATGCTGGCAGGTATCCGCGATATTTTACTTATCACCACACTTGAAGATCTTCCTTCCTTCCAGCGTTTATTGGGTGATGGTTCTCATCTAGGGATCAAGCTGAGCTATGAAATTCAGGCTCGTCCTGAAGGTCTGGCGCAGGCATTCATTATCGGAGAAGAATTCATCAATGGCGAGAATTGTGCTCTGGTACTCGGAGATAACATATTCTTTGGGCAGGGATTCGGCAGTAAGCTTGAAATGGTTGCACAACGGCAAAATGGCGCTACCGTTTTCGGATACCAGGTGATGTCTCCGCAACGTTTTGGTGTTGTCGAATTCGACGAAAATTATCGAGCGCTTTCTATCGAAGAAAAACCGATGCAGCCAAAATCTAATTGGGCAGTTACTGGGCTCTATTTCTATGATAACAAAGTCGTCGATTTGGCTAAGCAGGTTAAACCTTCAGAACGGAATGAACTCGAAATCACCAGTATCAATCAGATGTATCTTGAGATGAATGAACTGAATGTTGAATTGCTTGGGCGTGGTTTTGCCTGGTTGGATACAGGGACTCACGATAGCTTGATTGAAGCATCTCAGTTCGTCCATACCATTGAAAAGAGACAGGGTTTCAAAGTAGCCTGCCTGGAAGAGATTGCCTATAGAAAAGGATGGATGTCTGTCGATCAAGTGCTTGAAAGTGCTAAGACTATGGATAAGACATCGTATGGGCAATATTTGATTCAGTTAGTGGGTAAGCAGGTTCCCGTTTAAGCAAATCTACTTAATTGATCAATCCTTAGACTCCTGGTTGATTAAGGATTGTATTTTTTCACAAAGCCCCATGATTTGAGGGGCGTTTTTCGGTTTTTTCCGACATAAACCATTACTCTTTCGCAGGCAATTTTTCTGTTATCTGATTATACTAAAAACGTACAAATGTTAGCGGTTTGTGAACTGATTTTTTAGGGTAATCATGATTCAAGATAAAAATGTAACAAATAGCCAAACAGGGAATTCAGGCGAAACAATCGATTTAATAGATGTTTTAATGCAGTTGTGGAAAGGGAAAACCACCATTATTGCTTGTGTTGTTGCGGCCATGGTACTTGCCGTTATCTATCTGTTTATCGCTAAAGAGAAATGGACCTCTACAGCGGTTATTACACAACCAGATGCTGCGCAAATTGCTACCTACAGCAATGCGTTAAACGTTATTTATGGCAATGCTGCCCCTAATATTACCGATCTGCAAAATAGAGTTGTCGGTCGCTTAAGCTCCTCACTTTCTGCTTTATCAGAAATGTTAGATAACCAGGAAGAGCCTGAAAAACTCACAGTTGAACCTTCTGTTAAAGGTCAACAATTACCCTTGAAAGTGAGTTATGTCGACAACACACCTGAAGGTGCTAGAGCTAAAGTAGCTCAGTATATACAACGAGTTGATGAACAGGTTGGTGAAGAGCTTGCCGCAGATCTTAAGGACAATATTAAGCTGCAAATTTCGACGCTTGAGGACTCTTTGCAAACTCAGCAAAAAGTAGCCCAGGAACAAAAAGATTTGCGTATTAAGCAAATCAGTGAGGCGCTTAAATTTGCGACAGAAGCAAAGGTTTCGTCACCTCAGTTACAGCAAACTTCTGATGTTACTCAAGACACAATGGTTCTATTAGGTAGTGAAGCACTGTCTTCGATGATTAAAAATGAGGCTACACGCCCGTTAGTGTTTTCATCTACTTACTACCAGACTAAACAGAACTTACTTGATATTCAGAGTTTGAAAATCGATCCTGCGACAATCCATTCTTACCGCTATGTAATGAAACCAACTCTGCCAATTCGTCGAGATAGTCCGAAGCGTGCTTTGACATTGATATTGGCAACGTTGTTAGGTGGGATGGTTGGTGCTGGTGTAGTGTTAGGCCGCAATGCTCTACGTAACTACAAACCTGATGCCTAGAGTCAGAATGTGAATAAGGCCGCTTTCGCGGCCTTTTTCACATCAATGCAAACCTACTTATGCCGTTCCCGCAAATTCTCAATCACTACACTCAAATCCAAATCCTGATCCTGCAGTAACACCAGCAAGTGATAGACCAAATCCGACGCCTCATTCTTCAGCTCAAAGCGGTCATTCACGGTCGCCGCCAGCGCTGTCTCAACGCCTTCCTCGCCGACTTTCTGCGCAATGCGCTTAGTGCCACTCGCATACAACTTGGCGGTATATGAGCTTTCCGGATCGGCAGTTTTACGCGAGGCCAGCAACTCTTCCAACTGATACAAGAAATGCCAGTCGTGATGCGTTTCGCCAAAGCAGCTCGAGGTGCCGAGGTGGCAGGTTGGGCCAATTGGGTTTGCCAGAACAAGAAGTGTGTCGTTATCGCAGTCTGGAGCGATGTTTACGACATTCAGAAAATTGCCGGAGGTTTCGCCTTTGGTCCACAAGCGTTGTTTCGTACGAGAGAAGAAGGTGACCTTTCCGCTTTCGATGGTTTGCGCCAGAGCTTCCGGGTTCATATATCCCAGCATCAGCACTTCGCCGGATTTGGCGTGTTGAACAATCACCGGCATCAGTCCGTCGGTTTTTTCCCAGTCCAGTTGGTCTTGCTGCTCTTGTGTTAACACACTCTTATCTCCACGCCTTGCTGAGCCAGATAAAGTTTCAGCTCACCAATATTAATAATTTGTTTATGGAACACTGAGGCCGCCAGTGCACCGTCAACATCTGCATCACGGAAGGCTTCCAGGAAGTGCTCCATGGTTCCCGCTCCACCCGAGGCAATCAGTGGCACGTGGCAAACTTCACGCACTTTCTTTAATTGCTCCAGGTCGTAACCGTTACGCACGCCATCCTGGTTCATCATGTTCAGAACGATTTCCCCGGCACCACGTTTTTGCACTTCCTGCACCCAGTCTACGGTTTCCCAGGTGGTCACGCGCGTACGGCTTTCATCGCCGGTATATTGATTGACGTGATATTTGCCTGTTTCGCTATCAAACCAGGTATCAATACCGACAACAATGCACTGGACGCCAAAACGATCGGCCAGGCGGGTAATCAGTTCAGGGTCAGCCAGAGCAGGGGAGTTGATTGAAATTTTATCCGCGCCGAAAGAGAGAATCTGTGCGGCATCTTCAATCGACTTGATGCCACCGGCCACGCAGAATGGAATATCAATAACTTCTGCCACGCGCGACACCCAGCTTTTATCTACCACACGGCCATCGCTCGATGCAGTGATATCGTAGAACACCAGTTCGTCTGCGCCTTCGGCGGCATAACGCTGGGCCAGCGGGACGATGTCACCAATGATTTCATGGTTGCGGAATTGCACACCTTTCACGACTTGCCCGTCGCGTACATCCAGGCAAGGAATTATCCGTTTTGCCAGCATGAGATTGCCTCCGTTACGTTGAATTTCCCTTCCAGCAGTGCACGCCCGACAATCACACCCTGCACGCCCGTTCCGCGCAGCGCGGCGATATCATCAAGCCCGCCAATGCCGCCGGAAGACTGGAATGCCACCTGTGGGAAACGTGCACAAACTTCTTCATATAATGAGACGTTCGAGCCTGCCAACGTGCCATCGCGGGAGATATCGGTGCACAACACGTGCTTGAGGCCGACGGGCAGGTATGTTTCCACCAGTTCTTCAAGCGTTACGCCAGAGTTTTCTTGCCAGCCGCTGACGGCAACCTGTTTGTTGCCCTGTTCGTCGATGCGCACATCCAACGCCAGCACCAGCGCATCAGCACCAAAGCGGGTAAACCAGCCTTTCACCACTTCAGGTGATTTCACTGCTGTAGAGCCGATAACAACACGCGCCACACCTGCTTCAAGCAGTGCCGCAACATCTTCTTCTGTACGTACACCACCACCCACTTGCACGGGAATTTTGACGCCCGCAACCAGCGTTTTAATCAGTGGGATCTGGCGCTTAGCAGGGTCTTTCGCGCCGGTTAAATCTACCAGATGCAGCACTTGTGCGCCTTGTGCTTCGTACTCTTGCAGACGCGGTAACGGATCGTTGCCGTAATCGCGTTGCTGGCCATAATCCCCCTGATGGAGGCGCACCACTGTGCCGTCAATTAAATCGAGAGCAGGAATAATCATGGTGCTTACATCTCCAGGAAGTTTTTCAGTAATTTTGCGCCTGCGGCACCCGAGCGCTCCGGGTGGAACTGCACGCCAAAGAAATTATCTTTTTGCACGGCCGCGGTGAAGGCTTCACCGTAGCTTGCCTGAGCGATGGTGTTTGCACATACCGGCATCGCGTAGCTGTGCACAAAGTAAAAATAATCACCGTCGTCGATGCCGCGGAACAGGCGGTCGCCTGCTTTCGGGTAGACACGGTTCCAGCCCATATGCGGCAAAGGCAAACCATGGTCGACCATTTTTAGCACTGGCTGCTCGATGATGCCGAGCATGTCGATGCCGTTGCTCTCGTCGCTGCGCGAACCCAGCAATTGCATACCGAGGCAAATGCCCAGCACGGGTTGGGTACAAGCTTTGATCAGATCGATAAGCTCGCGCTCACGAATCTGATCCATCGCCGCTTGTGCTGTTCCAACGCCCGGTAGAAAAAGTTTATCGGCGCGTAGCACCACATCCGGGTCGCGACTCACCAACGGCTCGTAGCCGTGGCGCTGGATTGCTGACCTCACCGAGTGCAGGTTGGCACACCCGGTATCGAGGATCACCACGTTCATTACAACACTCCTTTTGAGGAGGGCAGCGTGTCGCCTTCGACTTTAATAGCCTGGCGCAACGTGCGGCCAAAGACTTTAAACAGGCTTTCGACACGATGGTGGTCGTTTTTACCTTTGGTTTTCAGGTGCAGCGTCACGCCCATGGTGTAAGAAAGTGAACGGAAGAAGTGCTCAACCATCTCAGTGCTTAAATCGCCGACACGTTGGAAGTTATACTCGGCTTTGTATTCAAGGTGTGGGCGGCCAGAAATATCCAGTGCACAACGGGCCAGACATTCATCCATCGGCAAGGTGAAGCCGAAGCGGGTAATCCCACGTTTGTCGCCCAGCGCAATTTTCAACGCTTCACCCAGCGCCAGACCAGTGTCTTCAACCGTGTGGTGGTCGTCGATATAAAGATCGCCTTTTACGCTGATATCCATTCGGAAACCGCCGTGGGTGGCAATCTGGTCCAGCATGTGGTCGAAGAAACCGACGCCAGTGTTAATTTTGCTTCCGCCTTCACGGTCGAGCCAGACTTGCACGTCGATTTGTGTCTCTTTGGTGGCACGTTCAACGTGGGCATAGCGGTCACGCTTAGTCAGCTTTTCGCTGATGGTCGGCCAGTTCAGCGTTTCGCCGTGGTAGCGTAAACCCTGAATTCCCATATTTTCAGCCAGCTCAATATCTGTCGCGCGGTCGCCAATCACATAGCTATTGGGTTTATCCAGCACGCCTTCTTCCAGGTAACCGTTCACCATGGCAATTTTTGGCTTACGGCATTCACAGTTGTCAGCCGGCAAGTGTGGGCAAATCAGCACGTCATCGAAGTCCACGCCCTGAGAAGTAAACACCTGCATCATCAGGTTATGTGGGCCGTCAAAATCCGCCTGCGGGAAGCTGTCCGTTCCCAGGCCATCTTGATTGGTGATCATCACCAGCTTGTATCCGGCTTTTTGCAATTGCAGCAGGGCGGGGATCACCGCTGGTTCAAAGGCCAGTTTGTCCATGCGATCCACCTGATAATCTGAAGGTGGTTCAGAAATTAAAGTGCCGTCACGGTCGATAAAAAGAATTTTCTGGCTCACACGCCCTCCGTGGCCGTCAGGCCTGGTTGTTCACGCAGCGCAGCAATGGTGCGCTCGCATTCTAAACGGGTGCCGACAGTAATCCGCAGGCAGCCGCTTAATGATGGTTGTTTATTTTGGTCACGTAAGATAATGCCCTGATCCCACAGAGATTTAAACACTGCACTTGAAGCGGTGATGCGGGCCAGAACATAGTTGGTTTCTGAGTCGAAAACTTGCTCTACGCAACCTACTTCATTGAGTGCGGTGACCAGGTACTGGCGATTCACCAGGACTTCTGCGACGCGCTCGCGCATTGCATTTATTCCCTGCGGGCTTAATGCCTGAGCAGCAATATCCGCAACCGGGGTCGAAAGCGGGTAAGGGGCGATGACTTTCATCAGCAAATTGATCACTTCTTCATTTGCCAGCGTAAAGCCACAGCGCAGGCCAGCCAGCGCAAAGGCTTTAGAAAGTGTGCGCAGAACCACAAGGTGTGGATATTCATTCAGCCAACCGGCCAGCGTCGCCTGCGGGCAAAACTCAATATAGGCTTCGTCGGCCACAACCAGCGCTTTGCCGCGAGCCATTTCAAGCAGCACGCGGAAGTCTTGCGGATTGATTAACTGACCGGTTGGGTTGTTCGGGCTGCAAACATAAATGACTTTTACGCCTTCGATTTTCTCAGCGATTCCCGGTAAATCAAGCTGCCAGTCTGCAAGTGTAGGGACGGTGCGGCACTCAACGTTAAAGGCTTCGCTGCTGACGCTGTACATGCCATATGTCGGCGGGCAGTAGAGAACGGCATCTTTGCCCGGTTCGCAGAATGCGCGGATCAACAGTTCGATGCCTTCGTCCGCGCCACGACTCACCAAAACTTGTTCCGGTTTTACGCCTGCATACTCGGCGTAACGTTCAATGACCAGTTTAGGCTGGCATTCCGGGTAACGGTTTAGCGTCTGTTGCGTTAATTCAAACTCAACGGCGGTCGGGTATTCGTTGGCGTTTAACCACACATCGCCATTACCGCCCAGGCGGCGCGCCGACTGGTAAGGGGTCAGGGCGCGGACATTTTCGCGGGCTAACTCTTCAATGCTCATGCTTGCTCCTTCAGTGCTGCAACTCGCAGGGTAACGGCGTTTTTGTGGGCATCCAGCAGCTCGGCGGCGGCCAGAGTTTCAATCGTTTTCGCAAGACTTGCGAAACCTTGTGGTGAGAGTTCCTGAACCGTCATCCGTTTCTGGAAATCAGCCAATCCAAGGCTTGAACACGTTGAGGTATAACCATACGTCGGCAGCACGTGGTTAGTGCCAGAAGCGTAGTCGCCAGCCGATTCCGGTGACCAGTCGCCGAGGAAGACTGAACCTGCACTGGTGATGCTATCGACCAGGTCACGGGCGTTGCGGGTCTGAATAATCAGGTGCTCCGGGCCGTACTGGTTGGAGATCTCAATGCATTGCTCGAGGTCTCGGGCAACAATCAGGCGGCTGCTTTCCAGCGCTTTGCGAGCGGTTTCAGCACGTGGCAGAGCGGCTAGCTGGCGCTCAACGGCTTCGGCAACGGCTTGTGCCATATCGGCATCCGGCGTTAACAGAATCACTTGCGAGTCCGGGCCGTGTTCGGCCTGTGAAAGCAGGTCCGATGCCACAAAGTCAGGCGTTGCACCGCTGTCAGCGATGACTAAAACTTCTGATGGGCCAGCAGGCATGTCGATAGCCGCGCCGTCAAGACGCTGGCTGACCTGGCGTTTGGCTTCGGTCACAAACGCGTTGCCTGGCCCGAAGATCTTATCCACTTTCGGGATGCTTTCCGTGCCCAGCGCCAGTGCGGCAATCGCCTGCGCGCCACCGACCTGAAACACTTCCTGCACGCCACACAGTTGCGCGGCATACAGAATTTCATCGGCAATCGGCGGAGGTGAACACAGCACTACTTTTTTGCATCCCGCGATTCGTGCAGGCGTGGCAAGCATCAATACGGTTGAAAACAGCGGTGCGGAACCACCAGGAATATAAAGGCCAACAGAGGCAACCGGGCGCGTAACCTGCTGGCAACGCACACCCGGCATGGTTTCGATATCAACGGTTGGCAGTTGCTGGGCCACGTGGAATTTTTCGATATTCGCGACAGCAACGGCCATCGCGTCTTTAATCTCCGAACCCAGACGAGCAACGGCATCGGTAATTTCCTGCGCACTGACTTTCAGCTGCTGCACATCTGTTTTATCAAACTTTGTGCTGTATTCGCGCAATGCAGCATCACCGTTAGCTTTCACATTATTAAGAATGTCAGCCACCGTGCGGGTAATGCTTTCGGAGGCAGAAATCGCCGGACGGGTCAGCAAAGCCTGTTGCGCCGCTGCATCGCACTCATTCCAGTTAATCAACGTATTGAAGTTTGCCATGGTGTTACTCCATCATCTTCTCAATTGGTAACACCAGAATCGAACTGGCACCCAGCGCTTTCAGTTTTTCCATGGTTTCCCAGAACAGCGTTTCGCTGCTCACCATATGCATTGCCACACGTTGTTGATCGCCAGCCAGCGGCAGAATAGTTGGGCGTTCAGCGCCTGGCAGCAGAGAAATAATTTCATCCAGGCGCTCGCTTGGTGCATGCAGCATGATGTATTTCGATTCACGCGCCTGAATCACACCCTGGATGCGAGTCATCAGTTTGTCGATTAACTGCTGTTTGGCTTCCGGCATTTCACCGTCGCGTTGAATCAGGCAGGCTTTGGAGCGGTAAATCACTTCTACTTCACGCAGGCCATTAGCTTCGAGTGTTGCGCCAGTAGAAACCAGGTCACAGATTGCATCAGCCAGGCCCGCACGCGGGGCCACTTCAACAGAACCGTTCAACAGGCAAGATTTAAACTGCACACCTTTGCCATCAAGGTAGCGCTTCAACAGGTGAGGGTAAGAGGTCGCGATACGCTTATTATTCAGGCTTGCCGGGCCGTCCCACGGCTCATCAACGGAAATCGCCAGAGAAAAGCGGCAACCGCCGAAATCCAGGCGGCGCAGGGTAAAGTAACGTGGGTCTTCGCCCTGAGCGCGGCGCGTCAGTAACTCTTCTTCCAGCACATTCTCACCGATGATGCCGAGATCAACCACACCGTCCATAATCAGGCCAGGGATATCGTCATCACGCACGCGCAGAATGTCGATCGGCATGTTTTCAGCTAACGCAATCAGGCGCTGGGTATGCAGGTTGATTTTTATGCCACAGCGTGCGAGCAATTCGCGTGAGTCATCGCTTAAACGGCCTGATTTCTGAATAGCTATGCGTAAACGGTTATTGTCTAACATGAGTAATCCCTCTAATAAATTCTTGTCTGACGTCCAAAAAAAAGCCCCCGGAAGAAATCTTCCGGGGGCTTATTGACTCGTTCATGCACCACTGGAAGATTTTTCTGTCTCCCAGCACACATCGCCTGAAAGACTAGTCAGGATGATGGTGATGATGGTGATGATGGTGGGTAGTAGTTTGAACGCGTGTCATAAAATTCTCGTATGAATGTTTATTCATGATGTGCTTTTAACGTAAACCATATTCAGTGCCTTGTGCAAGGGCTTTTTACCCCCTCAATTAATATTCTGTTTAGTGCCATTGATTGTCAGTTGTCGTAACGTGGCGTAGCCTTAATAAAGGGCTAAAAAGCACAGCAGAGAGATATGCTGCAATCCAGGAGAGAAGGCATGAAAAAGGTTGCGATTGTCGGGTTAGGGTGGCTGGGAATGCCACTGGCGTTGTCTTTATCAGCGCGGGGCTGGCAAGTGACAGGGAGTAAAACGACCCTCGATGGCGTTGAAGCGGCGCGAATGTGTGGGATTGACGGTTATCAGTTGCAACTGACTCCTGAGCTGGTTTGTGACAGCGACGATCTTGATGCATTACTGGATGCTGATGCGCTGGTGATCACGCTGCCCGCTCGTCGTACTGGCGATGGTGACGATTTTTACCTGCAAGCGGTACAAGAAATTGTTGATAGCGCACTGGCTCATAATATCCCGCGTATCATTTTTACCAGTTCCACGTCGGTGTATGGAGAAACAGAAGGCAGCGTGAAAGAAACCTCGCCGCTTGAGCCCGTTACCGCCAGTGGGCTGGTGCTGAAAGAGCTTGAAACCTGGTTGCATGATTTGCCTGGCACCTCGGTAGATATTTTGCGTCTTGCGGGTTTGGTTGGGCCGGAACGCCATCCTGGTCGTTTTCTGGCAGGGAAAACTAATGTGGCTAACGGTGCTCATGGGGTGAATCTGGTGCACCTTGAGGATGTTATTTCTGCAATTACTCTGTTGCTACAGGCTCCGAAAGGCGGGCACATCTATAATTTATGTGCGCCAGCTCATCCAACGCGCGCCGAGTTCTACTCTTTGATGGCACGGCAGATGAATTTAGACGCACCCGTTTTTCGAACTGAAACGCAAAATGGCCACGGTAAGCTGGTGGATGGCAACCGTATTTGCAACGAACTTGGGTTTGAATATCAATATCCAAACCCGCTGGTAATGCCCATGCAGTAACCACTGTGGGGTGTTGCTCGTGACCTCCAGGAACGAGTATGAAACCACTGCTGGATGTGCTGATAATTCTCGATACCCTCGATAAAGAAGGGAGCTTTGCTGCTGCGGCAACAAAGCTCTTTAAAACGCCTTCCGCACTCAGTTACACCGTTCAAAAACTCGAAAACGATCTCAACATTCAAATACTCGACCGATCCGGCCACCGTGCGCGTTTTACGCGAACGGGTCAGCTTCTGCTGGAAAAAGGTCGCGAAGTGCTGCATACCGTACGCGAACTGGAACAGCAGGCTATCAAGCTTCATCAGGGATGGGAAAACGAGCTGGTGATTGGCGTGGATGATTCTTTTCCCTTTTCGTTGCTGACTCCACTTATTGAAGCTTTCTACAAAAGTTATAGCGTGACGCGGCTGAAATTCATCAACGGTGTATTGGGCGGTTCATGGGAAGCGCTCACTGAAGGGCGGGCAGATATTATTGTTGGCGCTATGAGCGACCCACCATCGTTGAGCGGTTTTGGTTTTACACTCCTTGGTCAACTTGAAAGTATCTTTGTTGTTGCACCTCATCACCCACTTGCGGAAGCTGAAGAACCACTCACTCGCCGGATTATCAAACGCAGCCGTGCCGTTGTAGTTGGCGACACATCGCGTCTTGAGCCGTCACGTTCGATGCATTTACTCGAAGAACAAGATGCGATCACCGTTTTTGATTTCAAAACCAAACTCGAGCTGCAAATCAGTGGTATTGGCTGTGGTTACGTACCCCGTTACATGGCGCAGCGTTTTATCGAAAGTGGCGTGCTGGTGGAAAAGCAGGTTGTATCCCATGTACCTTTTGTACCGGTATGGATTGGCTGGAATGAGCAGACTGCCGGGCTTGCCAGTGAATGGTGGCGAGAGCAAATCGTCAATAGTCCCGAAATCGCATTGGTATACGGAACCACGCAAAAATAATGCTTTTGGGTGAGTGGCAGAGCGCCAGGCTCACATCTATTGTTTAAAGTGGCTCGTTATTTCTTCTGAATATGTCTTCGCGTTTAAATTTTCTTCTCTGCTTTGTTTTGCGGAGTTTTTTTGCACGCAAGGAGTCTGTATGAAGCAAACCAATCAGCAATGGCAGTCGCGGCGTGAACAGGCGGTTCCTCATGGGGTCGGCAATGCACTGCCGGTATACATCGAAAAAGCGAAAAATGCCGAATTATGGGATGTTGAAGGCAAACGCTATATTGATTTTGCCTCTGGTATTGCGGTGCTAAATACCGGGCATAACCATCCGGCCGTTATTGACGCCGTGCGTCAACAACTTGAAAAATTTACCCATCCTTGTTTCCAGGTCACACCTTACGGCAACTATATTGAGCTTGCCGAACGGTTGAACAAACTGGTGCCAATAAGCGAACCATGCCAGACGCTGTTTCTCACTACCGGCGCGGAAGCGGTTGAAAATGCCATTAAAGTGGCGCGTATTGCGACGGGGCGTTCGGCCATCATCGCATTTCGTGGCGCCTTCCATGGCCGGACCTTACTGGGCATGGCCTTAACGGGCAAAGTTCAGCCGTATAAAAAGGGCTATGGTCCGTTCCCGGCAGGCATTTATCACGCACCTTATCCAGCGGCCTACCTTGGCGTGAGTGACACTCAGGCACTGGCGTCATTGGCGGGTATTTTTGCTGCTGATGTTTCGCCGGATGAAGTCGCCGCGATCATTATTGAGCCGGTGCAAGGTGAGGGTGGTTTCTATGCAGCGTCACCATCATTTATGAAACAACTGCGGGCGCTGTGCGATAAGCACGGCATCGTTCTGATTGCAGATGAAATCCAAAGTGGGTTCTGCAGAACGGGTAAAACGTTTGCGATTGAACATAGTGAGGTGGCGCCGGATCTCATCACTATGGCAAAAAGCCTGGCAGGCGGCTTCCCACTTTCAGCGCTCGTCGGCAAAAAATCCCTGTTCGATAAAGCGATGCCTGGCGGCTTGGGTGGTACTTATGCCGGCTCGCCTGTAGCGATTGCAGCGGCACTGGCGGTGACTGATGTCATTGAGCAAGAAAATCTCAATCAAAAGGCGCAGGAAATCGGTGAGCTAATCACTGATCGTTTACAGCAAATGAGTGAGCAATTTACCTGCATTGGTGATGTGCGCGGATACGGTGCCATGATCGCGATGGAGTTGGTGGAAGAGCGCGATAGCCACCGCCCAAATAAAGAGTTAACACAGGTACTTGTGCAAGAAGCAGGCAGAAAAGGTTTAGTGTTGCTGTCATGCGGAGTGAGAGCGAATGTTATTCGTTTTCTCGTCCCGTTAACGGCTGAAAAAGAAATTGTTAATGAAGGCCTCAATATCTTGTCATCCTGCCTTGAATTAGTGCAAAATACGCGCCTCACTAAATGAGAACAAAAAACCGACGTTAAACGCGTCGGTTATTTTTTTGCATTAAGTTCAAGTAGTCAAACAGGCATACGCCAAAAATCCAAGAGGCCGGGCTTCGTACCGGATAGATACTAGCTTTTAAAAAACGACAGTCGTGTCGCCGAGGAAATTCAGATGGGGCAGCTTTTTGCTTTTGCGCAGGTATTCGCCGTTTGGGGGAATGACCATGTCGCTTAACGTCACCGCAGGTGCAAAATCTCGTGTTGAACTCCGTAAGAGCCTTACGCTCATTCCGGTAGTTATGATGGGCCTTGCTTATATGCAGCCTATGACCTTGTTCGATACATTTGGGATTGTATCTGGCCTTACCGACGGACATGTCGCTACGGCTTACGCGTTTGCCCTTGTGGCAATTTTGTTCACCGCGTTAAGTTATGGAAAGCTAGTACGCCGCTTCCCATCAGCGGGTTCTGCCTATACCTACGCTCAAAAAGCAATCCACCCGGTGGTTGGCTTTATGGTGGGTTGGTCTGCCTTGCTTGATTATCTGTTTATGCCGATGATCAACATCCTGCTGGCAAAAATCTATTTTGAAGCTCTGGTGCCATCTATCCCGTCGTGGATTTTCGTGGTGCTGCTGGTTGGCTTTATGACTATCTCCAACCTGCGCGGCATCAAAACCGTGGCTAACTTCAACAGCTTTATTGTTGTGCTGCAAATGATCGTGATGGTGGTGATCACCGGTCTGGTTATTTACGGTGTGGCAAATGGCGAAGGTGCAGGTACGTTAACCAGTACACGTCCATTCTGGTCAGAACATGCGAATGTGGTGCCGATGATTACCGGTGCGACCATCCTATGCTTCTCGTTCCTTGGTTTTGACGGTATTAGTTCTCTATCTGAAGAGACCAAAGATGCAGGCCGCGTTATCCCAAAAGCGATTTTCCTGACTGCTTTAATTGGCGGCGTGATCTTCGTTGTGGTGTCTTACTTCCTGCAACTGTATTTCCCGGACATCTCGCGCTTTAAAGATCCGGATGCATCGCAGCCAGAAATCATGCTCTTCGTGGCAGGTAAAGCCTTCCAGTTCGGCATCCTGATTTTCTCCTGCGTGACGGTTCTGGCATCGGGTATGGCGGCACATGCGGGCGTTTCTCGCCTGATGTATGTGATGGGCCGTGACGGCGTGTTCCCGGAGCGCTTCTTCGGCTACATTCACCCGAAATGGCGTACCCCGGCGCTCAACGTTGTACTGGTCGGTATCATTGCTCTGTTTGCGGTTAAGTTTGACCTGGTGACTGCAACTGCGCTGATTAACTTCGGTGCGCTGGTGGCGTTTACCTTCGTTAACCTGTCAGTGATTTCCCAGTTCTGGATTCGTGAAGGGCGCAATAAATCCATCAAAGATCACATCAACTATCTGGTGCTACCAATTTGTGGTGCGCTGACAGTCGGTGCGTTGTGGATTAACCTGGAAGAAAGCTCGATGATTCTGGGTCTGATTTGGGCGGCCATTGGCCTGACTTATCTGGCCTTCGTAACTCGCCGCTTCCGTAACCCGGTTCCGCAATTCAACGAAGATTTAGCGTAAAAGCTAACTACGAAGAAGGCCGCGAAAGCGGCCTTTTTGCTATCTATTACCCTACCAAAAACTGCGCGTACTCAAACAGCTCCTTAAGCAACGCCGTCTTTTCCTTGTCCCCTTCATGCAGGTTATACAGCGCCTCCAGTTCTTGCGCGTAGGCTTGCAACGCTTCCTGAGATAACACATCGCGGCGGTGTTCTAACCAACGCTGTTGTTCTGCTTCATCCAGTGTTCCTGGGAAATTGCGCGCGCGATAGTTAAACAACAGCTTTTCAATACGTTTATCGGCGAAAGTGATATCCAGCGCAGGCAGATTTTGCGGATCGGTTTGCAGCACTATGCGCATCGCCGCACGGTCTGCATCACTGAAGAAACCGTTATAAAGCTGCGCATCAACATTTTCAGATGGTACAAAAGGTTCGGATTCAGCAAAGATAGCCACCGCTTTTTCACGTACTAAAGGGTGTTCGCGCAGTAACTTCAGGTTATCCAGGCAACGCTTACGATCGATTCCTAAACGTTCGGCATCTTCCGGGCGCAGCGTATTAGCCACCGCCAGCACCGGGCATTTATTCAGATGCACCAGTTTAATTGGCACCGCAGCCGCATCGCCAAGCGCGGCCTTCGGCGTATACAAACGTTCGCGTAATGTATCGGCGTCCAGTTCCAGCAGCGGCGAAATATCACCTGCTAAATCGACCATAATCACCGCATTTTTGTTATCCGGGTGCCAGGCCAGCGGTGCAATCCAACTGGTGTTGCCACGCCATGCGCCGAACATCCCGGAAACATGCACCAGTGGTTTCATCTGCGGGATATCAATCAATGTGGTGAGTTTGTGTTTGGAACGATGGCTGTAAAGGTACTCAAACAGCCGTGGCTGGCGAGTCTTAACTAATTGCGCCATCGCGATAGTGGCGTATACATCAGACATCGCATCGTGCGCGTTCGCATGTTCAATACCGTTGGCTTTGGTCAAATGCTCGAGGCGGAAACTCGGCAGCCCCTCGTCGTTTTCCGGCCAGACAATCCCTTCCGGGCGCAGGGCATAGCAGGCGCGCATCACATCGAGCAAATCCCAGCGCGAATTATCGTTCTGCCAGCTCCAGCCGTATGGGTCGTAAAAGTTACGGTAGAAAATATTGCGCGTTACTTCATCGTCGAAGCGCACGTTGTTGTAGCCGACCACGCAGGTTTTCGGCACGGTAAAGATATTGTGAATACGTTTGGCAAAATCTGCTTCATTCACGCCCTGAGCCAGTGCGTGTTGTGGGGTAATACCGGTAATCATCACAGCTTCTGGCTGTGGAAGGTAGTCATCAGCGGGTTTGCAATAGAAAACTTCAGGATCACCGATAACATTGAATTGGTCATCAGTACGAATCGCTGCAAATTGCGCTGGTCGGTCAAGAGATGGACTCTTGCCGAAAGTTTCATAATCATGAAAGAGGAAGGTCGGTTGTTGCGTTGAATTTTCCACGGCTTATTTCCGCCCTTGAGTGTTGTTTAACTTGCTGTTATTAAACTGAAATACCACTAAAACCCTCTCCATGTTTCCATCTTGATTATCAGGTGTTGCATAAGTGCATGGTAAACCATTAATAAGCCTCCTGCACCACCGTGAAAAGCATTCAACGCCCGTATGCAAATTTGATTATTCATAACTTTTTGCAATTTAATCGCGAAAATTATCGCAAACTCCAGTAAAAGAAGCGGCTGAATTTATTGTTTCCGAGGGTATATCGTTGAAGATCCGTCTATTTGCTGCCTGTTCATTGCTTTCTTTTGTTGCTCACTCCGCTTTTGCCGACGATACCTTTGTTAATGCACCACCACCTCCACAGATCCAGGCGGGATCGTGGGTGTTGATGGATTACACCACCGGGCAAATACTGACAGCGCAAAATGAACATGTGCGACGCAACCCGGCGAGTCTGACCAAACTGATGACCGGCTATGTGGTGGATCGCGCCATTGATAGCGGGCGTATCTCGGCAAACGATATGGTCACCGTAGGTAAAGATGCCTGGGCGAAAGGGAATCCGGTTTTTGACGGTTCGTCGCTGATGTTTTTGAAAGCAGGTGACAGATTAACGGTTCATGACTTGAGCCGCGGGCTGATTATTGATTCCGGGAACGACGCTTGTGTCGCGTTAGCCGATTACGTCGCTGGCGGGCAGCCACAATTTGTGGCCCTGATGAACAAATACGTGCAGCAGTTACATCTGCGCGATACCCATTTCGAAACGGTTCACGGCCTCGATGCGCCTGGCCAGCATAGCTCGGCATACGATCTTGCGGTACTTTCTCGCGCCATTATTCACGGCGAGCCTGATTTTTATCATATGTATAGCGAGCGTAGCCTCACGTGGAATGGCATCACGCAGCAGAACCGCAATGGCCTATTGTGGGATAAGGGGCTGAATGTGGATGGTTTGAAAACCGGGCACACTGCCAGTGCAGGCTTTAATCTTATCGCTTCAAGTGTTGATGGCGAGCGCCGCTTAATTGCCGTTGTCATGGGTGCGGAAAGCTCGAAAGGCCGCGAGGATCAGGCGCGTAAACTGCTGCATTGGGGTCAGGATAATTTTGATACTGTGCAGGTGCTGCATAAAGGCAAAAAAATTGGCACCGAAACAGTCTGGTATGGCGACCAAAAGAAAGTTGAAGTCGGCACCAATCAGGATGTCTATCTGGCGCTGCCAAAATCAGAAGTTCCAAACATTAAAGCCAAATATGTCCTTGATAACCCGGAGATGGAAGCGCCTGTCGCCGCTAACCAACATGTTGGTGAAATTGAACTGTTTGACCGCGACAAGTTGATTGCACACTGGCCGCTGGTAACGCTAACAGATGTTAAAAAGGGCAGTGCATGGTCGCGATTTAGTGATTATCTGAGCCACAAGCTGTAGTTGCTTAAAAATTTCAACAGGCTGACTTTATGTTGGCCTTTTTTTCGCATTTAGTTCTAACCTGCGCTTCTCGTCTGTACTACGATCTATTGGCGAAAAGCGATCTTGCTCGCAAAGTAACCACATCACCCTGCCAAAGGATTGCTTCCCTGCAATAGAGTGGTGTATTTATATACAGTACTTTTAATCGGGTCAGGAGGTCATATGGAATTTAACGTACAACAAGTTCATGAGCGAAAAGTAGCGGGTTTTCATATGGTAGGGCCGTGGGAAAAAACGGTTCAACAAGGATTTGAGCAACTTTCTCTATGGGTTAAATCGCATAAAGTCGTCGGTGAAGAGTGGCTGGCGGTTTACTACGATAACCCAGATGTCGTGCCTGCAGAAAAGCTCCGTTGCGATACGGTTGTATCCGTTGCGGAAGATTTTACCGTGCCTGAAAACAGTGAAGGTGTCATCACTACACGCATTGAAGCAGGGCAATATGCGGTCGCGCGTGCAAAAGTCGACGACGGCGATTTTGCAAAACCATGGAATATCTTCTTTGATAGTCTCCTTGCTGATAACCGTTACCAGTTAACCGGCAAACCTTGCTTTGAGCACTACCTGAATGATGGCTCTGAGAGTGGAGTGTGGGAAGTTGATATGTATATCCCGGTAGCAGATCAAGTCTAAAGGCGAAGGGGGCTCAAGCCCCCTAACTTTGTGATGCCCACACTAAAAAAACAGGTACAATCACGCTTTTGTTTCAGGAGAGCCGGGTGTGCGCCCCGACAAATCACTAAGCCCGTTTGAACTGCGTGTTTATCGCAACTACCGAATTGTGCACGGCGTTCGTATCGCGCTGGCATTTGTTCTTACCTTTCTCATCGTACATCTTCTGAAAGTTCCGGAGGGCACGTGGCCATTAATCACTTTAGTGGTGGTGATGGGGCCAATATCCTTCTGGGGAAATGTAGTACCTCGCGCCTTTGAACGTATTGGCGGTACCATTTGTGGCGCAACCATGGGGCTTATTGCACTAAGGTTGGAGCTGTTTTCTCTGCCGCTGATGCTGGTTTGGTGCGCTTTTGCTATGTTTATTTGCGGTTACCTGGCGCTGGGGAAACGCCCGTATCAGGCTCTGCTGATTGGTATTACCCTTGCGGTCGTGGTGGGTGCTCCGGCTGGGGATATGGAAATTGCGATGTGGCGTAGTGGTGATGTTATCTTCGGATCATTACTCGCAATGCTATTTACCAGTATTTATCCGCAGCGCGCGTTTATCCACTGGCGCATTCAAATGGCGAATTTCGTCACCGCCTTTGGCCGGGTTTATAACGCAGGTTTTTCGCCGAACTTGCTGGAGCGCCCGCGTCTGGAAAAACACCTGCATCAGGTGTTGACCGATGTAGTGAAAATGCGCGCGCTGATTGGGCCGAGCAGCAAAGAAACCCACATCCAGAAATCTATTTTCGAAGCGATACAAACTGTCAGCCGTAATATGGTGTGCACGCTTGAGCTGCAAATCAACGCTTACTGGGCTTCCCGAGAGAGTCATTTCCTGATGATCAATGCTCATACTCTGCGTGATACTCAGCAGATGACGCAACGCACACTTGCTGCGATTGCTCATGCATTGCATGACGGCAACCCATCACCGATTTCTGCGAATAATGAAAAGCTGACTGAGATCGTCAGCGAGTTGCGCCAGCTTATGCAGGAAGGTGGAAATGGGAAACTTCAGGAAACCCCAATTCACGGTTATGTCTGGTTGAGTCTGGAGCTTGCTCGTCAACTGGAATTACTCTCGCAGTTGATCTGCCGCGCGTTACGTAAATAATTGCGGGGTGCGGAGCGAATTGCTGGTTTCGATTCAGCACCAATTGAGGTTAAGATAGCGAAAGAGACTAATCGCCTGTACTGTTTGGTTATAGAGCCCGGAACAGACGGGGATAAAAGAATTGTCAGCGGCCGCCGCTACCATTAAGGTAATCTTATGGCGGTTGTCTTAACGAATCCGAGTATGAAATTAGCAGGGGTATAAAAATGGAACCAACTAAACCTTCTTTCCAGGACGTGCTTGAGTTTGTACGTCTGTTCCGTCGTAAAAACAAACTGCAGCGTGAGATTCAGGACGTTCAGAAAAAGATCCGTGATAACTCAAAACGTGTTCTGCTGCTTGATAACCTGAGTGACTATATTAAGCCAGGTATGAGCATTGAAGCTATTCAAGGCATCATTGCCAGCATGAAAACCGACTACGAAGACCGTGTTGATGATTACATCATCAAGAATGCTGAACTGTCTAAAGAGCGTCGTGAAATTTCCAAAAAACTGAAAGTGATGGGTGAAATCAAACCCGACTAAATTTACCCGTCATACTTCGAGCTGCCTGTGTGTTAGCTGCGTTCACTTACCGCTTTAATGCAACTCGAATTATTTAGGGTAAATAGTGTTAATTGTGAAAACCGCCGAATCGGCGGTTTTTTTTCGCAACAACTCAGCGCACTCCGCCCTCTATCATCTTTACCAGATGCTGCTGCGGATAATGTCTATCAATCTCTAAATGCTTTATCAGCCAGAGCATCTTCTCAACATCATGCTTACTGGTATCAAGCATCAATCCCACCACACTGCCGCTATGCGCCACATTTAACCCGTACAAATCTGTCTCTTCGACCAGGGCTAATAGTTGGGAAAACATGGGTTTTACTAACAGTTGCTGGCAGGCTTTGGCACTCATTGTAGTGGCTTCACCTAACAACCGGGCATCTTGTTGTCGGCAACTGCGTTGTAGCGTCTGCCAGGCGTTATCCAGTAAGCCCGCGTTATGGATTAACACTGATTCTCGTTCGTAACGATGATAATCCTCCGTCAAAAGCGTGGTATTGCTTTCAAGCAGCAGAATTTCCAGCATTGGCGTGGGCTGGCAGCTAATTTGTACTTGTGCCTGGATATGGTCAAAAAGGGTTGGCTTGCGGAAAATCGTGCTGTCCGTTGGTTCTAGTTGCACGCATAAAGTGGCAAGCGCGGACTCATCCAGCATTTCACCTAAATGACGCGCGGTAGCAACTGCTGTGGCGGCAATATCCGCAGTGCTACTGGCAAGACCTTTCCCGACCGGAACCGTTGATTCCAGATTAATGCTCAGGCTGTTTGCTAGCGCAGTGGAATAGCCAAAGTACGCGACGACGCACTCCAGCATCTGGCGCATTCGGGGCCGCTCGCCGGAGAGCCTCTTGCCTTCACTGACTTCAACGGTGCTAAACCAGTCTATCGGGCAGGACACCAGTTTTTCCCCGCCATCTATCCAGCCCTGAATTAACTCGCCGCAGGATGCCGGGCAGCGTGCTTCAGCCATAGTATTGGCAACTCTCTTTCATGTTGGGATTCATTCTGTTTTTCACCGCAGGCGCGGGAAGATAGCACAGCGGCACATTACAACGATTAAGAGCTAAGCATTAATAAAAATCAGTAAAAATTGTTATAGCGCAACAATCAATATCTATTAGCTTTTACACTAGAACCGCTTTTACAAATTTATATGCATGATGATTAAAAAATGTCATGCAGTAAAACGGTAATTAAAATCGATACAACTGACTCGTTTATGCCATGTGTCAAACATGGCTGGGAAGGGGGTGACAATCCCCCGCAGCCCCCGCTGCTGTGATGCCGACGAACCCGCGTAACCACTGATCTTTGATTGGGAAGGGCGGGCGAGAGTGACGCTAAGCCAGAAGACCGACTTGTCAGCCGTACCCGTCATACTTCAAGTTGCAGGTGCGTTGGCTGCACTCACAAACCCGAATCACTTACTACAGTAAGCTCATCGGGATTTGCTCGATTGCCGCCTTCCTGCTCCACGAATTATTCCGGGTAATATTTTAAACAACTCCTTCGGTGGGAAGCCAGTTGTCATCAGATGCGTGCAGCCGCAAGGTGCGCGCACGTGCTGACATCCGCATTTTGCCGAAGTAAGTAAAAAGGCAATTATGGCAGGGGCAGCGAAACACGCATTCGTCATTGCAGGAACCAGCAGCGGCTGTGGCAAAACCACTGTCACGCTCGGGCTGCTCCGTGCCCTCATGCTGCGCGGCCTGCGCGTTCAACCTTTCAAAATCGGTCCCGATTACCTCGACAGCGGCTGGCACAGTGCCGTGTCTGGCATTGCCTCACGCAATCTCGATGCGTTTATGCTGCCCACGCCAACGCTTAATGGTCTGTTTGCAAAACAAATGCAGCACGCTGATGTCGCCGTTATCGAAGGCGTGATGGGGCTGTACGATGGTTACGGAACTGACCCGGACTATTGCAGCAGTGCTGCAATGGCAAAACAGCTCGGTTGCCCGGTGATTTTGCTGGTGGACGGTAAAGCTGTCTCCACTTCTATTGCTGCAACGGTAATGGGCTTTCAGCGATTTGACCCAACATTGAATATCGCGGGCGTTATTCTTAATCGCGTCAACAGCGATAGCCATTATCAATTACTTGCCGATGCCATCACCCGTTATTGTGGTATTCCGGTGCTTGGCCGCGTGCCTGTCATGGCCGATGTGGCTTTGCCTGCACGACATCTCGGACTCGTTCCTGCCCAAGAAAATGCGCCGCAAGATGAACGCTGGCAGCAGCTGGCGCAACAGCTCGAAGAAACCGTCAACATTGACCTCCTGTTAAATTTATCTCGCCTGAACTCGCTGCCACAAGGTGAAGCGCCGGTTATACCTGATGCGGCACTGGCTGATGGGCTTACTCTTGCACTTGCCGAAGATGAAGCCTTCAACTTTTATTACCCGGACAACCTCGAATTACTCGAGCAGGCAGGGGTAAAAATCCAGCGTTTTAGCCCCTTGCATGACACTAAACTCCCTGATTGCCAAATGATTTGGCTCGGCGGTGGCTATCCAGAAGTACACGGCGAGAAACTTGCCGCCAATATCAAAATGCGTGAATCCCTGCAAAAGGCACATCAGCAGCGAATTCCGCTGTACGCCGAATGTGGCGGGTTGATGTATCTGGGGGAATCTCTGACTGACGGGAATGAGGAAACCCATGCCATGTGTGGCGTATTGCCTGGTCACAGTCAGATGGGCAAACGGCTGACGCGTTTTGGCTACTGCGAAGCCACGGCATTACACGACACGTTACTTGCCAAAAAAGGCGAAACCCTGCGCGGCCATGAGTTTCACTACTCCGATTTTAGCGGCTCATTACCTGCCGCTCTCGATTGTTGCAAATGGCGTGATGGTGTAGCTATTTCGCGCTGGCAGGGCGGTATTCAGCATCATGCGACCTTTGCAAGTTACCTGCATGTTCATTTCGCCCAACGTCCCTCGTTACTCAATCGCTGGTTAGCACTTGCGAGGAATCACCTATGACACTTCTTGCGTGGGCTGTCGCGTGGTTACTGGATTATTGGCTCGGTGACCCGCATCACTGGCCACATCCGGTGCGCTGGATTGGCAATCTCATCAGCTTTACGCAGCGCCAGATACGCCGGTGCTGCAAAAGCGACCGTGCGCTGAAAATCGGCGGCGGCGTGTTATGGCTGGTTGTGGTGGGTTCGACCTGGGGCGTGAGTTGGGGAGTATTGCACCTCGCAAATCAGGTATCTGTGTGGCTCGGCTGGCTGGTTGAGGTGTGGATGATTTATACCGTGCTTGCCGCCCGTTGCTTGAGTGATGCGGCACTCGAGGTTTATCGCGCACTCAAAGATGGCACGCTAGAAGAGAGTCGCGAGAAATTATCCTGGATAGTCGGGCGTGATACTTCGCAACTCGAGCGCCCGCAAATCACCCGTGCGGTGGTCGAAACGGTGGCAGAAAATAGTGTCGATGGTGTGATTGCTCCACTGTTCTTCCTGATGATTGGCGGTGCACCACTTGCCCTGGCCTACAAAGCTATCAATACCCTCGACTCCATGGTCGGTTATAAAACCGAAAAATATCGCGCCATTGGTTATGTCAGCGCCCGGCTTGATGACCTCGCTAATTTCATTCCCGCAAGATTAAGCTGGTTGCTGCTTACCCTCGCGGCCTTTTTCTTGCGAGCCAACCCTCGCCAGGCGCTGCTTATCGGCTGGCGTGACCGCTATCAACACAGCAGTCCGAATTGTGCCTGGCCTGAGGCTACCGTTGCCGGCGCGCTAGGTATCCGACTGGGCGGGCCGAACACCTATTTTGGCGAGCGGGTAGAAAAACCGTGGATGGGGGATGAGCAGCGCGGCATTGCCCTTGACGATATAACTCGCACCATGCAACTCATGATGTTGGCTTCGCTGTTTGCTTTGCTGCTGTTTGCCGCATTGCGCGTACTTGCACCTGGCATAGCTTAAGGACACCTGATGAACTACCTGCAACAACCCCAGCTTATTGAGCAGCACAGTTTTGAAATCATTAGCGAAATCATTGCCGCCGAGCGCCCGGAATATCGTTTTAACGATGCTATTCAGGAAGCGATGATCAAGCGGGTTATCCACACTACCGCCGATTTTGAGTGGCTGGATATTTTGTGGTTTTCACCTGATGTCATCGAAAAACTGACCGCCAGTTTGTTGCGTGGTTGCACGTTGTACACCGATACCACCATGGCACTTTCGGGTATTAACAAGACCCTGCTGGCGGAGTTTGGTTGTAGCTGCCGCTGCTTTATTAGCGACCCGCGCGTGGTGGCTCATGCCAAAGAGCAGGGCGTGACTCGTTCTATGGCGGCGGTGGATCTGGCTTTAGAGGAAGATGGCGAGAAGGTCTTTGTCTTTGGGAATGCGCCAACCGCGCTGTTCCGCTTGTTAGAGTTAGGAGCCAAACCTTCAGCCGTTATCGGCGTGCCCGTCGGATTTGTCGGGGCTGAAGAGTCTAAAGAAGCGCTGGTTGAAAGCGGCTTACCGGCCATTGCTGCGCGTGGGCGCAAAGGCGGCAGTAACGTCGCCGCAGCTATTGTGAATGCGCTGCTTTACCGCTTGCGGGAGGCTCAGTGAGCGAGCAAACCGCCGATTGCGTCTGGCATAAAGGCAAGGCATACCGCAAAGGCTACACCACCGGTTCATGCGCCACTGCTGCGGCTAAAGTCGCGGCTCTGATGGTATTGCGCCAGCACGTGATCGACCAGGTTTCTATCGTCACCCCTTCAGGCGTCACACTGCATCTCAACGTTGAAATGCCAATTATCGAAGGTCAGCAGGCGACGGCGGCAATCCGTAAAGACGGCGGCGATGACGTCGACGCCACTCACGGCATGCTGATTTTCGCTCGCGTACAGCTTAATGACAGCGGTGCGATCACCCTGCGCGGCGGTACCGGGGTCGGCAAAGTCACACGCAAAGGCATCGGTTTGCCCATTGGCGAATCGGCCATTAACCGCACGCCGCGCCAGACCATTGAAGCGGCGGTGCGTGAAGTTATCGGCGCGGAACGTGGCGCCGAAATTGAAATTTTTGCTCCAGAAGGTGAGGAGCGAGCAAAGAAAACCTACAACCATCGCCTCGGGATTTTGGGCGGGATTTCGATAATCGGTACCACCGGTATTGTGATGCCGATGTCCGAAGAAAGCTGGAAGCGTTCACTGGCACTCGAGCTGGAAATGAAACGCGCCGCCGGGCTGGATAAAGTCATTCTGGTGCCGGGCAACCACGGTGAACGTTTTGTCCGCGAGCAACTCGATTTGGACAGTGAATGTGTGGTGACGATGAGCAATTTCGTCGGCTACATGATTCAGGAAGCGGTGCGCCTTGAGTACCGTCACATCGTGTTGATTGGCCACCCTGGCAAGTTGGTGAAAGTCGCCGCCGGGATTTTCCACACCCACAGCCACATTGCCGACGGGCGCATGGAGACGTTGGTCGCACACCTGGCATTAATGGGCGCGCCGTTTTCGTTGCTGGAAGCTGTAAGCCAGTGCGACACCACTGAAGCGGCACTTGAAATCATCGCGGAGCAAGGCTGGATGGGCGTGTTTGAACGTCTGGCAATCCGCATCTGTGAGCGTGTTACTGAGATGCTGCGTTTCACCCAATCCCCGCCTAAGTGCGACGCCATTTTATTCTCGTTCGATAACCAGGTTTTAGGCAGTAGCCGCCCGGTGGCTGAAATAGCTCAGGAGTTGCGATGCTGACCGTTGTAGGTATTGGACCAGGGGCTGCGGAGTATCTGACTTTCCAGGCGCGTATCGCCATTGATGAAGCGCAGATTCTGGTGGGCGGGGCTCGTCAACTGGCGCTGTATGCTGATTCGGAGGCCCAGACGCGTTTGTTGGATAGCGATCTTGACGGCTTAATCACCTGGCTTGGTGAACGCCTTAGCCAGCAAATAGTGGTCCTGGCCTCCGGCGACCCGCTGGTTTATGGCATTGGCAAACGTCTGGCAGCAAGTTTCCCCCCTGAACAGCTGCGCATCATTCCCGGCATTAGCTCGATTCAATATCTGTGCGCCAAAGCCGCCGTCGATATGAACGACTTATGGATCACCAGCAGCCATGGGCGTGAACCCGATTTCAACGCGATTGTGGCGCACCAAAAAGTGGCAATGGTGACCGACACCATTATCGGGCCGCATGCCATCGCCCAGGCATTTTTGATGCGCGGCCTCAATCCCATTCTCATTATTGGCGAGAACCTGTCGTCAGCAGATGAACGAATCCATCGCTTGCGCGCTGCTGACGTGGCGCAGTCTTACGCGATGAATGTGGTGATAATACTCAATGAAAGATGATCTGTTTTTACGCGGTGCACGCGTGCCGATGACTAAAGAAGTGGTACGTACTCAGGCGCTCGATCGCCTGCAATTACAGCACGCCACGCACTTTATCGACATCGGCGCAGGCACCGGCAGCGTGTCCCTTGAAGCGGCGATGCGGTACCCGCAATTGCAGGTGTCGGCAATTGAGCGCAACCCTGACGCGCTGGCGCTGATGGCAGAAAACCGTGAGATTTTCGCCTGTCCGAACGTTGAAATCATCAGCGGGTACGCGCCAATAGAGCTGAACGTGATGGCCGATGCGGTGTTTATCGGCGGCAGTGGTGGGCAACTTACGGAATTGATCGACTGGTCGCTGGCGCATTTGCATCCCCGCGGACGACTGGTGATGACATTCATCCTGCTGGAAAACTTAACCTGCGCACTAACCCACCTTGGGCTGTGCGCGGTGAGCGATTTTGACTGTCTGCAATTGCAGGTCGCAAACCTCGCAACGCTTGGCAGTGGGCACTATTTCAAACCGAACAATCCCACTTATCTGATCTCTTGTCGCAAGGAAGGAAGCAATGACTGAGTTATTTGATACCCGCAAAGTCTGGTTCGTTGGCGCAGGTCCTGGCGACAAAGAGCTGATCACGCTGAAAGGCTACCGCATCTTGCAACAGGCAGAAGTGGTGATTTATGCCGGCTCGCTGATCAATCCTGAACTGCTGGATTACTGCCAACCTGGCGCCGAATGCCACGACAGCGCCGCGCTCAATCTCGAAGAGATTATTGAGTTGATGGAAAACGGCGTGAAAGCGGGCAAGCTGGTGGTGCGCCTGCAAACCGGCGATCTCTCGTTATATGGCTCGATTCGCGAACAGGGTGAAACGCTCACCAAACTTGGCATTGGCTACGTTTCAGTGCCTGGGGTGAGCGCATTTCTGGGCGCTGCCGCGCAGCTTGGTGTGGAATACACCGTACCGGTAGTCTCGCAGAGCCTGATTATCACGCGTATCGAAGGCCGCACGCCGATGCCGCCGCTTGAGCAGCTTGAATCCTTCGCAAAACACCAAACCTCAATGGCCATTTTTCTCTCGGTACAACGGATTAACCGTGTGGCAGAACGCCTGATTGAAGGCGGTTATCCAGCAGATACGCCAGTCGCGGTAGTCTATAAAGCCACCTGGCCTGATTGCCAGGAGTTACGCGGCACCCTTACTGACATTGCTGAAAAAGTACGCGAAGCCGGAATCCGTAAAACCGCGCTGATTATGGTTGGGGCGTTTTTGGGCGAGGAGTATCACTACTCGAAACTCTACGACGCAGGGTTCAGCCATGAATACCGCAAAGCCTGAGTCGATCGCGCTGTTTTGCCTGACACCAGGTGGCGTGGTGCTGGCACAACACCTGCGTGATGCGTTACCCGTGACCTGTTTTACCAGTGAAAAGTTGCTACAGCCAGGTTTCATCCCGTTTGGCGGCAGTTTTGCTCAAACGGTACAGCAGGCATTCAGCGAGTATTCGGCTCTGGTATTTATTGCGGCCACCGGAATTGTGGTGCGGGTGATTGCGCCAATGCTGTGCGACAAACTGCAAGACCCGGCGGTTGTGGTAATGGATGAACGCGCAGAACACGTGATCAGCCTGCTTTCCGGCCACATGGGTGGTGCTAACGAGCTAACTCGCCAACTGGCAACGCTGCTAAACGCAGACCCGGTCATCACTACCGCGACCGATGTGAATCAGATGGCGGCGCTTGATACGCTTGCGGCAAAACTTGACGCAACTATGCTCGATTTCCGTCTGGCGGTGAAAACCGTCAACCAAATGTTGGTGAGTCAACAGCACGTTGGCCTGTGGTGGGACAGCGAATTTGCGCCACATGCTGAGCGTTACGACACGCGCGGCTTTATTGCGATTGAGGGCCTTGATGCCCTGCCAGAGCTTGATGCGCTGGTGTGCGTCACGCTGCGTGATTCGCAGCCTGCCTTAAATATCCCCGTTTATAAACTGGTTCCGAAGCGCGTCATAGCAGGCATCGGCTGCCGCCGTGACACTCCGCCACAAACCGTGGCCGCGCTGCTCCGCCAGCAGCTTGCTGTGAACCATTTTGACCCGCTGGCGTTGTGCGCCATCGGCAGTGTGATGCTCAAGCAAGATGAGCCTGCACTGCTGGAGCTGGCACAGCACCATCAAATCCCTTTCAAACTTTTTAGCGTTGACCAATTGAGCGAACACGAGCATCGATTTCCGGCATCGGAATTTGTGCGCCTGACCGTAGGCGTTGGCAGCGTCTCACAACCTGCTGCGTGGCTGATGAGCAACGGCAATCTAGTGGGTCACACTCTGAAACAGCAGGGTGTCACCATAACTTTAGGAGTTTCAGACAGATGTTAACGGTAATCGGCATTGGCCCTGGTAGCGAAGCCATGATGACTCAGGAAGCTATTGCTGCTCTGCAGGAAGCTGAAATTGTCGTCGGATATAAAACTTATACCCACCTGGTGAAGCCATTAACTGGCGACAAACAGGTGATCAAAACCGGCATGTGTAAAGAGATTGAACGCTGCCAGACCGCCATCGAACTGGCGCAAGCTGGACATAACGTGGCGTTAATCAGCAGCGGTGATGCCGGGATTTACGGCATGGCCGGTCTGGTGCTGGAACTGGTGACATCGCAGCAACTGGACATTGAGGTACGGCTGGTGGCGGGCATCACAGCCAGCATTGCCGCTGCATCATTACTCGGCGCGCCATTAATGCATGATTTCTGCCATATCAGCCTGAGCGATTTACTCACGCCATGGCCGGTTATCGAAAAACGCATTATTGCGGCGGCTTCTGCTGATTTTGTTATTTGTTTCTATAACCCGCGCAGCCGTGGCCGCGAAGGTCATCTGGCGCGTGCGTTCGAATTGATGAGCGAGTTTACCAGCCCGCAAACGCCAGTGGGCGTGGTGAAAGCGGCCGGACGTAAGAAAGAACAAAAATGGCTGACCACCTTTGGTGAGATGGATTTCGAACCGGTTGATATGACGAGTCTGGTGATTGTCGGCAACAAAACGACCTTTGTTCGCAATGGATTAATGATTACCCCTCGAGGTTACGAGCTGTGAGTGAAACGCCAGTGCTGGTATTCGGCGGCACCAGCGATGCCCGGTTTATTTGCCAGATCCTCGATGAACTGCGCATTTCGTACACGCTTTCGGTGGCGACGGCGGTAGGGGCGTCTCTGGCGGGTGATATCGGTGGGAAAATTCGTGTAGGGCGAATTGATACCGATGGAATCGCTGACTGGCTGGTCAGCAATGCCGTGAACTGGGTGATTGATGCCTCGCATCCGTATGCCGAATTGCTTAGCCAAAATATCACCCGCGCCTGTGAAATCGTGGGTGTAACACTCAGCCGGTATCAGCGGCGTAGTGAACTTAATGATCTGGAACACCCGTTGCTGCACAAAGTGGCCAGCCTGCAAGCCGCCTGTGCCGTTGCGCAAACATTTGGCCCACGCGTGCTGTTGACTACCGGTAGCAAAGAACTGGCTGCTTATCAGCAAGCTTTGCCGGGCAAAACACTGTTGGCTCGGGTGTTACCGACCAGCGAAGTGATTGCCGAGTGCGAAGCGCTGGGGTTGGGCGTTGACAATATTATTGCGCTGCGCGGCCCGTTCAGCGCTGAGTTTAATGCCGCCACTTATGACTTCTGTGCACCCGATGTGGTGATAACCAAAGAGTCCGGTGCCGAAGGCGGTTATCTCGACAAAGTTACCCCTGCGCTGGCGCGAAATATTCCCTGTGTGGTGGTGACTCGCCCGCAACCGCAGGTTTTTGGCCCTGAATTACTGGAAAGCCGTGAAGATGTGAGCCGCCGTGTCACACGCTGGCTGCAAGAGAGAAAATCATGAAGAAAGCCCTGTTAGTTATCAGTTTCGGTACCAGTTACCACGAAACCTGCACCAAAAATATTGTTGCCTGCGAAGAACAACTTAGCCGCACCTTTGCCGACCGCGATCGGTTCCGCGCCTTTACCTCCGGCATGATTATTCGCAAGTTAAAAAAGCGCGATAACCTGGACATTGATACACCTGCGCAAGCACTGCTGCGCCTTGCTGAACTGGGTTATCAGGATGTGGCCGTACAGTCGTTACATGTAATTAATGGCGACGAATACGAAAAAATCTCCCGTGAAGTTAAGGCGTACAGCCATTTGTTCCAGCGCCTGGCATTGGGCACAGCATTGCTTAGCGATTTCAATGATTACGAACTGCTGCTCAGCGCTTTGCAAAGCCAGATGCCACAGCTTGAAGCCGATGAGCGCGTAGTGTTTATGGGCCACGGTGCCAGCCATCATGCGTTTTCGGCCTATGCCTGCCTCGATCATTTAATGGCGGCTCGCCAGATCCCGGCGCGTGTCGGTGCGGTAGAAAGCTACCCGGAGATCGACCTTATCGTGCGTGGCTTGCTGAAAGAAAAGGTACGTAAAGTCCACCTGATGCCGCTGATGTTAGTGGCGGGCGACCATGCAATTAACGACATGGCGTCTGATGAAGAAGATTCGTGGAAAACGCAATTGCAGGAAGCGGGCATTGAAGCACAACCCTGGTTGCAAGGCCTGGGCGAAAACCCACAAATTCGCGCCATGTTTGTGAACCATTTGCAGCGTGCATTGGAAAAGTCAGCGGAGGTGGCAGCATGACCGGTCGTTTATATGCTCTCGGTACCGGGCCTGGTGCCAGTGACCTGATTACCGTCCGTGCGGCGCGTATCATCGGCAAACTCGATGTGTTGTATGCGCCAGCAGGGCGCAAAGGCGGCGACAGTCTGGCGCTTTCCATTGTGCGCGAATACCTTAGTGAAACTACCGAAATACGCACCTGCCACTTCCCGATGAGTGCTGATAACGACGAAAAAGCGGTGGTGTGGGATGAAACTGCGGCGGCGCTGCAACACGAAGTGGAGCAGGGTAAACAGGTCGGGTTTATCACGCTCGGTGATTCAATGCTGTTCAGTACCTGGGTGTTTTTGCTGGCTCGTATCGGCAATCCGGAGTGGCTGGAAATCGTCCCAGGCGTTACTTCTTTTGCTGCTATCGCCTCCCGCGCGCAACTGCCGCTGGCGATGGAACAGCAATCCCTCGCGGTGATGTCTTGCACAGCTTCACATCAGGCTCTTACCGAAGCATTGCGCGCGCATGACAGCGTAGTGCTGATGAAAGTCTATGGCCGCTTCGCGCAAATCAAGGCGCTGCTACAACACCTGGGAATCATTCAACATGCGGTGTTAATGGCGGAAGCGACATTACCTGGCGAGCAATGCTGGCGAAACCTGGAAGAGGTGCCGGATGACCAGAAGCTACCGTATTTTTCGACCATTCTTGTGAATAAACAGTGGCGTAACCAGACGTTGTAAATCTGATACGCATTCGTAGGTCGGATAAGCGCCATCCGACATTAACGTCTTAAAGGAAAATCATGGAATCGCTACTTAAAAAACTCTCGCTAAGCGGGCTGGGTATGGGGATGTTGTTGCTCATCGTGCCGCAAGAAGCCTTCGCGATGCACATAATGGAAGGCTTCCTGCCGCCAATGTGGGCTCTGGCATGGTGGATTTTATTCCTGCCGTGCTTGTACGTCGGGCTGGTGCGTTTGCGCCAAATCGTGGCACACGACAGCAACCAGAAAGTGCTGCTGGCACTTTGCGGTGCATTTATCTTTGTGCTCTCGGCGTTAAAAATCCCCTCGGTTACCGGAAGCTGCTCGCACCCAACTGGCGTTGGCCTTGCGGTAATTCTGTTCGGCCCAGGCGTTGTGGCGGTTTTAGGCGCCATTGTGCTGTTGTTCCAGGCATTACTGTTGGCGCACGGCGGGCTGACTACGCTTGGCGCAAACGGCATGTCGATGGCGGTTATTGGGCCGATTGTCGGATATCTGGTGTGGAAACTGGCATGTAAAGCGGGCTTTCGCCGCGATGTGGCCGTGTTCCTGTGTGCGATGATTGCTGACTTAACCACTTACTTCGTTACTTCGATTCAACTCGGTGTAGCGTTCCCCGATCCGCACTTTGGCGTTACCGGTTCCTCGATGAAATTTATGGGTATCTTCTGTCTGACGCAGATCCCAATAGCCATCGCCGAAGGCTTGCTCACCGTGATGATTTACGACCAGCTAACCAAACGACAACTGCTTCCTGCCAGGAGCCAATAAAATGAAAAAGACCCTGATATTGCTTGCCCTGATAATAGGACTGATGATTGTGCCGTTCTTTGTTCCTCACGGTGGCGAATACGGAGGCTCCGACGACCAGGCAGAAGGGCAGATATTGGTCGTCGCTCCTCATTACAAACCGTGGTTCCAGCCGCTTTATGAACCAGCCAGCAGCGAAATCGAAAGCCTGCTGTTTACCCTGCAAGGTTCAATCGGTACGGCGGTGATTTTCTACATTCTGGGCTATTACCGGGGCCGCCGCGAAGACCATGCTGGGGATTGATAAACTCAGTTACCAAAGCCGCTGGTGCCGTGTCTCACCGCTGCGTAAATTTGCGCTGTATCTGGTGATGATGGTGCTGGCGTTTGCACTGCCGCCAGTCGGGCAGGCGGTTTTGCTGCTGGTGATTGCAGCTTTCACCTGTTGGTTGCTGCGTGTTGGGCCGGTGCGGTACTTGCGCTGGCTGGCGGTGCCACTGGGCTTTTTGCTGATCGGCGTGGTGACGATAATCTTCAGTGCCGCGCACCACGCGCAGGCTTTGCTGTGGAGTGTGCCGCTCGGCTCATTTTATGTGGGCATTGATGCACAAGGCGTGATGATGGCAAACCAGACTTTCTGGCGCAGCCTTGCGGCTCTGGGCGCGACTTACTGGCTGGTACTAAATCTACCGTTTCCGCAATTGATCATCTTGCTACAACGCTTGCGCGTACCGCGTTTGCTGACCGAGCAAATACTGCTCACCTGGCGTTTTATTTTTATCCTGTTGGACGAGGCGCAGGCCATTCACCGTGCTCAGACATTGCGTTTCGGTTATCGTACGCTGCCCGGAGGTTACCGTTCGCTTGCTATGTTAGTCAGCATGCTTTTTTCGCGCGTGCTGCTGCGTTACCAGCAAATGGTCACGACGCTGGATATCAAACTTTACCAGGGTGATTTCCACCTGTGAGAACTGCACCAATGCTGACAACCCAAAATTTATCTTTTCGCTATCAGGACGATACCGTTCTGCACGATTTAACTTTTGATTTTGGGGCGTACCCGGTAACGGGAATAGTCGGCGCAAACGGCTGTGGGAAATCCACGCTGTTTATGAACCTCAACGGTGTTTTGCGCCCGAAGATTGGTGCAGTTTTGTGGCAGGGCAAACCGATAAATTACACCAAAACCGGGTTGATTGAGCACCGCCAGCGCGTCACCACCGTGTTTCAGGACCCGGAACAACAAATCTTTTATACCGATATCGACAGCGATATCGCCTTTAGCTTGCGCAACCTTGGCGTGAATGAAACCGAAATCGCCCGCCGTGTCGAACACGCGATTCAACTGGTAGACGCACAATCTTTTCGCCACAAACCGATTCAATATTTAAGTCACGGGCAGAAGAAGCGCGTGGCAATTGCCGGGGCGCTGGTGATGGAAGCTGACTATTTATTGCTGGATGAACCGACCGCCGGACTTGACCCATCGGGCCGTCAACAGATGATTGAAATCATCGCCCGCATTGCTGCGCAGGGTAAGCACGTCGTCATCTCAAGCCATGATATTGATCTGATTTATGAAGTTTGCAACGCCGTGTATGTGATGAAAGGCGGCAGAATCGTCGCGCAAGGTGAACCCGGCGAAGTCTTTAGTCAGGCGCCGATGCTGCAAGATGCCGGGCTTGTGCAGCCATGGCTGGTCAAACTGCACAGCGAACTCGGTTTCCCGTTGTGCAAAACCGAAACTCAATTGTTTAACGCCTTGCGCGTTTCAAAGGAAGCAGGATGAGCCTTTCAATCATGGTTCAGGGCACCGCCTCTGATGTAGGGAAAAGCATGTTGGTGGCAGGGCTGTGTCGGATTTTCGCCCAGGACGGCCACCGTACCGCGCCGTTTAAATCGCAGAATATGGCGCTCAATTCGGGTATCACGCCGGATGGCAAAGAGATGGGCAGGGCGCAGATTTTCCAGGCTGAAGCGGCTGGAATTGCCCCGGATGTGCGCATGAACCCCGTACTACTCAAACCAACCAGCGACTGCAAAGCGCAGGTGGTATTGATGGGTAAAGTCGCCACCAATATGGATGCTGTGACCTACCACAACTACAAACCGCAATTGAAAGCGCAAATCCGCGAGGTCTACCAAAGCCTTGCGTCAGAACATGATGTGATGGTGCTTGAAGGGGCGGGTAGCCCGGCTGAAATCAACTTACGCGACCGCGATATCGTCAATATGGGGATGGCAGAACTGGCGCAATGCCCGGTGATTCTTGTTGCAGATATTGACCGTGGCGGCGTGTTCGCTGCTATTTACGGCACCATAGCGCTATTACTGGAACATGAAAAGTGGCGAGTAAAAGGCGTCATCATTAACAAGTTCCGTGGCGACGTGGCGCTGCTCTACTCCGGCATCGAACAAATCGAAGCGTTAACCGGCGTGCCAGTTTTGGGCGTGATGCCGTGGCTGAATGTCGATCTCGAAGATGAAGACAGCGTTGTTTTGCAGCGTGGGAAATACGACGAAGTCACCCCGAAAGAGTTAGATATTGCAGTTTTAAAACTGCCGTACATGTCGAACTTCACCGATTTTAATGCGTTGGCGGCACAGCCTGATGTGCGCCTGCGTTATGTAGCCAAACCTGATGAACTGCAAAACAGTGACCTGGTGATTGTGCCGGGCAGTAAAAATACCCTCGGCGACCTGCTCTGGCTGCGTGAAAACGGCCTCGAGCAGGCGCTGCTAACACACCATAGCAATGACGGCGCGGTGCTGGGGATTTGCGGCGGCTATCAGATGCTCGGGCAGCATATTTACGACGAAGTGGAATCCGGGCTTGGCGAGATGGCCGGTATTGGTTTGCTGGATGTTGTGACATGCTTTGCCAGTGTTAAAACCACGACCCGCGTTGCAGGAAAGGTTCTGGCGCAACTGCCAGGCGTCTTTGCAGCAAGCTCAGGTTCAGCACTACAAGGTTATGAAATCCATATGGGCGAAACGCAGCGTGGTGAAAATATCGCACCGTTTGCTACCTTCACCGAATGCAATACTCAGCCTTATCATAATGTTGATGGTGCTATCAGCGAAGATGGTCGCGTGCTCGGCACTTACCTGCATGGCCTGTTTGATAGCGGCGGCTTTACTCGCAGTTTGTTGGATAGCTTGCGTCTGCGCAAAGGGCTGAATGCCTGGGAAGGCGAGGTGTTCGACTATCAAAATCATAAAGATCAGCAGTTCAATATCCTGGCTGACGCGATGCGTGAGAACATTGATATCTCACGTATTTATCAGATTATGGAAGAGCATCAGGAACAACCAATATGAAATTAGTCACGGGCGGCGCTCGTAGCGGTAAAAGCCGTCATGCCGAACAACTGGCCGCAAATTTTGAACGTGTGCTGTATATCGCTACGTCGAAAATTTTCGACAGTGAAATGGAGCGGCGTATTGCGCACCATCGCGACAGCCGCCCGGCGCATTGGCAAACCGTTGAGCAGTATCGCGAGTTAAACACCGTTATTAATGAGCACAACAATGCCCGCGAAGCTGTGTTACTGGAATGCATCACCACGCTGATTACCAACGTGATGTATGACGCGGCGGGCGATAAGCCAGAAGACGACTGGGATTTTGACTCGATGGAACAGGTGGTGAATCAGCAAATCGACATTTTGCTGGCGGCCTGCGAATCAAGCCCGGCGGAAGTGATTCTGGTGACCAATGAAGTTGGGATGGGCATTGTGCCGGAAAACCGCCTGGCGCGGCATTTCCGTGATATTGCCGGGCGCGTAAACCAGCGCCTGGCGCAGCGTGCCGATGAGGTGTGGCTGGTTATTTCAGGGATTGGGGTAAAAATTAAATGATCTTCCGTTTGTTCTTCGCCACTTTGCAGTTTATGAGCCGCATTCCGGTGCGCGCACGCTGGACTGATGGTATCGAAACACACCAGTATGTGCGCGGTATCGTGACCTTTCCATTTGTTGGCCTGGTGCTGGGTGCTTTGGCAGGGGCTGTGTTTACGCTGTTGCAGCCGTGGGCGGGCTTACCTTTAGCTGCCATGGGTTATGTGCTGGCACTCGCATTATTGACCGGTGGTTTCCATCTTGATGGCCTGGCTGACACATGCGATGGCATTTTCTCGGCGCGTACTCGTGACCGCATGCTGGAAATCATGCGCGATAGCCGTCTTGGCACCCACGGAGGGCTGGCGCTGATCTTTGTGATTGTGACCAAAGTGCTGGTGGTCAGCGAACTGGCGCTGCGTGGCAATAATATGCTGATGGTGCTGGCAGCGGCTTCCATTGCCGGGCGCAGTGCTTGTGTGCTGCTGATGTACAACCACAAGTATGCGCGTGAGAAAGGGCTGGGCAATCTGTTTATCGGCAAAGTGACGGGCACACAGGCGCTGCTGACGCTGATTGGCGGTGCGGTGCTGTGCACGGTTCTGTTGCCTGCTTCCGGTCTGCTGGCGCTGGCTATCACAATACTGGCGATGTATTTCCTCGGCCAGATGTTGAAGCGCACGCTCGGCGGGCAAACCGGCGACACGCTGGGGGCGGCGATTGAATTGGGCGAAGTGGTTTTCCTGCTCGCGCTGCTGCGCTGATTGTCGGATGGCGCTGTGCTGAACTGTTTTTTATAACGTTTCTGAGAATAAAAAAATGCAAACTTTAAATTCATTATTGGCAATGATTTCCCCGCTTGATAGCGATGCAATGGCTCGCGCACAACAACACATTGACGGCCTGCTTAAACCATTTGGCAGCCTTGGGCGCCTGGAAGCGTTAGCGGTGCAGCTGGCGGGAATGCCGGGCATGAAAAACGGCCTGAACACTGAACGCAAAGCTATTCTCGTGATGTGTGCTGACCACGGTGTTTATGCGGAAGGTGTGGCTATTTCACCACAAATCGTGACCGCGATTCAGGCGATGAACATGACACGCCACAACACAGGCGTGTGTGTACTGGGCGCGACTGTCGGCGCAGAAATTCATGTAGTTGATGTCGGTATCGACAGCGATGCTCTGCCTGGTGTGTTGGATATGAAAGTGGCACGTGGCAGTGGCAACATCGCGAAGGGCGCGGCGATGAGCCGTGAGCAGGCTGAAAACCTTCTGCTGGCAAGCATGCAACTCACTATGCAAAAAGCCGCTGAGGGCGTCACGCTGTTTGGCGTGGGTGAACTAGGTATGGCGAACACCACACCTGCGGCTGCGATGGTCAGCGTGTTAACCGACAGCTCACCGGACGACGTTGTTGGCATGGGCGCTAACTTCCCAAGCGACCAGATGCATCACAAAATTTCCGTAGTGCGTAAAGCGATTGAAACCAACCAGCCCGATGCAGCTGATGGTATTGATGTGTTGGCCAAAGTGGGTGGTTTCGACCTGGTGGGTATGACGGGTGTGATGTTGGGTGCAGCGGCTGCTGGCCTGCCGGTCGTTCTTGATGGTTTCCTGTCTTATGCCTCAGCACTCGCCGCTTGCCAGATTGCGCCAGGCGTGCGTGATTATTTAATCCCGTCGCATTTGTCTGCGGAAAAAGGTGCGGTGATCGCGATGAACAAGTTAGGGCTGGAGCCGTATTTGCAGATGGGTATGCGTTTAGGTGAAGGCAGCGGTGCGGCATTGGCAATGCATCTGGTGGATGCGGCGTGCGCAATGCACAACAATATGGGATCGCTGGCAGACAGCAATATTGTGTTGCCAGGGTGATCTTCTTGGATCACTAATCTGAATTTGCCGGGATCGTGATAATTCCGCTCACTTACCTTTCAGTACAATTTATGCCGGGTCAAAGGTCAAAGGTCAAAAACCAAACCGGTTTTTGACCTTGTTCCCGGTAAGAAGATGTCTTGTAGTTCGGACGCTCAAGCTTAACTATTTTTAAGTGAAATTATCACTAAATTACTTTATTTATCACTAAATTTAGTTATGATAATTATCACGGATCGACATAAGGAAACCAAAGTGCCGAATGTTGAATGGAGTAAGACGGCAATGAAACAGCTTCTCCGCATAGATAGCCGCTACCGTGAAGCGATATATGCCCGGATAAGTGAGCTAGAAGAATTTCCTGATGTGCAGCTAGATTTAAAGAAGCTGCACGGCAGTAAAGGGAAAGAATATCGGGTAAGGGTGGGTGTTTACCGGGTGCTGTTTACGGTAATAGATGGAAATCCAACCGTAATCCAGATTGAAGAGGTAATGCGCAGACAATCAAATACATACTAAGTGGAGGCGAGGAAACCCGCTTCAACCAGTGAGAAATCTCGACTTTTCTCCAATATTTGCGAGACCCGTGAGAATGAAAAAAATACAATTCTTGACTGATGAAAATGGTGCACGTCAATCTGCTGTGATACCTATTGACCTGTTTAATAAACTGGTAGAAGCCGCAGACCTGGATGATTTTTACGAATCGGTTCCCTATGCTCCTGGCCCTAACGACGATGAGACAATCCCACATGAAGTTGTAGGCTACCAAATGAGAAAAGGCGCGACTTTACATGCCGCCTGGCGCATGTATCGTGGTCTATCTCAAGAGGCTGTGGCGGAAGTGCTCGGCATCTCTCAAGCGGGTGTAGCAAACATGGAGAAACGTGCTAAACCTCAGCGTTCCACATTAGAAAAACTCGCTGAATTGTATAGATGTCGCGTTACCCAGCTAATTGATGACTGATAAAAAATCTGGGCCAATGGAGTGTCTCCTGGATTGGTCGGGGAAAGGGATAACTACAACAAACTATCTCAATTTTTATCCTTATTGAGATAGTTTGTGAAAGAGATGAGAGCTTACTTCACCTTCACCAGCGTCCGCCCCTGAACCGCATTATTCATAATGTCATCGGCAAATTTAGGCGCTTGCTCCATGCTAATCTCGGTCGTTGCCGTCTCATAGAAACTCTCCGGCAACAATTCGGCCAGACGCTCCCACGCGGCAACTCGGCGCTCAATCGGCGCACTAACCGAATCAACACCTTGCAGGCGTACGTTACGCAGAATGAATGGCATCACTGTCGTTGGCAGTGAGAACCCACCCGCAAGGCCGCAAGCCGCGACACAACCGGAGTAGTTCATCTGTGCCAGCAGTTTGGCGAGTACATTTCCACCCACGGTATCAACCGCACCAGCCCATACTTGTTTTTCCAGTGGGCGAGTTTCAGCAAATTCACTGCGTGGCAGAATGCGGTTGGCACCTAACTGGCGTAGGTAGTCGTGAGTGGATTCACGACCAGAAACTGCTACAACCTGGTAACCCAACGCATGCAGCAGAGCGATTGCTGTGCTGCCCACGCCGCCGCTGGCACCGGTCACAACCACTTCGCCGCTTTCTGGTGTAATACCTGCATCTTCCAGCGCCATCACACACAGCATCGCGGTAAAGCCTGCGGTGCCAACGATCATCGCTTTACGTGCGCTAAGGCCGGCGGGCAGTGGAACCAGCCATTCGGATTTCACACGTGCTTGTTCGGCAAGGCCACCCCAATGGTTTTCACCCACACCCCAGCCCGTCAACACCACTTCCTGACCTGCGCTGAAATTAGCATCATCACTACTCGCCACGCGCCCTGCGAAATCAATCCCCGGCACCATCGGGAAGTTACGGATGATTTTGCCTTTGCCGGTGATCGCCAGCGCATCTTTATAGTTCAGGCTTGACCACTCAACATCAACCAGCACATTTCCCAGATCGATTGCTGGCGCAGAGATTTGTTTTACCTCGGCCTGAGTCTGACCTTCAACTTGTTCAAGTACGACTGCTTTCATGATGGATCCTCATTCGTTGGGCCGGGTATTCCAGCCTAATTGTTTCTGATGCCCAACACGGTATACCCGAAGCAGCTGAGAATAAAGAATACCAACAATATTCATGTGTAAATGGCTGCTTTTTAGCAGGTTATAAGATTTTCATATTTTAACTTTTGACCCTACCACTCGTATGTTTGAAACAAAAGTTTCCAACCGTTGTGACAAAAGTTTCACATATGCCCATTGGGCAGTTTTAGCCCCTTCTGAGGAGATAAGCATGCGCGTCATTCGACTTACAACCGCTGTAGCACTGGTACTGGCAAGTGCGCATGCAGCCGCACTGGATAAGCTAAAACTGCAACTTGACTGGATGCCAAATGGCGGTGATAAAGCCTTCGTTTTTGTCGGTGTTCAAGAAGGTTTTTACGCAGCAGAAGGGCTGGATGTCACCATTTTACCTGGCCGTGGCAGCAGCGACACGCTGACGAAAATTGCTTCAGGTGCAGCTGATGTGGGCACTGGCGGCATTGCTTCTTTAATGATGGCGCAAGCTGAAGGTGGCATTCCAGTGAAAGCCATCATGAGCATTTACTCAAAACAGCCTGATGCGATTTACTCGTGGCAGGGAAGCGGCGTGACCGATATGAAAAGCCTGAAAGGCAAAACGCTTGGTATCCCGACGTTCTCTGCATCTAATGCGTTGCTTCCTATCATGCTGGAAAAGAATGGTGTTGATCCCGATAGCGTAAAACAGATCAAAGCTGACCCAGGCACGCTGGTGCCAATGCTGGCACAGGGGCGTGTTGATGGCGTGGTGGTGTGGTCAACTAATCGCCCGAGCATTGAAGCGACGCTGACTCAGGTAGGTAAAAAACCGCTTGAACTGGCCTGGACCGATTACGGCCTTGATGGCTACGGCCTGTCCTTCTTTGCCTCCGATAAGCTCATCAAAGAAAAGCCGGATGTTGTAGCGCGTTTCGTCCGAGCTTCCAAAAAGTCTATCGAATTTAGCCTGGCGCACCCGGACAAAGCCGCCGCTGACCAAAAAGCGATGGTGCCTGAAGCCGATGTCGTGATGCTGGAAGCTGATTTCAACGTTACAAAACCGCTGATTAACAATGACATTAGCCAGCGCGACGGCCTGGGCCAATTCGACCCGACGCTTCTGAAACACACCTGGGAGTGGGTGGCGAAATCAATGAAATATCCGACCGATAAAGTAAACCCGGAAACCCTGGTTGACCGTAGTTTTTTCGCTAAATAAGGGAATGTCATGCAGCCTGTTATAGAGCTTAGTCATGTTAATCAGACATTTATATCTGCTGATGGCACCAGAGTTACGGCACTTGATGAGGCGAATCTGACGCTGCGCCGCCATGAATTCGTCTCATTTATTGGCCCATCAGGCTGCGGGAAATCGACCATTTTGCGTTTGATTGCCGGGCTTTTGAAACCGAGCAGTGGCACCATTTCGGTGTATGGCAAACCAGTGACCGAACCACGCGATGAAATGGGGTTTGTGTTCCAGAAACCGACGCTGCTGCCGTGGCTCACCGTGCTCGATAACATCACGTTTCCGATGAAACACAAATATGGCCGCGTGGATGCTAAAGATATCGCGCGTGGGCATGAATTGCTGGAAATGACAGGGCTGACACAGTTTGCCAATAAGCGCCCGGCGGAACTTTCAGGCGGTATGCAGCAGCGTGTTTCCATTGCTCGCTCTTTGCTGCATGACCCGGATATTTTGCTGATGGACGAACCGTTTTCCGCTCTTGATTCGCTGACACGCGATGAAATGAGTTTTGAGTTGATGCGTATCTGGAATGAACGCCCAAAAACAGTGCTGTTTGTTACCCACTCAATTCAGGAGGCGTTGCTACTTTCTGACCGCATCGTGGTGATGAGCGCGCGCCCTGGGCGGGTGAGTGAAATTATTGATGTCCCGCTGGCACGCCCAAGAGATGAGGAAACACTCAATCACCCGCTATTCCATGAGTTAACCGCAGATATCCGCCACAAAGTGTTTAGTCGCCGCAAGGAGCCTGCATGAAAGCGTTTCTGGAAAAGTACATTGCGCTGCTGGCGCTGGTGGTGGCGGTTTTGCTGTGGGAAGGGGCGTGTAAATTATTCGCCATCCCGGTGTTTATTCTACCTTCGCCATCGGCCATTTTCGCTTCAGTAAGCACGTTGGATGCCGGGCGCTGGGCGACTCATATTCTTGCAACATTAAGCGTGGCGTTAAGTGGTTTCCTGTTGGCGATTGTTATTGCGCTGCCGCTGGCTATTGCGATTGTCAGCTCTAAATTGCTCGCCCGCCTGGTGCTGCCATGGTTGATTGTGATTCAGTCAACGCCGGTTGTGGCAATTGCGCCAATTATTGTCGTAACACTGGGTTCTGGCATGTTGCCGCGGGTGGTGATCACCACTTTGATCTCTTTCTTCCCGCTGGTGATTTCCACGGCGACCGGCATGAATTCTGTGCCGTCTGAATTGCTCGAACTGTCTAAAACATTACGTGCACCCCGCAACCGCGAATATTGGCAGATTCGTATGCCGTATGCGGTGCCGTATATCTTCAGTGCACTAAAAGTGGCGATTACGCTGTCGATTATCGGCGCGGTAGTTGCGGAGTTTGTCGCAGCCGATCAAGGCCTGGGTTATCTGATTTTATTCAGCACCTCATCGTTCAAAATCCCATTGGCTTTCGCCAGCATGTTCTTGCTGGTGGTGTGCAGCCTGACGTTGTACGGGCTGGTGAGCTGGATGCAAAAACGGTTGTTCCCGTGGAGCCTCGATACAAAATAAGGAAGGAAACACATGTCATTAAAACGTGGGCCTGCGCCAAATAAAGAGCAAATTTTACGCCACTTGCGCCGCTCCAATGAGGTGGCACAGAGGGCGATTGCACTTGGGCATCATCCTTTTGGTGCGCTGTTAGTCGCACCGGATAACGAAACAGTATTGCTCGAACAGTGCAATATCGACACGGTAAACCATGCAGAATCAACACTTTCCCGCATGGCGGCAACCAATTACACCGCCGAATATTTATGGCAATGCACGTTGTATACCGCCGTCGAACCTTGCTGTATGTGCGCGGGTACGGCGTACTGGGCAAATATTGGGCGAGTCGTTTTTGGCATGTATGAGAGTCAACTATTGGAAGCGACCGGCAACCATGAAGAAAACCCGACCATGAGTGTGTCGTCGAAATACGTTTTTGAGCATTGCCAGAAACCAGTGGAGTTAATTGGCCCGGTGGAAGAAATTATCGAAGAGACAAGGGCGATGCAAAAGGCGTTTTGGGCGGGGCGGTAGAGGGTTGAATGTCGGGTGAACGTTAGCCTCACCCGACATGACAACGTTTAACCCTGCAATTGCAGCGTGGTTAAACAGGTCTGGCTCTCTTTGTGCGTCGCAATTGGCGCAGTGGCCGTTTTCCCCTGGTAACTCACTTCAATCGTGCCTTCCATATCACGTGGCAACCAGACGCCAACAAAGCCATTCGCGTGACTGGTCATCTTTTTCTGCATCAATATCTTGCCGCTTTTGTCCGTCACTTTCACATCAAATGGCGTATTTGCAAGCTCGCCACGGCAGCCAGAAAGACTGTGGTTAAAGCACGGATGGGTTTGCGTCACGTAAGGTGCGAAAGACAAATAGAACATATCGCCGAGCGGATAGCTGAACTGCTGCGTGCCGTCAGACAACTTCAGTTCGGTGCTGGTGATACCTGCGTTATACGGCAATGGTCGAGCCTGGGTTGAACCGTCGATCGCTTCCACCATTTGCTCGGTGGATTTACCCGACAGACCGTGTGCTGCGAGAAACTCTGCATCTGATTGCGCAGCAATTGCCGTGCCACTGATGCTTAGTGCCAGCAAAGCGAAAAGCAGTTTTTGTTTCATCTATAATTCCTGTCTAAAGAGAGAGTTGAGTTGTGCTCGACTCTAGACCTTCCCCTAAGGGGAGGGTCAAAAGGATATGCAATTCTTTACAGAATGTATGGGTATTTTGGGTGTTTATAGGTAAAAGGCGATGTCGAAGCGACGCGAAGTAACCCGCGCTTCGAGATTGAATTGTGGATAGGGATTTTTCAATTTAGGTCTTTTCAGGTGCTATAGCGCAAAAGCGTGTATCCAGCTTATCCGTGTTTAAGTTTGAGGGAATTGTATGAAGTGAAGTGTTTTTCTGGCGACTGACATAAATGTTGCCATAAACCTAAGAAAGCTTACTTAGGTAACTCTGAGCAGGCTTTTGTATTTGGCATACGCTGACGGCCTATTATGTGCCAGGAGTGGACATTGCTTACGTGAAATTCCTGCCTGCTTACAAACAAATAAACCTTTATATTGCTGTGTGTTTATTTGCGCCGAGCAAATAATTGGTTGTTTTTCGCACAAGCGCAACGCTGTCTTATGTATATCAAATAAATGAATCGACATTGCTTAATCAATATAAAACTAAAGTGTTTTTTAACCTTTTGATTTTAATCAGTTAAAATATTAGTGAAATGTTTGCATTAACAATAACCTTGCAGCATATATAAATAGCACAATAACTAAATTATAATTCTTAAACATCCGGTTGATATACGAGGTCAGAATGCGATTAATTGTCATGCTGTTAAGCTTTGCGCTCACCACACAGGTCTGGGCGGGCGAATTTGCCAGACCTGCCGGTAAAGTCCTTTTAACGCTGTCTGGTAATATCGAAAATACAAATGAAGCTGGAAAAGCCGTTTTTGATATCGCCAGCCTTGAGAAACTGGGGATGGTCAGCTTTCAGACCACTTCTCCCTGGTATGATGGCCGTACTACTTTTACGGGTATTCCACTACAAAAGCTTATGGATTATGTCGGGGCGAAAGGTTCTGTTGTTAAGGTCACTGCGCTCAATGACTACACCACAGAAATCCCCCTCAGTGATTTTAAGAAATACAACGTTATCCTTGCTTTAAAAATCAATGGAGAATATATGCGTATCCGTGATAAAGGCCCGTTGTTTGTTGTTTACCCCTATGACAGCATCCCTGAGCTGAATAATCAGATTTATTATTCAAGGTCAGCCTGGCAGGTCAGCAGAATGAATATTGAGTAATGGGTCAGAACACCAACATGAACAGAATTCTGGCTGGCATCATTTGTTTCCTTTTTATATCTACTGCGTATATCTCTTTCCTTGTGCATGAAAGGCAGCAAGAGTTACAGAAACTGACTCACTACGCCGCTTCGTGGTCTGCTGCACAGATGGTATCAGAGTATTACCGGTTCGAATCGTTGCTTGGTCTTTACACTATTGATGAGACGATGACGCTGGATGATGTGCGCATGCGTCTCGACATTATGCTCAGCCAGAGTGATTTAATGAAAGAAGGTGATCTGAGGAATTACATAGAAAGTAATAAAGCCCATCATGCACTGGCTCTACAGCTTGAAAAGACACTTGAGTATCTGGATATTAATCTTGAGAAAATGAACCGCTCAGAACTCCAGGCATACCTGAAAAAAATGCAGACTCTTGATGCACAAATGAGTCGTCTGTCGTCCGGCGCTTTAGACAAAGATATCAACACGATTAATGACGCCAACCTCAAAATTAAAACCCTGTACTATATTTACTCAGCGACGTCTGTATTGCTGATAATAATGAGTGCGATACTGGGTCTGCTGATATTTTATCAAAACAGAAATATTCTGAAGGCACATCTTCAGGTAAAGAGTCTTGCTGAAGCACTGCAGGAATCTAAAGAAAAACTGCAAGTCCAGAATGCAAAACTGGAGTATGACGTCTACCATGACTCTTTGACAGAGATGAATAACCGCCATTTTTTCTGGGGGAATTTAAATGAAACCATCGAAAACGCAGTCAAAAACAATAATTCTGTGAATGTGATGTTGTTTGATTTAGACCGATTCAAGGAGGTCAATGATACGTATGGTCATGATGTCGGTGATATATTATTACGCCAGATATCACATCGTCTAATTTCGATGGGCCTGGCTTCCGATACGCTTTATCGTTTAGGCGGAGATGAGTTTGCGTTTCTCTCGAGTGGCCTGACGGAGAGCAGTGCCGTTTTACAAGCCCAAAATATATGCAATATTATCAGCCAGCCCTACACTATTTATAATACGATTATCAATATAACTACCAGTGTCGGTATTGTCATCTCAGACACTGAACGCCGCTCCGACTATCTCTATAAATTTGCCGATCTGGCCCTTTATGAAGCTAAAAAGGAAGGCGCTGGTAAAATAAAAGTCTTCCGGCAATGGATGTTAGATAAGTTGCAAGAAAGCCGAACCCTTGAGCATGATATGGCACTGGCGTTAGTGAATAAAGAATTCGTGGTTTACTATCAGCCTATTGTCGATTCTTTCAGCCAGGAAATTTACAGTTATGAAGCCCTTATTCGTTGGATACATCCTCAGAAGGGCCTACTGTCGCCGGACAGCTTCATTCCGGTGGCTGAAAAAACAGGAATGATTAACGAGATGGGGAAATCGGTGCTTGAAATGGCCTGCCGGGAAGCCGCTTCCTGGGTGATTCCTACTAAAATTTCAGTCAATGTCTCTCCTGTCCAGCTAAGCAGTAAAACCTTTGCCGGAATGGTGTTGTCCATTCTGAACGAAACGGGACTTCCCGCTGAGCGTCTTGAACTGGAAGTGACAGAATCCTCTCTCTTTACTGAGAGCAATACGCCCATGAATACGCTTAACAGGCTGCGGGCTATGGGGGTGAAAATCTCCCTCGATGATTTTGGTACCGGTTATTCTTCTCTTTCGCGCCTGAGTAAGCTTGCCTTCGATAAAATCAAAATAGACAAGTCCTTTGTGAATTCTATATCCACACAGGAAGATGCCCTTAATATCATCAGGCTTATCACCGGAATGGCGAAATCCCTCAATATGAAAACCGTTGCGGAAGGTGTTGAAACACAGGAGCAACTGGAAAGCCTTCAGTTGCTGGGCTGTGATTTCATACAAGGCTATCTGTTTGGTAAGCCTCAGCCTTATATAGATGGGAAAATTAGATACGGTTAAAGGGGAAATTTTCTTTCTGCCTGGTCATACACCGGAATATCTACTTCAACTCAAACGCAATTGAAAAACGACAGGAGTAGCAAACTCCTGTTGCCAGCTCTGTTTCTCAGCTTGCTGCGATGGTGGCTATGTCATCACTCATCGATTGTAACTCATTGATCAGTCTTGCCACATGGAAACCATCGCACACGGAATGATGTACCTGAACAGCGAGAGGCAACAGTACTTTTCCATCTTGTTCGTAGTATTTTCCAAGAGTAAACATGGGGGCAAAAAAGTTCTGCATGTTTGCAACGTTGATATTAAAACTGGTAAAACTTACCCAAGGAATAGCCGATACGAAAAATATATTCTCCCGAGACTCCTCCTTAGGCCAATAAGAAAGGTTATTACCATAGCGTGCAATATCTTCTGAATAAACGTCCTGGAAGTGATGAATATTGCCATCGTAGTGACTCCATAATGATGAAAAGGTCTCCGTTTCATTATGGAAAATGGTATAGCTTGGATGAATCTCATTCCATATAACAAGCTCATTATTCTTCATAGCCATACGGAACTCCGCATGACTATTTACGATTTTAGACAGGAGGAAAATAATAGCAGGGTAAAATTTCCAGCCAACTTCTCTTATATGTTTTAGCAGCGCGGTAATATCCACCAGGACAGTTTGGTTAATTGTACTTTGAGCAAATGACTGAAATACCTCAAAATGCTCCTTCCTTGCCCAACGAGACAAGTCAACAGGTGTATATTCCGGGGTTGTTTTTTTCATTTTTTTAACCTTTGATTGTAAATTATATATCAAATATTAATCTAAATTTCATGAGTTAATGAAACATATAGAATGCTAACTATTTTTGTAGAAAACACATTTTTGAGAGTAGCTCATCATTATACAGTAGGGAAGGGGTTTAAAATATTTTATATATCAGATAATAAAAGTAGATTGTTAAGTCTACTGGTTTTTTCCTGGCAATAAAATTTTGTGGAATATCTACTCCTTGCTCAAATCTGCTCTAAGATCGTTCACTGGTGGCTACGTGCCAGGAGCGGAAACTCATAAATCTTGTTAGCTATACAGATACGTCGAGTTGCTTAGTAATACGGGTTGGTCATTTAATAAAGGTAATGTTCATGCACTCACATCCTCTACGCCAGATCATTGAATCATGTGACAGAGCGATCTCTGCTAAAGATTTTGACTCTTTGATGGAGCACTATTCTGAAGATGCTGCTCTGGTAGTTAAGCCTGGTATGATCGTCAAAGGTAAAGTTAATATCCGCAAAGCTTTTGTTGCTATATCTGATTATTTTCAGGGCCAGCTTATTGTAGAACAGGGGGATATGCAGGTGATAGAAGGTGGCGGCAATGCTCTCGTTATCATGGAAACAGTGCTTCGTTTCCCCGATGGGCATAGTGGAATAGTTGAAACGACACGCCGCGCAACCTATGTATTTCGGCAGGACAGTGATAGTCGCTGGCTTTGTACAATCGACAATTCTTATGGTACTTCTCTTTTGGATGTTGATAGTGCCTAAAACACGTTGCTTGAACTATAGCGAGTAGTAGCCTTGCTTTTAAAGTGGATATTATTCATTGCATTTTTCAGGCACAACTTCCGCTCCTCGCACAGAGCGGGCCTTCAACTCGGTTAGCTCGTCCGCTATGTGCCAGAAGCGGACGTTAAAATGATTCAAGAAAACTCTACACTGTGGTCAGTTTTAGTTAGCCACTACACTCACATCCTCAGAGTATCAGTAACTTTATCACTGAGAATCAGAACTGATTTCACGCTGGTTTCAATCAGACCAATAATTGCCGGCCGTGGGCCATTTATCCATGCATCGCTGCTGTAAAATTCATTCTGTGACGATTTCAAATGCCCGAGGTCATCATAAGAACGGATCAGGTAATATGAATCTTCATCGTGTATAGAGTTACCAAAAGAAACGATATCCATCCCCGATGCGCGATGAAGAGGCGCACTCTGCTCAACCATTATTTTATGGAAATCCTTTCCCGTTCCTCTTTTCAAGGTGTACTGCAATATCTCGACGGTTCTCATCATTCTCATTACCTGGTTGATGACGGTGGCTTGTATTTACCATAACGAAATGTGAATGGCGCAATTATGCGGGATACCTTCAAGATCAACAGTGCCATACTTACCCCTACAACCCAAGTTCGCTAAGAGTCGGGTGATTCTCAGGACGCCTTCCCAGTGGCCAGTGGAACAACCGTTCAGATTCACTGATAGGCATATCATTCACACAAGCAAAGCGGCGTTGCATCAGTCCGTCCGCCTCGAACTCCCAGTTTTCATTGCCGTATGAACGGAACCAATTGCCTGAATCATCATGCCATTCATAGGCGAAGCGCACGGAAATCCGATTTTCAGTAAATGCCCAAAGTTCTTTTATCAGGCGATAATCGAGCTCCTTCCTCCATTTACGAACCAGAAACAACTGTGCTTCCTCACGGTTAGTCGCAAATTCTGTGCGGTTTCGCCATTTGGTATCCACTGAATATGCCTGTGCCACCTTAGCTGGATCGCGGCTGTTCCAGCCATCTTCTGCTAGCCTAACTTTTTCCATTGCGCTTTCACGTGTGAATGGTGGTACAGGGGAACGTCTATTCATTTTGGATTCCTCTTCGTTGTACGATGTAGACAGGTCTGTCTACATCGTGTTAATTTACGTCTGAGAAATAATACTGTCAACACGCTAATGAAGGCCATTTAACTATGTTTTCGTTAAAAATGAGTAGCGATAAAAAAATTACCGCCAAGGAAAAAATACTGACTACAGCGCACGATTTATTTTACTCTTTAGGTATTAGGGCAACAGGTATTGATAAAATTATTCAGCAGGCAAAGGTTACAAAAGTCACTTTTTATCGTCATTATCCAAGTAAAAGCTCATTGATAATAGCTTATTTGAATTACAGACATAAAATCTGGAGTAATTGGTTTTACGTCACTCTTAGAAATAAACTGGACGAAAACAAAGCCCCATCGTATGCGCTATCCGAAACTTTTCATGAATGGTTCCTCCACCCCAGTTTTCGTGGTTGTGCGTTCATGAATGCAACTGCTGAAGCAGAAGCTGAAGATATTAGAGATGAAATTAAATCTATTTGTCGTAATCACAAATTTGAAACCCGCAAAATAATAGCGACGTTGATCGATATGACAGAATATAAATTAACTGATGATATAATGATGTTGATTGATGGTGCGATTATTCATGCGCAAATGGGCATAGATGTGAATGAGGTTGTTGAACAGTTAAACAATGGGCTGAAGAAATTACTTCTAGCTGTATAACGCATAGAAGTGTTTTTCCTGATTGATAGTATCGGAGGTATGGGCATCGATATTTACAATGGTTCAGCGATATCATTTCAGTATCGACATCGGCTTTTCGCTCAGAGCGGACTTGGTCTCCTTCGCTCTGGCTTCTAAGTGCCAGAAGCAGACGTTATCTCCTTTCAAAGCATCACTTCTGAGGCTGACCATAACTGCATTCAGCTACACTTGTTCATATTTTTCGCCCAGAACAACTACATCAGTCAAGTATGTTTGGTCTGAAATCTTTTAAATCAACAAGATGCATGGCCCTCTAACGATGAAAGTGATATTTGTTCGACACGCGGAAACAGAGTGGAATGTGAGAGGAATTATTCAGGGGCAAAGTGATAGCAAGTTAACCCATCGGGGGTTGCATCAAACCTCAGCCCTACTGGCAGCATTTGGTGTAAGTGATTACCGGGTAGAATGTGTTTACGCTTCTCCGCTTGAGCGTGCCAGGCAAATGGGACAGAGCCTGGCTGAATGCTTTCGTTGCCCATTGATGGCTGAACCGGCCCTTAAAGAACAGGCATTTGGTCAGTTTGAAGGAATGTCATCAGCTCAGTTCCTTCAATACCATCCGAACGATGCAAATGCGCTATTCAATCTTGATGCAGAGTATTGTCCACCAGGTGGTGAATCTCTCTCACACGCTTCTCAGCGAATTATGCGTTTTTTATACAATCAGGAAGAAACACGACTTAATCAAACAATATGTATCGTGTCTCACGGACACGTCAGTCAGGGTGTTCTTGCGATTCTAAAAGGAGGGGTTGTCGATGATTTCCCCAGGTATGCACAACCCAATGCGAGTTACTCCGTTTTCGAACTGATTAATGGAAGATGTGTCGCACTCAGATGGGGGATTGCTACACACTTACGTCACCTGTAATAGTCGTTACCCTGAATCACTTCAAAGTGTAATTCTCAGGGTTCGAATGACTATACTTCGCTCATAGCAGATGCAAACCCAACTTAACGAGTGTTAACCCCCCCTCAAAACAAACTCTCATTTCGCGCTCTGATCCACTCCCCACTAACCGGATGAACAAAATGCAGCTCGCTGGCATGCAGCATCAGTCGGGGAGTTTGTTCAGTGCCCGGCAGCAGTAAACCGCCATATAGATCACAGCCTAAAATAGGGTGGCCCAACTGTTGGCAATGGATGCGCAGTTGATGAGTACGCCCTGTTTCCGGGGTTAGCTCTACTCGCGTTAATGGCAGTAGCGTCCCGTCATCCTGTTCGCGATAAACGCGTTCAATGACGCGATAGCCGGAACGTGCAGGCTTGCCGTTGATTGCGCAAATCGACATCAGCGGGAATAGCGCCGGGTCTTTGGCAATCGGCGCATCTATCACCCCTTCGTTGTTGTGCAGGTGCCCGCAGAGCAGTGCGCTGTAGGCTTTGGTCACCGTGCGCTGGCTGAATTGCTGGCAAAGGGCTGCATTGATCGCTTTGTTGCGGGCAATAACCATCAACCCGGAAGTACCAAAATCCAGGCGGTGGACCAGCGTGCAGCCGGGAAATGTCTGAACTAAGCGATGATGCACCGAATCCAGGTTTTGCGGGTTTTTCCCCGACAGGCTGAGCAACCCGCTGGGCTTATTGATCAGCACCAAGTGTTCGTCCTGATAGAGAACCTCTATCTTTTCATGGCACGCAGGGGCGATAAAGGTATCGATAATCGTAGACATCAGGCTGCCTGGAGGGTGAGTGGGAGCGGATGATAACGAATTTTAAACCGTCAGGCGAATCTGGTTATTCGCTTTGTCATGCAGGTTGGCTTTGTAATTTCGATTTTCGAATAACTCGTTGAAACTGATGTGACTCGGCGTTATTTTTTACAACATCAAAACAGTTAATGGTCATTAAAATGAAAAAAATCCGTTGGGGCATCATTGGTACAGGAACGATTGCTAAAAAATTCGCCGGGACTCTGGGTTACTTATCAGATGAGTGTGAATTTGTTGGTGTAGCCTCACGCTCTATTGAAAATGCAGAAGCTTTTGCAAAGCAATATGGTGCGAAGAAAGCCTTTGGCAGTTATCAGGAACTGGCGCAGAGTGCTGATATAGATGCAGTGTATATCGCAACGCCGCACAACTCACATTATGAAAATAGCTTACTGTGTTTAAAAAATAACAAGCATGTTTTATGTGAAAAAAGCTTCACAATTGATGTAAGCCAGGCTGAACATTTATTTAAACAAGCCTCTGACAATAGCTTGTTTATTATGGAAGCGTTCTGGACGAAATTCTTACCGGCATATGCGGAAATACATAAAATTTTAAACAGTGGCCAACTGGGAGATGTGGTTAATATAGCTGCAGATTTTGGCATCAACCCGCCTGGTAGCAGAAATGATCGTAAAATAAACCCTGAGCTTGCGGGCGGTGCACTTTATGATGTGGGGATTTACGTTATTGGTATTACCTGCATGCTGTTGGGATATGAACCTAAAAGCGTTGCCTCTAATGCCGTGTTATCTGACGGTGGAGTCGATCTGTCAAGTTTCTACTTTATGCAGTATGAAAGTGGGCAAGTTGCTTTGCTAAGCTCATCCGTAGAAGCATTGTCACGCCAGCAAGCGGTCATTCAATGTAAAAATGGCTATATTGTTATCGATACACCACACGCTGCAAATGGATTTACGGTTTACCAGAATGACAATAAAAAAGAGTATAACTTCCCGTTTGATTTCGATGGCTTCGAGTATCAATTAAGGCACACCAACGATTGTATTCGCCAGGGGAAAACGGCGAGTGACATAATGAAACCACATGACACAATCGCCGTATTAAAAATTATGGATAATATGCGTAAAGAATGGGGTATGAAATTCCCCTTTGAAATCTAGTTTGACCCGTTGAAATAAAACCCGGAAGTGAGTCTTCATTTCCGGACCCAACACAACCGCCAGGTTTATGACTAAGCCCTTGATGATTTTCTAACAACGAGTTTTAAACCAGCTAGCGAATCTGGCTATATCGTTAACTGAGGCAGGCAATATACTTTTCGCCTGAACGGCGGACTATCTCATCCGCATTTTTTGCGATCTCCTTTCCTTCAAACGCGCCATAGAGATTCGAAAATTTCAGGCAATCCAATTGGCGGATAATGTTACCGACCGTCGCTGCTGGCAGCGGTAGCATATTGGGATAGCTCCACATGAAAGACACCGCATCCGCGCCCGGGGTGACCTGGACAGTGTCCCCACAAAGCAGCATTCCTTCATCTTTTGCCCAGTGCAGAACGCTGCTGCCGGCGAAATGCCCACCGAGCCGTAATAGAGTGACGTCAGTGACCAGTTTAAGGGTGTTACCTTCCCAAAGGGTAATCCACGGACTATCGCGCATGATCCACTGGCTATCGCTGGCATGAAGGTAAATCGGGGCTTCAAACTCGGCGGCCCAATCCTGCATGGTGCTGTAGAAATGAGGATGCGATATGGCGATAGCTTTGAGACCGCCGAGTGAATGAATCAGCGTTTTTGTGGCGTCATCGAGCGTGGCAATGCAATCCCACAGAATATTACCTTCCGGCGTTCGCAGAAGAAAAGCGCGTTGACCGATCGCAAACTCAGGCACAGTTTGAATGCTGAAGAGGTGGGTTTCGTGCTGTTTCCATGTATTGGTATGTGAACTAAAAAGGCTGTCAGAATCGACCCATTGCTGCCCCCTCACGGGTAGATACTGACGCTCATCTTTGCAGATTTTGCAATGTGCCGGGTGGGAAGCGCTGGCCTCATAGGATGTGCCGCAGGCTTTGCATAACGTGATCATTGAGTCGTCCTCTCTGTTCTGGTGTCTTTTAAAACACAGTCAGCCTGGCACAACGGTACATATGGATGTGCCAGTTAGTGCTGCGAGAGAATTATAGAAACCCACAAAAACAAAAAAGCCCGCTTAAGTTTCCTTAAGCGGGCTCTCGAATTTGGCTCCTCTGACTGGACTCGAACCAGTGACATACGGATTAACAGTCCGCCGTTCTACCGACTGAACTACAGAGGAATCGGTTAACGGGGCGCATATTAACGATTCGAGGGGGGCATGTCAAAGGGTTCACGAAAAAGTTTTTTGTTTGCTCTTTTTATAGTCAAGATGTTGAGTATTAAGGCGAATTTGTCTTATCTGCAATCAGTAAATACAAATCACGCTCCGGCCCATTTCTCCGCTCAATAGTAACCATTATTTATCTATGGACTATGTTGGTGCAAAGACGCATAAATCTTGAACACCACAGCTTTATTGTTAAGCAGATGTGATCCCCGCTGTAAATTCATTGCGTTGTACCGGAGCGCATTAAACGGCGCTCTATACTCAAATAAGTCTGAATCCAGGCACCGGGTGGCCAAATCTGGCAACCATTTTGCTTAATGTTCAAGGCTGTGAAAATCGTAAGGAAACCCCGTAAGGAAACCTCGCTGTAACCACAGGAAATTGACTGGATAGTGCATTTTGTTCGCGTTTTTGCTTTTGAAATGGCTCTTACACCGTTTTGCATAAACCTCTTTGCTGATTTGCTAAGGAACATACAAATGTCGCTGAAATTGATCAGAAGTCCTCTTTCTCTGGTGTTGGCTGGTTGTCTGGTAACGGCGTTTTCCGCCCATGCCGATATTGTCATTGGTGTCGCAGGGCCGTTTACCGGGCCGAACGCGACTTATGGTGATCAGTACTGGCATGGCGCGACTCAGGCCGCCGAAGATATTAATGCTGCCGGTGGGATTAACGGCGAAAAAATCAAACTGGTGCAGGGCGATGACGCCTGTGAACCAAAACAGGCGGTTTCCGTCGCTAACCGTTTGGTCGACCAGGACAAAGTGAAGGCTGTGGTCGGCCATTTCTGTTCTTCATCTACTATGCCTGCCTCGGAGGTTTACAACGATGCGGGCATTCTCGCCATCACTCCCGGATCGACCAACCCGCTCATCACCGAGCGTAAAATGAACGATATGTTCCGCATGTGCGGTCGTGATGACCAACAGGGGCAGGTCGCCAGCGATTTCATTATCGATAAGCTCAAAGCCAAACGAGTGGTGATCATTCACGATAAAGACACTTACGGGCAGGGGCTGGCGGATGCTACCAAAGCGGCACTCGCGAAACGTGGCGTTAATGATGTGATGTACGAAGGTCTGTCACGTGGCGAAAAAGATTTTAATGCGCTGGTCACCAAAATCAGTGCGCAAAAACCAGACGTGGTGTTCTTCGGCGGTTGCCACCCGGAAGCGGGGCCACTTGTACGCCAGATGCGTGAGCAGGGTGTACAGGCTAAATTCTTCTCCGGCGACTGCATCGTGAACGAAGAGATGGTGACTGCGGCAGGCGGCCCGCAATATACCAACGGTATTTACATGACCTTCGGTAAAGATCCTCGCTTGATCCCTGATGGCAAAGCGGTAATCGACAAATTCCGCGCCAGCAAATTTGAACCTGAAGGTTACACCCTCTATTCCTACGCTTCTGTTCAGGCCATTGCTGCGGCATTTAAAGCCACTGGCGGTACAGATTCAGCCAAAGCCAGCGCCTGGCTGAAAGCAAACCCGGTGGATACCGTGATGGGCAAAAAAGCCTGGGATGATAAAGGCGACCTGAAAGTCTCCGACTATGTCGTCTACCAGTGGGATGACAAAGGAAAATATAAAGAAGTCCAATAATATCGGGATTTGTAGGGGGGATAAGCGGTAGCGTCATCCACCATTTTCGCCTTTCATTGCTGGTGAAAGTGTCGGGTGACGCTGCGCTTACCCGACCTACAAAAGAAGCTTGTCCGCCGCGCTAAAAGAGATTGCCTGCCTATGGACGCATTCTTCCTGCAACAATTGATCAATGGCGTAACGCTAGGTTCCGTCTACGGGTTGATAGCTATTGGCTACACCATGGTTTACGGCATTATTGGCATGATTAACTTCGCCCACGGCGAAGTGTATATGATCTCCGCTTATCTGTGCGCCATCGGGCTTGCGCTGCTTTCGTTCTTTGGTTTGCAGTCGTTTCCTTTACTCATTCTCGGCACGCTGGTGTTCACCATAGTGGTGACGGGCGTGTACGGCTGGACCATCGAGCGCATCGCTTATAAACCGCTGCGCAACTCTACCCGTTTAGCACCGCTGATTTCCGCAATCGGCATGTCGTTAATCCTGCAAAACTACGCGCAAATCAGCCAGGGGCCGCGTCAACAGGGTATTCCAACCATGCTTGATGGTGTGTTCCGTTTTCATATTGGTGAAGGATTTGTGCAAATCACCTACACCAAAGTGTTCATCCTGATTGCTTCGTTTGCTGGCATGTTGCTGCTGACCTGGATTATCGGCAATACCAAACTGGGGCGCATGTGCCGGGCGGTGCAGCAAGACCGCAAGATGGCCTCAATTCTGGGGATTAATACCGACCGTATTATTTCGATTGTGTTTGTGATTGGTGCGTCCATGGCGGGGCTGGCGGGTGTGCTTATCACCATGAACTACGGCACTTTCGATTTCTACGCCGGTTTTATTATCGGTATTAAAGCGTTCACCGCGGCGGTGTTAGGTGGGATTGGTTCATTACCCGGCGCGATGCTTGGCGGGCTGATTCTGGGGATTGCTGAGGCGCAATTCTCCGGCATGGTGAATTCCGATTACAAAGATGTGTTCTCGTTTGGGCTACTGGTGGTGATCCTCATTTTCCGTCCCCAGGGGCTGCTTGGCCGACCCATCGTTGCCAAAGTGTGAGGGAGCAAAACATGACATCAGAAACGGCTTTGCATGAAGGCTTTTCCCTCAAACGTTGCTTACTGGATGCGATTTTCGCAGGGCTGGTGGCGTTAATAGTTTTTGGCCCGATAGTCGGTGTGGTGCTTGATGGGTACAGCTTTAACTTTGAAGGACAGCGGTTGGTGGCGATTATCGCGGTGGTGATGGTGGGGCGCTTTTTGCTGAGTGCTTTTTTTACCACCTCGATCGGAATGCGTTTTTTAAGCCGTTTTGAAACGGATAACTCAGGCGTGTATGTGCGCCCGCCAGAATATAAAAGCCGCATGCGCTGGATTATTCCACTGGTGATCGCCCTGGCGATTTGCTTCCCGTTTGTTGCGACCAAATACGTGCTGACGGTGGCGATTCTCGGGCTAATTTATGTCCTGCTGGGCCTTGGGTTAAATATTGTCGTTGGGCTCGCAGGCTTGCTGGACTTGGGTTACGTCGCATTCTACGCCATTGGTGCGTATGGACTGGCGCTGGGTTACCAGTATCTCGGACTCGGGTTCTGGTCGATGTTGCCACTTTCGGCGCTGATGGCGGCAGCAGCAGGGGCTTTACTCGGTTTCCCGGTTTTGCGCATGCACGGCGATTACCTGGCGATCGTGACACTAGGCTTTGGGGAGATTATCCGCCTGGTGCTGAATAACTGGCTGACGTTTACCGGCGGCCCTAACGGGATCTCTGCTCCGCCTCCGACGCTGTTTGGCCTTGAATTTGGGCGGCGCGCCAAAGAAGAAGGTGGTGTTCCGTTCCATGAGTTCTTCCATCTCACCTATAACCCCAATCTGAAGTTTATTTTTATCTACGCCATTCTGGTGTTGGTGGTTTTGCTGGTGCTTTACATCAAACATCGACTGACGCGTATGCCGATTGGCCGTGCCTGGGAGGCGTTGCGGGAAGATGAAATTGCCTGCCGATCCATGGGTCTGAATCATGTTCTGGTTAAACTCTCAGCTTTTACCCTGGGCGCTTCAACGGCGGGTATTGCTGGTGTATTTTTCGCGACCTACCAGGGTTTTGTTAACCCGACTTCATTCACCTTCTTTGAATCAGCGTTAATCCTCGCCATTGTGGTGTTGGGCGGTATGGGCTCGACAGTGGGCGTAGTGCTGGCAGCGTTTGTGCTGACGGTGACGCCCGAACTACTGCGCAGTTTTGCCGAATATCGCGTGCTGCTGTTTGGCATGTTGATGGTGGTGATGATGATTTGGCGACCACGCGGCCTGATTCGCATCAACCGCAGCGGGTTTGCGGTGCGCAAGGGAGTGGCACCATGAGCGAGATGATATTAAGTGTTGAACATTTGATGATGCACTTTGGCGGCATTAAAGCGCTCAACGATGTAAATCTTGAGGTGCGCCGTGGGTCGATTACCGCGCTGATTGGACCTAATGGAGCTGGCAAAACCACGGTGTTTAACTGCCTGACCGGTTTTTATAAAGCCTCCGCTGGCAACATCTTGTTTAACACGCGTGATAAAACTACCAACGTGATTCAGATTCTGGGACAGAAATTCCAACCGGGTGACTGGATTAACCCGGCGCGGCTCGGTTCGCGCATTTTCTACAAAATGTTCGGTGGCACGCATCTGGTGAACCGAGCAGGGCTTGCGCGCACCTTTCAGAATATCCGTTTATTCCGGGAAATGTCGGTGGTGGAAAACCTGCTGGTGGCACAGCACATGCAGGTAAACCGCAATTTACTGGCGGGTGTGCTGAATACGCCAGCCTATCGGCGTGCCGAAAGCCGTGCGCTGGACCGCGCATTTTACTGGCTGGAAGTGGTGGAGCTAGTGGATTGCGCCAATCGCCTGGCGGGAGAGATGTCCTACGGCCAGCAACGGCGCCTCGAGATCGCTCGTGCTATGTGTACCGCACCGGAGATGATCTGTCTTGATGAACCGGCTGCAGGTTTGAACCCGGTTGAAACTCGTACCCTGAGTAAGATCATCCGTTTCCTGCGCGACCACCACGGCATCACTGTTTTGCTGATTGAACATGATATGGGCATGGTGATGGATATTTCCGACCACATTATTGTGCTCGACCACGGCGATGTCATTGCCGAGGGCAAACCTGAACAAATCCAACATGATGAAAAAGTGATTGCCGCCTATCTGGGCACCGACGAAGACGAGGTCAGTGTATGAGTGAGGCGATGCTGGAGTTTAGAAATGTGGATGTTTTTTATGGTGCCATTCAGGCGCTAAAACAGGTTTCTTTGCAGGTGAACGAAGGGGAAACCGTGGCATTGATTGGGGCTAACGGGGCCGGGAAATCAACGCTGTTAATGTCTATTTTCGGCCAGCCGCGCATTCGCGGCGGGCAAATCCTGTTTCATGGTGAAGATATCAGCCATAAATCGACGCACTTTGTGGCGTCAGGCGGAATCGCACAGGCTCCTGAAGGGCGGCGAATATTCCCGGATATGACGGTCGAAGAAAACCTGCTGATGGGTACCATTCCCATCGGCAACCAGTTTGCCGCGCAGGATTTGCAAACCATGTTTGATCTATTCCCGCGTTTAAAAGAGCGCCGTAAACAGCGGGCGATGACCATGTCCGGTGGCGAGCAGCAAATGTTGGCGATAGCGCGAGCACTGATGAGTCGCCCAAAACTGTTGCTGCTGGATGAACCGAGTCTTGGACTCGCACCAATCGTCGTGAAGCAAATCTTCCAGACGCTGCGTGAATTAGCGCGCAACGGCATGACGATTTTTCTGGTGGAGCAAAACGCGCACCACGCGCTGAAACTTTCCGACCGTGGATACGTGATGGCAAACGGGCAAATAAGGTTGAGCGGCAGCGGGGCGGATTTGTTGGGTAATGAGGAAGTGCGCAAAGCGTATTTGGGTGGAGTTTAGAAATTCGGTATAGCCTAAATAATTCGGGTTGCAGGAAGGCGGCAAGTGAGCAAATCCCCGGGAGCTTACTTGAGTAAGTGACCGGGGTTTGAGAGTGCAGCCAACGCATCTGCAGCCTGAAGTATGACGGCTATAAAAAAATACTTTGCAGGATAAGCGATTGTAAATCATTATTTGAAATGTGGTTTCACTTCCTCCCCCAAGGTCAATCTTGAACTTAAAAGCAGCACTTCATCAGCGCGTGGAAAAAACTCGCTGGTACGCCAAACGGAAAAGCAACCGAGTCCTGTTCTGGCGCGAAATTACACCCCTTGCGGTGCCTATCTTTCTGGAAAATACCTGCGTATTACTGATGGGAGTCCTGAGCACCTTCCTTGTGAGTTGGCTAGGAAAGGAAGCGATGGCAGGCGTCGGGCTTGCCGATAGCTTCAACATGGTGATCATGGCATTTTTCGCGGCAGTGGATCTCGGTACTACAGTTGTGGTGGCATTTAGCCTCGGTAAACGCGACCCTAAACGTGCGCGAGATGCCGCACGACAGTCATTGATATTAATGACAATTATTGCGGTTTTCCTGGCGGCCGGCATTCACCTGGCAGGTGAGCATGTCGTTAACGTTATTGCTGGGGCTGCCACACCTGAAGTGAAAGCATTGGCACTCTCGTATCTGCAAACCACTGTATGGAGCTACCCGGCAGCGGCGATTGCGCTTATCAGCAGCGGCGCATTGCGCGGGGCAGGGAATACCAAAATCCCATTGCTGATTAACGGCGGGATGAACATCCTCAACATTATCATCAGTAGCGTCTTGATTTACGGTGCGCTGGGCTGGAACGGGCTGGGCTTTTTTGGTGCTGGACTGGGCTTAACTATTTCACGTTATATCGGCGCTATCGGTTTCGTTTATGTGCTGGTGATTGGCTTTGCTCCTTCTTTGCGTATCTCGCTAAAAAGCTATTTCCGTCCGCTCAAAGTCGGCATTTTGTGGGAAGTGCTGGGGATTGGTATTCCTGCCAGCATTGAGTCTGTGTTGTTTAATGCCGGGAAATTACTCACGCAAATGTTTGTCGCCGGGATGGGCACCAACGTGATTGCCGGTAACTTTATCGCGTTCTCCATTGCTGCATTAATTAACTTGCCCGGTAACGCCCTGGGTTCGGCATCCACTATTATCGTCGGCAAGCGGCTTGGGAAAGGGCAAATTGGCCAGGCCGAACGGCAGCTGCGCCATGTGTTCTGGCTATCCACTCTTGGCCTGACGATTATCGCCTGGGGAACAGCGCCTTTCGCCGGATTGATGGCCTCGTTCTATACCCATGAAGATGATGTAAAAGAAGTCGTCAAAATACTGATTTGGCTGAATGCCGCGTTTATGCCGATTTGGGCTGCGTCATGGGTTTTACCTGCTGGTTTGAAAGGGGCGCGCGATGCCCGTTTCGCGATGTGGGTTTCCATGGCGAGCATGTGGGGCTGTCGCGTGGTTGCAGGCTACACATTAGGGATTGTGCTGGAAATGGGCGTAGTCGGTGTCTGGATGGGGATGTTCTTCGACTGGACGGTGCGCGGCGTGTTGTTCTACTGGCGAATGATCAGTGGACGCTGGCTGAAAAAGTACCCGCGTCTTAAAAGAGAACCGATTTCACAAACAGAATAAAGCTCCTATTGGAAGCTTTTGAACGCTATCTTCATTGCTCCGTGTGTTTATTGAACTCACGGGGCGATTTTCGTTTAAAACCATGATATTCATCACCATGCCATGTCTCGTTTTGACTAGTAACGTAAAGTTACTAGCAGTGAAATATTCTAAAATGTTATTAATTGCCGCAAGCAATGACTTTGGTGAATATAACAGGAAGACGAGGTAGTGATGAGCACAACGACAAGGAACACGGAAGGTCGTCTAATGACAGGATTTCTCAACGCCGTTGAGAAAGCAGGAAACAAATTACCCGAACCCGCATTAATCTTTTTCTATTTTTTACTGGTGGTGATGGCGATGTCAGCGGTGCTTTCCACCGTTGATTTTGATGTCGTCAACCCTGTGACCAATGAAGCAGTCAGAATTAATAACCTGCTTTCGGCACAGGCATTAACCGTCACCCTTTCCTCAATGGTGACCACGTTTACCACCTTTGCACCGCTGGGGATCGTGTTGGTAGCGATGTTAGGTGTGGGTGTGGCAGAAAGCTCAGGCTTTATTAATACCGGCCTGAAAAAAATGCTGCGTGTTACGCCGAAAAAACTGCTGACACCGATGATCATTTTCGTCGCAATGTTCAGCCACGTAGCAGCCGATGCAGGCTATGTGCTGGTTATTCCATTGGGCGCAATTATCTTTATGTCTGCTGGACGCCACCCGTTGGCGGGCATTGCAGCGGCATTTGCCGGGGTTTCTGGCGGCTTTGCGGCTAACATGGTGCCAACCGGTAACGATGCATTGCTGCAAGGTTTTACCCAAACTGCCGCGCAGTTGCTGGACGGGACCTATACCGTCAACACCTTGTGTAACCTGTTCTTCGGTATCGGTTCGACAGTGATGATTACCCTGGTTGGCTGGTGGGTGACTGAACGTATTGTTGAGCCACGCGTGTCGAAACTAGAGATCGACGGCGATTATCAACATAACGAAGATATGAGCAGCTACACCGCTGCGGAAAGCCGTGGTTTTAAAGTCGCGGGTCTGGTGATGGTTCTGGGGTTGGCAGGTCTTGCGGCGCTGGCATGGCCTGAAACTTCGCTGCTTCGTAGCCCAACTGATGGCTCACTCACCAGTTATGGTGCGCCAATCATGAAATCCATAGTGCCATTGATTTTCCTGATCTTTATCATCCCTGGTATTGTCTACGGCTTTGTGGCTGGCACCTTTAGCCGCGGCAAAGATGTCATCGACGCGATGAACCAATCCATGAGCAAAATGGGTTCGTACATGGTGATGGCGTTCTTCTGCGCCATGTTTATCAAGGCGTTTGGCGATTCCAACATCGGCACGCTGATTGCGCTGGCGGGTGCCGACGTGCTGAAAACCATGGCGCTGCCGGGCGAAGCCACCATCATTGGTATGATTCTTCTGACCGCTGTCGTGAACATCCTGATCGGTTCTGCATCTGCAAAATGGGCGCTGTTGTCACCAATTATGGTGCCAATGCTGATGGCGGTGGGTATCTCCCCTGAACTGACTCAGGCGGCGTTCCGTATCGGTGACTCCACCACCAACATTATTACTCCGCTGATGGTCTTCTTCCCGCTGGTTGTGGTGTATTGCCAGCGCTACGTGAAGTCCACTGGCGTGGGCACGCTGGTGTCGATGATGATGCCTTACTCGGTTATCTTCTTCGTCTGCTGGAGCATCTTCCTGCTGGTGTGGTGGGCGTTGGGTCTGCCGCTGGGCGTGAATGCGCCATATACCTATCCGATTCAGTAAGTGTTTTACAAACCGGCCGCAACAGTGGCCGGTTTTGCTTTAATGGGGGAAAAGGTTTTGCAGCACATCGCAACGCTGTTTCACCGCTTCATGCAGCAACCGCACCGTAGTGGAAAGCTGTTTGCGATGCGGGCAAATCATATTCAGCGGCACGCTATCACCCTGATATTGCGGCATGATTATCTTCAATCGGCCTTCGTTCACATCTTCGCTGACATCCAGCCAGGATTTATAGGCAATCCCTTCCCCCGCTACGGCTAAACGGCGGATCACTTCCGCATCATCACTCACAATGGCACTTTTCACCGCCACATGATGTGTATCGCCATCTAAAGTTAACGTCCATTTGTCATAGACCCGGCCACGAAGCGCGTAGGTTAGCGCGTCATGTTGCACCAGTTCGCTGATGGTTTTCGGCTCTCCGCAACGTGCAATATAAGAGGGAGAAGCGACGATAACGCGTCGATTATTGGGGGCCAGCGGCAGTGCCACATACGAGGCGTCATCGTTATTACCATAGCGGAACGCGACATCCACCGGATCTTTGAATACATCGGCAATCTGGTCGGAGAACAAAATTTTCAAATGCAACGCCGGGTGCTCGCGACGAAACGCCTGAAATACCGTTAAAAGCATATTTCGCCCTAAATCTGACGGCACGGCGATTTGCAGTACGCCACGGACTTCATCGGTTGCAGGCTGAATTTGTTCAAATCCGGCTTCAAGAGTTTGTAGTGCAGTAACAGCATATGGCAGCCAGGTTTCACCTTCTGGTGTCAACCGCAGGCTGCGCGTAGATCGGGCAAATAAACGAGTATTCAGCGTTTGCTCGAGGCGTTTGATGGCAGTGCTGACCTGTGCAGGCTGCAATCCCGCTTCACGCGCGGTATCACTAAAACTGTTTAAGGCGGCGGCTCTGACAAACAAAGTAAGGTCTTCCAACCTGAGCATTTTAACTCTCCGAGTATAAGTGTTGTTTTACAGGCACTATTTTTCGCCCGCAGCACACCTTGTACCATGAGTTCATTCACTCGATGAACCCTTTAATCTCTGGAGCAACCATGAAAGCTATCGCGATTACTCAAGCTGCACAAAATGGCACCAATCTGGAATCTCTTAGTGAGATTACTCTCCCAACTCCGGTCGCTACAGGGCACGATTTGCTGGTAGAAGTGAAAGCGATTTCGGTGAACCCGGTCGATACCAAAGTGCGAGCAGGCTTTAAAGCGGAGCAGCCGCGTGTATTGGGTTGGGATGCGGTCGGCGTGGTCGTGGCGACGGGTGAAAATGTTTCGCTGTTTAAGGCTGGTGACGAAGTATGGTACGCCGGTTCGCTTACTCGCCCAGGCAGCAACAGCGAATTCCAGTTGGTGGATGAGCGTATTGCCGCGCTGAAACCAAAATCTATCGATAACGCATCCGCAGCGGCAATGCCTTTAACGGCAATCACCGCATGGGAAATGTTGTTTGAACGCCTCGGTGTGAAAGAGGGTGGTAGCGATAATGATGTACTGCTGATTGTCGGTGCTGCGGGCGGCGTGGGTTCTATCCTGACGCAGCTGGCGCGTAAACTCACCAACATTACCGTGATCGGTACCGCATCACGTCCGCAAAGCCAGCAATGGGTGGCGGATTTAGGGGCGCATTATGTTATTGACCATAGCAAGCCGTTGACTGAAGAAATGGCGCGTATTGGCGTGAAAAATGTTACCCATGTTGCAAGCCTCAACCAGACCGACAAACACTACCAGCAACTGATTGAAGTACTGGCACCTCAGGGGAAACTGGCGCTGATTGATGACCCTGAAACACTGGATGCACGCCCGTTGAAAGTGAAAAGTATCTCCCTGCATTGGGAATTTATGTTCACCCGTTCCATGTTTGAAACCAGCGACATGATTGAGCAAAACCGTCTGTTAACTCGCGTGGCAGATTTGATTGACCAGGGCGTACTGAAAACGACACTCGGCGAACATTTCGGCACCATTAACGCCGCTAACTTGCGCCGCGCCCATGAATTAATTGAAACCAACCGCGCGGTCGGTAAAATCGTCCTCGAAGGCTTCTAATTACATAAAAATCATAGAGAAAATATCATGGACATTATTCATTCAGCAGCATCACGTTATTCCACCAAAGCATTCGATCCCGCTAAAAAAATTAGCGAAGAAAACATTGAGAAAGTGAAGGATTTACTGCGTCTCAGCCCGTCCAGCACCAACTCGCAGCCGTGGCATTTTATTCTGGCGAGCACTGACGAAGCGAAAGCGCGCATCGCGAAAGCGACATCAGGCTTCTACGTTTTTAACGAACGCAAAGTGCTTGATGCCTCGCACGTTGTGGTGTTCTGCGCCAAAACGGCAATTGATGAGACTCACCTGTCAAAACTGTTGGACCAGGAGAATGCCGATGGCCGTTTTGCCAGCCAGCAGGCGATGGAAGGGCAGCACAAAGGTCGTTCTTATTTTGTGAATATGCACCGCTTTGATTACAAAGATGCGCAGCACTGGATGGAAAAGCAGGTTTATCTCAATGTTGGCAACTTCTTGCTGGGTGTTTCTACTCTGAACATTGATGCGGTACCAATCGAAGGTTTTGACGCCCGTATTCTCGACGAAGAGTTCGGCCTGCGTGAGAAAGGTTTCACCAGCCTGGTTATCGTGCCAATTGGTTATCGCAGCGCGGAAGACTTCAACGCGGCGTTGCCAAAATCGCGCCTTGAGTTCAGCGAAATTTTAACGGAATGCTAAATATGAGTGATAACACACTGTCGATCATTGCTGTACTGAAGGCAAAAGAGGGACAACAAGATAACCTGAAATCTGCATTACAGGCGCTGATTGCACCGACGCGCCAGGAAGAAGGTTGCCTGGATTATGCGTTGTTCCAGCTCCAGGATTCGCCGGACACGTTTTACATGCGCGAGTCGTGGAAAGGGCAGGAAGCGCTGGATGTGCATATCGCCTTGCCGCATTTCCAGGCGTTTATTAAGCAAATGGATGCGCTGCTGACTGAGCCATTACAGCTTATTCGTTTGAATGCGGTTGAGCCATAAACCCTGCTTTTTGAGCGACAAAACCGAGGCCGCCACAGTATCTGTGGCGGCCTTTTTCTAGTTTTTTGTGCGAGCCACCCACGCCTGAAAGAAATCAATAAACACGCGTACTTTTTCAGGAACATGGCGAGTGTTGGGGTAAAGCGCATAGATGCTCTGGCGAGGAAACTGGTGGTGACTCAGCACCGCTTGTAACTGACCCGAGGCGATCGCCGGGCGTACCAGCCACTCGGGTAAGAGTGCGACACCTGCACCTGCAAGGGCAAAGGCTAGCAGCGCGGATGCGCTATCTGCAACGATACTGGGCGGTTCTTCCACATCGAATGATATCGCCTGCTGTTCTGGGGTGGTGACTTGCCAACTAAGAGGCGAAGCCAGGCGGCTGTGTGCAAGCCATGTGGCCTGCGCCAACTGAGCCTGGTTTTCTATGGGATGTCCGGCCAGATAAGCAGGGGCGGCAACGGGTAAAATCGCGAAACTATCGACAGGTGCGGCCCGATGATTCGAATCCGCAAGCTGGCCGAGGCGGATAGCCACATCGAAGCGTTCTGCTATCAAATCCGCATGATAAGAAGAAGAAACGTGCTGGATGCGCAGTTGCGGATGTTCACGTGAAAAGGCCGCAAGCGCAGGCACCACAACCTGCGATCCATATTCCGGCGTGCTGGTGATACGCAAAACACCGCTCAGCCCCTGGTGATCGCGCTGCACATCGTCCAGCAGGTTTTGAGCTTCCTCAAGCAGTTGTTGGCAACGGGGATAAAAACGCTCTCCTGCGTCAGTCAGCGAAAGCCGCCGGGTGCTGCGCACCAACAGCGAGACGCCTGATTCTGCCTCAAGCTGTTTGATGTTAAAACTCACCACCGCTTTGGTCAGGCCCAGCGCGGTAGCCGCTGCGGTAAAACTCCCGGCCTTCACCACTGCGACAAATATGGTTAAGCGTTGCAGATTCAGCACAATAACCCTCGGCACTGTCAAAAATATTTTGACAGTGTAACGCCTGCCAGACGATTTATCCCTCTCTTCCATACCGCTACACTCCGTCGCCTCTAACCGGAGGTTTTATGCGTTATCGCACCAAAGTTGCCATTGTTTATCTGCTGGGCTTTTTCGTTGATTTGATCAACATGTTTATCGCCAACGTCGCGTATCCCGCTATCGGACGCGGGTTTGGGGCTTCAGTCAGCGAGCTTTCCTGGGTCAGTAACGCTTATATTTTAGGACTGACGCTGGTGATCCCGCTGAGTGCCTGGCTCGCGCAGCGCCTGGGTGGGCGCACTGTTTTACTGCTTTCGCTGAGTTCATTCTTGCTGGCGACATTGGGCGCGGGTATGGCGCAATCTATCGAGCAACTGATTGGCTGGCGGCTATTGCAGGGCCTGGGCGGTGGACTGCTGCTCCCGGTTGGGCAGACGTTGACCTACCAGCTTTATCGCAGTCATGAACGCGCCGCATTATCGGCGGCGATAATGTTAGTGGGCCTGTTAGCTCCGGCGCTGTCGCCTGCGATTGGGGGTGTGATTGTCGATTCACTCAGCTGGCGCTGGGTTTTCTTCGCCAATCTACCGCTTGCTTTCATCGCGCTGCTGCTGGCGGCAGTCTGGCTACAAAAAGAACCCCGCACCACGCAGCCCACGGCGTTGGATTTTATCGGCCTGGGCAGCGGCTGCGGTGCGCTGATGTGTACTTTACTCGGCTTCACCATGCTTGCTGAAAACGGCCAGATGGTGAATGGCATCGTATTGTTGCTATGCGCGATCACGCTGTTTGCAGGGTTCGTTCGCCATAGCCTGCGTCATCCGCAACCGCTGATTAATCTCCGTCTGGTAAAGGAGCCTTTATTACGCAGCGCCATGATGATTTATCAGTGTATTCCGGGGATGTTTATTGGCGTCAGCCTGATAGCTACGCTTTGGCTGCAAAACCAGCTTAACCTCAGTGCTACGCGAGTCGGCAGCCTGATGGTGCCCTGGTCGATGGCTTCTTTACTGGCGATAACGTTCACCGGAAAACAGTTCAACCGTTTTGGCCCACGCCCTATGTTGATAACGGGTTGTCTGCTGCAAGGGCTGGGTATTCTGGCGTTGACCCTGGTTCATAGCGCGGAACAATATCCACTTTTGCTGGTTGCTTTCGCCATGATGGGGTTCGGAGGTAGCTTATGCAGCAGTACCGCGCAAAGTTGCGCCTTTTTACAGGTGGCAGATGAACAACTCGGCCAGGCAAGCGCACTGTGGAACATCAACCGCCAACTGAGCTTTTGCATGGGCATATCAGTGTTGAGTCTGCTGCTCAATACCTTGCTGGAAACGCTTGCGTCCGCAACGGCTTATCAATGGTGTTTTTATCTGGCGGCAGTCAGCACATTAATTCCTGCGCTGCTTTGTCTGCGCATCGCTAACGGCGCTATCTTGCGTCAACTTAAGGCTCAAAAGGAGAGAAGATGAATCGCTACATTCAGGAAGTGATAGAGGCTCACGTGGCAATCGAAAACTGGCTCGGCAAAGGAGAAGGGGATGTGCAGGCGTTGCTGGCTCGCTTTTCGCCGGTATTTACCATGGTCACGCCCGGTGGCAAAACACTGAATTTTGACACACTAAGCGCATTCTTTCAGGCTCAGCCAGCCGCAAAACCTGGATTGAAAATTTCACTGGAGGAGATAACGGTTATTGCCGAGTGGCCTGCCGGTGCGGTGGTCAGCTATAGCGAGTGGCAAAGTTTACCCGGGCAAGAGAAAACTCTGCGCTACTCGACCGTCGCATTTAGTAAGACGGATTCTGCTCTGCTCTGGTTACGCTTGCACGAAACCGCCGCGGTTTAAGCGTTAAATTAAACCTTCCGTTTGTGGCGCGCGAGAATGCTGACTCGCGCAATACTCACCTTGTTGCACATAACCAATATGGTCGGCCATAAGCTGGGCTTCGTGTTCGCTGTGCGTCACCAGCAATGCTGTTTGCCCGGCGTCACGCAAAATATCGCGAACTTCCGTCCCAAGGCGTTGGCGCGTTTTCTTGTCCAGACTCGAAAACGGTTCGTCTAACAGCAGAATTTCAGGGTGCGGTGCTAACGCTCGTGCCAGTGCAATACGCTGTTGTTGCCCGCCGGAAAGCTCATGAGGATAACGGCTGGCATGGCTGTGTAATTCCACCATTTTTAGCAGTTCGCTGACACGAATTTGTTGCTCGTCACGCGGCAAGCGACGCAGGCCAAAAGCCACATTCTGTTGTGCCGTAAGATGCGGGAACAGCGCATATTCCTGAAACACCATGCCGACGTGGCGCTTTTCCGGCGGCAGATGCACGCCCGCTCCGGCGACTCGGCGCTGTGAAACATAAATCTCACCGTGTTGCAGACGTTCAAACCCCGCCACAGCACGCAGAACCGTGGTTTTGCCGCAGCCAGAAGCACCGAGCAGGCAAGCGAGTTCGCCTTTGCGCACCGACATCGAAAAGCCTTTCAATACCGTTTGTTGGCTGTTGCCATAAGCAACGTGCACATCCTGTAGGCGTAATGCAATTTCTGACATAACTTCTTCCTTAGCCCTGGCGAGTCATCTGGTGACGAACCAACAAAATAACCGGCAATGTGCCCGTGAGAACAATCATCAAGGCGGCGATGGCCCCTTCTTCATAGGTACCGCGCGCGGCTTCTGCATACAGCAACGTCGCCAGTGTTTCGAAGTTAACCGGACGTAAAAGCAGGGTGGTCGGCAGTTCTTTCATCGCATCGGCAAAAACTAATAACGCACTGCTGACTAACGCCGGGCGCAGTAGCGGGAAATGAATCCGGGCAAATGTTCCCACACCGTTTTCCCCTAATAAGCGCGATGCTTGTTCAAGGGAAGGGGGGATGCGGCTTAAACCGGAGTCTAAAGCGCCAATGGCGATCGCCTGAAAACGCATAGCACAGCAGATAACGAGCAAAACTCCGGCTGACATCAGCGGCAAGCCGCGAACGTCCATTAAATCCGCCAGCCAGCGGTCTACTGCCATCGCAGGTGTCAGAAAACCAATGGCCAGAATGGTGCCAGGAACCGCGTAACCTAATGATGAAAGGCGCATTACGCCACGGCGAAAACCAGGCATAGCGTTGTCTGCGGCGCTGTGACGTGCGCTCCAGGCAACCAGTAAGCTGACACAAACCACGACTAGCGTGGTTCCCGCCGCCAGTGAGAGCGTATTTTGTAGTGCTGCAAGTAACGAAGGCGAGAGGGCATTTTCCTCGCCGAGCCGTTTTGCGCTTTCCCAGGCTAAAAATATCACCGGGGCCAAAAATCCCAGGATAACAGGCAATGCGATGACAGAGCCAAGCAGCCACCCACGCCAGCCCTCTATTCGTGTTGGTTTAATTTTGCGTAGACTACGACTGCTGAAACCTTGTTTTTTGCGGCCATAAAACTCAAGTGTCAGGATGCAGAAGATAAACATCAGCATCATGCAGGCGATTTGCGCAGCAGAGGCGAGGTCAGAACGCGAAATCCAGGTGGTGTAGACCGTGACGGTTAAGGTTTGCACACCGAGGAATTCTGAGGCGCCGATATCATTGAGTGTTTCGAGAAGCGCAAGGCTAATACCCACCGCTAATGCCGGGCGAGCCATAGGGAGAACTACGCGAAAGAAGGTGCCCGTGGCACTGCAACCCAGTGTGCGTGCCGCTTCCAGCAAATGAGCGGGCTGGCTGATAAACATGGCGCGGGTCGTCAGATAAACATAAGGATACAGCACCAGACCCAGCAGAATGATAGCGCCAGGCAGCGAGCGCAAATCAGGTAACCGGAATTGCCTGGGACTATCGAAACCTAGCAAAAAGCGGATGAAGGTTTGCAGCGGGCCGATAGGATGCAATAAATCAAGCCAGGCGAATGCCACAATATAAGTGGGCATCGCCAGCGGCAGCAGGAGTGCCCAACTGAGAATTTTGCGTCCCGGAAAATCCCAGGCTGTTACTGCCCATGCGCTACCCACACCAATTACGCCGACCATTACTGCAACACCCGCCAGTAATAGCACGGTATTTTTGAGCACCGTTGGCAGCACAAAAGTAATGAGATTATCCCAGTGCGAGAAATCCGCCTGAGTGGCTTGCCAGATAAGCGCAACGATAGGTGTCAGTACGCCAAGCGCGATACACAGTGCGCCGAGATGGAGCGGCGTCAATAATGACTGCGGCCCGGAAACCAGGCCGCGTAACGTCGGAAGACGAAGTGATTTATTGATCGAATCCAACTTTATCTACCAGCAGGCTCGCTTGTTTACGATGTTTCACGATTTCGGTTAACGGGATTTTGTCCACGTCAATTTCACCGATGGTTGCACTGATAACCGGATCAAGGGTCACGCCCTTGAGTACTGGGTATTCAAAGTTGGCTTTTGCGTAGATTTGTTGGGCTGGTGCAGAAACCAGATATTCCATCAGTTTCACCGCATCGGCTTTATTTGGTGCAAACTTCGCGACTGCTGCACCACTAATATTGACGTGCGTGCCGCCTTGTTCGAAGGTTGGTTTCACGACTTTAATGGCATCGCCCCATTTACGCGCATCGCTGCCTTCTTTGGCATTTTTCATATGGCCGATGTAGTAGGAGTTCGCAAGACCAATATCGCAAATGCCGCCGAGGATATCGCGAGCTACGTCACGATCGCCACCGGTGGCTTTACGTGCCAGGTTAGCTTTCACGCCGCGTAACCACTCCTCGGTTTTCGCTTCGCCGTGGTGGGCAATCATGGCGGCAATAAGTCCGGTGTTATAAGGGTGCTGACCGGAACGAATACACACTTTACCTTTATAATCAGGGCTGGAAAGTTGCTCGTAGTGCCAGTTATCAATTGGCATAGATTTATCGGCGTAGAGCACACGGGCACGCATCGACAGCGCAAACCATTGGTTGTCTGCACCACGTAAATTTGCCGGGATGGCTGTTTTGAGCACTTCCGACTCCACAGGCTGTGTCACGCCTGCTTCAACTAAATCGATGAGATTACCCGCATCGACGGTCATTAATAGGTCTGCGGGGGAGTTTTTGCCTTCTGCTTTAACACGTTCAAGCATGCCATCCTTGATGTAAACCGTGTTCACTTTTACACCGCTGGATTGTGTCCAGCTGTCGAGTAATGGCTGAATCAGGCCCGGTTCACGAGTGGTGTAGAGAGTCAGAGTATCTTGCGCAAAAGCCGGCAGACTTACCGATAAGACCAGTGCCGATGCAAGCGTGATACGGCGCAGTCCGGTGCGAGGCAGAGCATTCATCGTTTATATCCCAGAGTGATTGGAACTTCTTTGAGTCCCGAACAGGTGAAACTTCCTTTAGGCAGGCGAACGATAAATGATAATCACTAACAGTTACAATCATCGCAAAGTTTAAATGATTCACATTTACACAACTTTAATCGGCGATGTGAATTGACGCTTAACAGGGGAGAAACAATCAGGGAGTGGGGAGAATGGCGCTGCGTAGAAAAGCAAAAAGCCCGCTTAGTTTCCTAAGCAGGCTTCTTAAATTTGGCTCCTCTGACTGGACTCGAACCAGTGACATACGGATTAACAGTCCGCCGTTCTACCGACTGAACTACAGAGGAATCGTTTGAACGAGGCAAATAGTAACGTCACGTTCAAAAAGAGTCAACGACAAAAATAACACACTGATTCAAATGGCTAAATTAAGCTCAACTTGTTGAATTAATGCACCGTATTTCCATTGGATGACTCGATGTTTTCACTCTCACGTAACCGTAATAACGGGTCCTGGCCATAAAACTGGCAAAAACGCTGATAAAGTGAAGGGAAACGAGGCGCGAAAAGCTCTGGGGCACTGAAAAAATACTCTGAGAGCACGGCAAAACATTCTGCCGGTTCAGATGCCGCATAGGCATCAATACTGGCGGCGTTTTCGCCCACCATATCAATTTCGTCCTGGATGTTGCCCATTGCCGCCTGGAGATCGTGCTCCCAGCCCGCAACATCGCGCAGCGCTATTAACGGAACGCCGCTGGCACGATCGCCATTACGCATATCCAGTTTATGAGCCACTTCGTGGAAGATGAGATTAAAGCCGGATGCGTCAAATGAGTCCTGCACATCAAGCCAGTTAAGAATGATGGGACCTTGCTGCCAGCTTTGACCAGACTGAACAACGCGCTGGTTATGCACCAGGCCAATGTCATCTTCCCATTCATCATCCACCACGAATGGGGCAGGGTAGATGAGGATTTCATGAAAACCATCCAGCCACTCGGTACCAAGCTCGAGCACCGGCAAACAAAACAGTAACGCGATCCTCGCGCTTTTTAGTTCATCAAGTTCGAATCCTTGCAAAGGCACCAGCCGCTTTTGCTGTAAAAAACGGTCAGCCAGACGGACCAGCTTTTTCTGCTCAGCAGTCGTGAGCGTTCCCAGGACCGGAATGGCTAAAGCCTGCTCCCACGGCAATACCGTGACAGCGGATGAATCATTTGATTTCCAGGGCCACTTAATCATGTTACTCGCTCGCAAAGTCATCTCTTGAACGGAAAACTACTATACCGTGACTGTGAAAATGCCGCACTAGTGGGGCACATGGCAGCGACCAGAACAGGACCGCCGAGAGAGGGGTTGCACCCTATATCTCTGTACCATTATTCAAACACTTACCAATTTTTCTTTCAACGACGCGGGTCACAGCTTGGGCGGGAAGCCATAAAATTATTTCTATCTTCAATGTTTGTAGTGGAAATATATGTATCGGCTATATGAATGCACGTTCCGGGGAGAGAAACCCAGAAAACCTGGGGTAGGGGTTTTGCTAGTTGCCAGACTGCATCTATAGTCTGAGCAGTTAACAAGGGAACCTACAGGTATTCAAAGTCTAATTAGTATTATTATCGATATCTATTCCCTGCATTTTTATAATCCAAAATGTCTTTTTGTCTAATATCTCTATTCTAATTTAACCGGATAAACTAAGAACTGATATTTTTGATTGCATTCATGATTTTTGTTGTTGTTTTTACTGAACTTTAATTCGGGCGGGAGTGGTTTTAGTGTTTGCCCCTAAAACTGGCTGGATATTAAGTAAAGAATGTCTAAAATTACATATTTATAAAATTGCGCAATAAATAACCTGATGTTTGTGGGTTGTTAATTTGATGAGAAATGACATGATATATTACAATTTTAGGAATTATCCGGATTAAAAACAGCTATTTCATGCTGTTAAAAAACAGTGAAAATGTGATAAAAATCACACCCATGGAGATGCTCCACCTATCGCAATACATCAGCTAATTAATTGAGGGACATATGTCAGAGGTTATGGACGAAAAACCGACTCGTACTCCGGGCGGAAAATTGGCGCTGTGGTTGTTTTATGGATTTTGCCTGTACACGGTTTGGGCTGTGGTGCGTTACTTTTGGGTTGTCAGTGACGTTACCGGTGGTGATATGGGATCGCTCGGTGGAAAGTTGCTTGGCGCCTTAATGGGGTTATTGGTTCTGGGATCGGTTGCTGCATTATTAGGTGGTTTGGCCTGGTATACGCGGGCCAGGTAAATAAAATCGTGCCAATGTGGTCTGTTGTCAGCGCTTTACTTGCTTATTTTGTGATCTTGTACTCATATTAAGTACCGGGTCCAGCTGCGAAGTGAGGAGTACGTATGCCGATAGCCCACTGGCAAGAACGTTTTGATGATTATTTGCAACACAACTGGTTGCAGGACGATAAAGCCCATGATGTGGCACATTTTCGTCGTGTATGGAAAACATCACAGCAGATCATGGAAACCACAGAGGCCGATAGGCTAGTGGTGCTAACCGCGTGTTACTTCCATGATATTGTCAACTTGCCGAAGAACCATCCTGAACGTCATCTTGCTTCCACACAGGCTGCTCAAGAGACTTTACGCATTCTGGATGCTCACTTTCCCGACTTTCCGCATCCGTTATACGATGCCGTTGCACATGCTGTTCGCGCTCATAGCTTTAGCGCCGGGATTGCACCTCAAACACTTGAAGCGAAAATTGTACAGGATGCCGATCGTCTGGAGTCTTTAGGGGCAATAGGGCTTGCGCGGGTTTTCTATACTTCTGGTGCGTTGGGGCGACCACTGTTTGACAGCGAAGATCCGCTGGCTTGCCATCGTGAGCTGGATGATGCCACTTATGCCCTTGATCACTTCCAGAAAAAATTACTTAAATTGCCTGATACCATGCAAACCGAGGCAGGACGTGCACTTGCTCTTCTTAATGCAGATTTCCTGGTGAATTACATGGCCAAACTTTGTGCTGAATTGAAAGGTGATTACTGCGGTATTGAGCAGGACGTAGTGCATCAATTTTCCTCCCAAAAAATTCCCTCTTAAAATTAAAGAGATGCCCGCAACGGTTGCGGGCTGTTCTGATTCTCTCTGGGTCAAATCAGTGATAGAGTGACACTCTATTTTCCCTGCTATGGTTCATGATGAACGACTTCGACACTATTGCCGTGCAACTCTCACAACAATCCCTCCGCCAGCAGCAGCAACAACTAGAAGAAGACTACGCACTCGTGAGCCATATTCTGGAAATCTATGACCAGAAGACGGTGGCACACCATTTGCGCCAGGTGAGTGGCGACTGGACTCGTGAATCGTTAAACCGTTGGTTTAACCGTAAATCGTCCCCGCGTACCTTGACGCCAGCTGAAAGCGAAATGCTGCAAAACATGTTGCCGCCTTTGCCAGCCCATCATGGGAAATACGCATTTAAATTTGTCGATTTATTTGCCGGAATTGGCGGTATTCGTAGCGGTTTCGAAGCAATTGGCGGCCAATGTGTATTTACCAGCGAGTGGAACAAGCATGCGGTGCGTACTTATAAAGCCAACTGGTATTGCAGCCCGGAGAATCATCAGTTCAATCAGGATATCCGCGATGTCACTTTGAGCCATCGGGATGATGTCAGCGATGAAGAAGCTGCGGCACATATTCAGGCAACGATGCCCGACCACGATGTTTTGCTGGCGGGTTTTCCATGTCAGCCTTTCTCTCTGGCTGGGGTGTCGAAGAAGAATGCATTAGGGCGAGCACATGGATTTGCTTGTGAAACGCAGGGCACACTGTTCTTCGATGTGGCGCGTATTATTGATGCGAAACGTCCGGCAATTTTTGTGCTCGAAAACGTTAAAAACCTCAAAAGCCATGATAAAGGCAACACCTTCCGTATCATTATGGAAACCCTCGATAGCCTGGGTTATGAGGTGGCTGATGCCGCGATAATGGGGGCGGGGGATCCAAAAATTATTGATGGTAAAAACTTCCTGCCACAACATCGTGAACGTATTGTGCTGGTAGGTTTTCGTCGCGACCTCAATCTGCATAAAGATTTCACGCTAACTAAGCTCAGCGAGCTATATCCCCAACGGCGCCCAACCTTTGGTGAATTACTGGAACCTTCTGTCGACAGTAAATATATCCTGACGCCTACGCTGTGGAAGTATCTTTATTATTACGCCAAAAAACATCAGGCGAAGGGGAATGGTTTTGGCTATGGGCTGGTTGATCCCCAAAACCCCGCAAGTGTGGCCCGCACATTATCAGCCCGGTATTACAAAGATGGCGCTGAAATACTTATCGACCGGGGATGGGATAAATCTCTTGGGGAAGCGGACTTTGACAACGCGGATAATCAGGTTCGCCGCCCACGTCGTTTAACGCCTCGCGAATGTGCGCGCTTAATGGGTTTTGAAGCGGTTCAAGGGAATGCATTCCGTATTCCGGTTTCGGATACTCAGGCTTACCGGCAGTTTGGTAACTCAGTGGTGGTGCCTGCGTTTGCAGCTGTTGCCAAACTGCTTGAATCTCGAATTGCTCAGGCGGTGGAGCACAGAAGTACTCCTGTATTGGACAAAGCAATCTGATACAACAGCCGCCGTTAACTCCGGCTTTAGCCACTGCTTTAGGCCGGAGTATTAATTTGTAGCAAACCATTGAGCATGTTTTTCAATGAGATGGTGAACATGTCATTACTGTTCCTGGCAAGTGCTTCGGCATCTGCGATTGTGCCGTAGTTCATGGTCAATAACAGTCGGGCTGCACATGCTAAATCAACTGTAGCACCGATAACACCTGCCTCTCTGGCTTCACTCAGGCGTGCCGTCATTAACTCTGTAATGGCCTGATATTTCTCTTCCAGCATTCTTGCCACCTCCGCATTACGCATCCCTTCCGCCATTATTTCCACGACTAACGCGCGTTGCGCCTGGTCTTCCTTCGCCAGCTGTAAAAATGAATCCACCAGATAATCTACCAGCCCTTCTCCCGCAATCGGGTCGCGAAAGTGCGTCAGCGCACGCTCCTGATCCTGAGCAATGATCGCCTGAATGAGTGCTTCCTTCGACGGGAAATGATGATAAAGCGTGCCAGGGCTGATATCGCATGCTTTGCAGATGGTTTTCATGGATGTGCTGTGAAATCCATTGCTGGAAAAACATTGTCGAGCCGCAGCCAGCGCGCGCTCAGGAGTAGGCAGAACTTCGGTCAACGTCATTGCGTATCCAGTAATAAAAATGGCCATTGATAGCAGTGTAAAAGAGTTTTCCTGACAGGCCCAGAGTTGTCGCTTAACTTTGAGAACCCATGGAATACCTTCCTGCGATGAGTGTACATGGAATACAAAAACAAATCGAATGAACGTTCGATTGAACAAAAAACCAATAAAGTCAATCATGTATTTCCTGATTGTGTGGGGTGGCGCACATCAACTGACTTGCAATATTGATTTTTATGATCGTCATTTCAGAACGTTATTTCACGAATTTTTCCCACCCTGGCTTCATGCTAATTCTGTGCTTCCACATTTTTATCGGTATCTCCTGCCAGTTTTAGTCAGAAACCGGCAGGCACCATTCCTTCGTTTTGTTTAAGGATCTTTACTATGTTGCGTCCTACAGAAACCTCTTCCCGTGAAATTAAACGCCTCGATGGCCTTTGGTCTTTTTCAGTCGATACAAATGATGCGGGGATGGAACACGGCTGGTGGCGTCAGGATTTAGCGCAAAGCCGCGCCATCGCGGTACCAGGGAGTTACAACGATCAGTTTGCCGATGCGGGGATTCACAACTACGTGGGCAATGTCTGGTATCAGCGGGAAACACGCATTCCACGTGGCTGGGTAGACCAACGTATCGTGCTGCGTTTTGATGCTGTTACACATCGGGGAAGTGTATGGGTTAACGATCATTTCGTGATGGAACATCAGGGCGGGTATACCCCGTTCGAAGCAGATATCAGTCACCTGGTGGCAGCAGGTGAAACGGTGCGTATCACCGTTTGCGTCAATAATGAACTGAGCTGGAACACTATCCCTCCGGGTATCGTCACTGAGTTGGATAACGGTAAAAAGCAGCAGTCTTACTTTCATGACTTTTTCAATTACGCCGGTATCCATCGTAGCGTGATGCTTTACGCCACACCTACTGCGTATATTCAGGATGTTACGGTTGTTACTGATGTTGCGGAAAATACTGAACAGGCGACCGTAACCTGGAATGTGGTTGCTGATGGTGATATTCGGGTTGAGCTTCGCGATGGGCAGCAAAAAATAGTGGCACAAGGGCTGGGGGCCACAGGTATATTTGAACTGGATAATCCTCATCTTTGGGAACCAGGTGAAGGGTATTTGTACGAGCTGCGGGTTACCTGCGAAGCCAATGGTGAGTGTGACGAATATCCAGTACGTGTCGGTATCCGTTCCATTACGGTTAAGGGTGAGCAGTTTTTGATTAACCACAAACCGTTTTATTTAACCGGTTTTGGTCGACATGAAGATGCAGATTTTCGCGGCAAAGGTTTCGACCCGGTGTTGATGGTTCACGACCACGCGTTGATGAACTGGATTGGCGCTAACTCCTATCGCACGTCCCACTACCCTTACGCGGAAGAGATGCTCGATTGGGCTGATGAGCACGGTATCGTAGTGATTAATGAAACCGCGGCGGTTGGCTTTAACTTATCGTTGGGAATCACTTTTGACGCAGGCGAAAGACCTAAAGAACTCTACAGCGAAGAGGCGATTAATGGCGAGACTCAGCAGGCTCACTTGCAGGCTATAAAAGAGCTTATTGCCCGGGATAAAAACCATCCAAGTGTAGTGATGTGGAGTATTGCCAATGAGCCCGACACCCGTCCAAATGGAGCCAGAGAGTACTTTGCGCCTTTAGCTAAGGCCACTCGTGAACTGGATCCGACACGTCCGATTACCTGCGTAAACGTGATGTTCTGCGATGCCGAAAGCGACACCATCACCGACCTGTTCGACGTGGTTTGTCTGAATCGCTATTACGGCTGGTATGTGCAATCAGGTGATTTGGAAAAAGCAGAACAGATGCTGGAGCAAGAACTGCTGGCCTGGCAGTCAAAACTACATCGCCCAATTATTATTACGGAATACGGTGTCGATACGCTGGCAGGAATGCACTCGGTTTATAACGACATGTGGAGTGAAGAGTACCAGTGCGCCTGGCTTGAAATGTATCACCGTGTCTTTGACCGGGTTAGCGCCGTGGCTGGCGAGCAGGTGTGGAACTTTGCCGATTTTGCTACATCACAGGGAATTCTACGTGTGGGCGGCAATAAAAAAGGCATCTTTACCCGTGATCGTAAGCCAAAGTCGGCAGCGTATGTATTGAAGAAACGCTGGAATGGCATGGCGTTTGGTGAAAAACCGGTTCAGGGAGAATAAGGGATGAATCAACACCTGTCCTGGCGAACCATCATTGGCTACAGTCTGGGAGATGTAGCCAATAATATCGCCTTTGCTATGGGTGCATTGTTTCTGCTCAGTTATTACACCGACGTCGCAGGCGTCGGTGCTGCTGTTGCCGGAACCATGCTATTGGTTGTGCGCATTTTTGATGCCTTTGCCGATATTGCGGCGGGGCGGATTGTGGACAGCGTAAATACCCGTTGGGGGAAATTCCGTCCATTCTTGTTGTTTGGATCAGCCCCACTGATGCTGTTTAGCGTGCTGGTGTTTTGTGTTCCGGCTGACTGGAGTCATACCAGTAAAGTCATTTATGCGTATCTGACCTATATGGGACTCGGCTTGTGCTACAGCCTGGTTAACATTCCCTATGGGTCACTTGCCACCGCAATGACGCAGCAGCCTCAGTCACGCGCCAGACTGGGGGCGGCACGTAGTGTCGCGGCAGCGCTGGCTTTTGTCAGCCTGGCATTTATCATCGGGCCAAAAATTAGTGGCGTTAGCCCATCTGAAATTCAATCGGTCTACATTGAGTGGACGATTGCATTGGCGATAGTGGGCCTGATTCTCTACTTTATCTGCTTCAAATCAACCAGGGAAAATGTGGTGCGCATTGTTGCGCAGCCTTCGCTACATATCAGCCTGCAAACGTTAAAAAGAAACCGACCATTATTGATGCTATGTATGGCGGCGCTATGTATTTTGATTTCGACATTCGCTATTAGCGCCTCGTCACTGTTCTACGTGCGTTATGTTCTCAATGATGTCGGGCTGTTTTCCGTACTAGTGCTGGTGCAAATGCTGGTTGGTACGCTGGGTTCCGCACCACTAGTACCAAGATTGGTTAAGCGCCTTGGGAAAAAGAATACTTTCCTTATTGGTGCAGGTATCGGAATGCTTGGCTACCTGCTCTTTTTCCTGATGTCTGAACAAGCTCCACATTATGCATTTACAGCCCTTGCCATTGCTTCGGTGGGGCAGGGAATAACCATGACTGTGATGTGGGCGCTGGAAGCTGATACCGTTGAATATGGCGAATATTTGACCGGCGTGCGTATTGAAGGGCTGACTTATTCGTTCTTCTCATTTACGCGAAAATGCGGCCAGGCAATTGGTGGGTCTATTCCGGCATTTATTCTGGGAATGAGCGGATATATCGCCAACCAGGCACAAACGCCTGACGTCATAATGGGCATAAGAGTCTCAATTGCACTGGTGCCTTGCCTGTTTATGATACTGGCGTTTGTCATTATCTGGTTTTATCCATTAACGGATAAAAAGTTCAGTGAAATTGTGCAGGAAATTGAAGTGCGTAAGCGAGCTCAACAGCAATTAATTAATGACTTTACCGGATAACATCTTCGTAAAATAAAACCCTACAAGGTTAACTTATGAATATTAATGCGAAGCTCGTAGCTATTGTCATAGCTGCGCAAGCCGCCTGTACCTCTGTGTATGCCACATCTATAACAGAAGATGATTCCTCATTAAGATTACGCCTTAAAAATGAATTACGTAGAGCAGATAAACCCAGTGCAGGGAATGCTAAAGATATTTACGCCTGGGTTCAGGGCGGGTTAATTGATTTCAGAAGTCGCTATTATCAGAACCATATTAGCATAGAGGGTGGAGCATATTATGTTTATAAATTAGGAGCGCGTGCAGATATGAGCACTCGCTGGTATCTGGATGGGCACGATAGCTTTGGCCTGGCATTGGGTGCTGTTAATTTGAAATACACCGACAGCGCGTTATTAAAAGTTGGGCGTTTCGGCACTGATTACGGTTATGGCAGTTTACCCTGGCGAATTCCTCTGATTGCCAGTAGTTCGCAGCGAACATTACCGACGATTTCGGAAGGGGCGTTAGGATACCTTGCTGTATCGCCTAACCTGGAGTTTTGGGCTATGTGGCGCTCGCGAGTATTTAACTGGACGGATTCAACAACCGGGGTCCGTGATGAGGGGGTCTATAACGCAGCAACCGGGAAATATGATAAACATCGGCCGCGAACGTTCCTTGCATCCAGTTGGCATAATAGTGCAGAACGTTATTCTATCGGCGCTTCAATTCAGCAAGATGTTTCAACACAGCTGCAAACTATCCTGGAAAAACGGGTAGAGCTCAGCGAAGAATATGCATTAAAAGGCGAATTGCTGGGGATGTACATTCATCTGGATGGGTTAAGCCGTTCACAAGTGCAGCCAAATGAAACTTCGCTTATCAGCGGTCAACTAACCTGGATAACTCCCTGGGGAAATTTGTTTACCAATGCAGGATATTTACGGCACGCTATGAATGGTGCCATCGTGGATACCGACCTTGGTTACCCTTTTTCTCTGAGTCTTGATCGTAACAAAGAGGATATGATCTCCTGGCAGATTGGCGCGGGCTATAGCCTGACTCCCTCAACGAGTATTGTTGTGGCGCCAATAGTGACAAACGGATACGAATCAAGTCGCGAGGATGTCAAAATTGAAGGTGTTGGTGTACTGGTTGGTGCGAATTATCGTCAGATGCAAGGGCCATTAACAGGATTGAATATATTCCTTGCTATGGATAAAGGTCGGGAAAAACGAGAGGGTAGTGCGCCTGGCGACAGGTTGAATTACTGGGATATCAAACTCAACATTCAGTATGACTTTACCCTGAAGTGACTATTTTTTAGTCAAGGGAAGCCCGGCATAAAGTTTGTGTCGGGACCCTGTAAATAATTCTGTGTAACTGCCAACGTATTAAAGGTGATCGCTCAGGCGGTCACCGAACTCGATAATAAAACGACTCATCGCCAGCCGCCAGTTTTGGATCGGCATACTCCATTTCTTTG